>NZ_JBHTVZ010000010.1:31159-140781 GCF_042792715.1 Isoptericola sp. NPDC056618 | reverse complement strand
GCGACGCCCCGTGCGGAGCGTCGCGGGCCGTCGTCGCGTCGGCACGTCTCGGGCGCGCGTCAGGCGCGCTTGTACGCCTCGCCCGCCATGTCCTCCAGCTCGACGCCCTTCGTCTCCGGGATCTTGCCGAGGACGAAGAAGAACGACAGCACCGCGAAGACGGCGTACATGAGGTAGGGGATCGCCGGGCCGAACGTGTCGAGCATCGGCGGGAACGTCAGCGTGATGGCGAAGTTCGCGATCCAGTTGGCCGCGGCGCCGACACCGAGGGCGGCGGCGCGGATCCGGTTGGGGAACATCTCGCCCAGCAGCACCCACATCAGCGGGCCCCACGTGGCGCCGAAGAAGACCACGAAGGCGTTCGCGCTGACCAGCGCGATGATGCTCCACGGATCCGGGAGGCTGATCGAGTCGCCCGAACCGGTGGCCTGCGTGAAGCACACCGCCATCAGACCCAGCGAGACCGCCATGCCGGCAGAGCCGATGAGCAGCAGCGGCCGCCGCCCCACCTTGTCGATGAGGGCGATGGCGATGAACGTCACAGCCACGTTGGTGACCGCCGTGATCGTCGAGACGAGGAACGCCTGCGACTCGTCGAAACCGACCGCCTGCCACAGCGTCGTCGAGTAGTAGAAGATCACGTTGATGCCGACGAACTGCTGGAAGATCGCCATCACGATGCCGACCCACACGATGGGCTTGAGCCCGAACCGGTCGCCCTTGAGGCTGCCCAGCTCGGCGTTCTCCTCGTCGACGGCGATCGAGCGGCGGATCTCGCCGATCCGGTCGTCGGGATGCTCGTCGGGCCCCAGGACGGAGGCGAGCACGGTCCGCGCCTCGTCCTCACGGCCCTTCGTCACCAGGTAGCGCGGCGACTCGGGCATCCGGATGGCGAGGATGCCGTAGACGGCCGCCGGGATCACGGCGACGAGGAACATCCAGCGCCACGCCTCCCACCCGAACCACAGCTCGTTCGCCGCGCTGCCGGCCGCCGTCGCGAGGATCTGGTCGGACAGCAGGGCCGCGAAGATACCGACGGTGATCGCGAGCTGCTGCAGCGACCCGAGGCGCCCGCGCATCGCGGCGGGGGCGATCTCCGCGATGTACGCGGGGGCGATCACGGACGCGATGCCGATGCCGACGCCCGCCATGAACCGCCAGATCGCCAGGTCCCAGGCGCTCCACGCGATCGCCGACAGGATCGACGACACGAAGAACAGGACCGCGCCCAGCACCATCACGTGGGTGCGGCCCCAGCGGTCGGCGAGCTTGCCGCCCGACCACGCGCCCAGCGCGCAGCCGAGCAGCGCGATCGCCACGACGAGGCCCGTCACGGTGGAGTTGAGGTCGAACTGGCCCTCGATCGCGTCGACCGCGCCGTTGATGACCGACGAGTCGAATCCGAAGAGGAAGCCGCCGACCGCCGCCGCGAAGGCGAGGGCTGTGGCCTTCCGGTGGGCGCTGTGCGCCGCAGACCCTGGTGCTGGGCTCGTCATGATCGTCCTCGCTCCGCTCTTCCGACCCTTGCGTCTCTCGATGCTAGGTCGGTGCCCGCCTCTCGGCGCGCTGAGCAGGCCGGACGCGCGTCCGTCGCGCGACCCGGCCCCGACCCCGGGCCTCCGGGGGTGAGACTGGAGGGGTGAACGACGCACCCGAGCCGCGCAGGCACCGCCGACCCGCCATGCTCGACCCGCAGACAGCGGAGCAGATCCCCGGCTCCCTCGACCCCGCGCTGCGCGACGAGGTCGCGCACACCACCGCGCGCGCCGTCGTGCACCGGGCCCGGGCCGCGGAGGACCCGGAGGTCGTGGACCGCCTGGTGCGCCTCGTCGAGCGGGAAGGGCTCGACGTCGTCGCCGCCCTGTGGTCCGACGCCGCGCCCGCCTCGCTGCCCGGCGCGCTGTGGCGGCTGTACGTGCTGCGCGAGTGGGTGCGGCGCGACCCCCGCACCGTGGGGCTGCGCTACCGCCTCGGCGTCGACGCCGCACCGGTGCACGAGGCGGTGGCCGGCGTGCCCCGCCCGCCCGCCCCCGAGGACCTGCGGACGCTCGCGGACGACGTCCTGTCCGGCGTCTACGCCGGCGACCTGGCGGTGGCGCTGGAACGGGCCGCGTCGTTCTGCCGCATCCTCGCGACCGGTGCGGCGTTCGACGCCGACGCCCGCGAGGTCGCGGACCCCGACGGGGCCACGCGGATGACCCGCGGGGCCGCCGACCTCGTGCGCACCGCCGAGGAGCTGGAGCGCGCCGCCGCGGGCTGGCGGGCGGGCACGCTCGACTGAGGCGTCCCGGGCGTGAACGGTGGCGCTGACCTGCGTGTTCGGAGCACGCCGACGCCCGGGCTTACGATGTTCGGGCGACGTCGGGCCGCGGTAGCCCCGGGCTCCATCTTCAGCCGCTACGAGCGGCCACGCGCCGAGAGGCGCTCCCGGTCCGGCGTCGCACCTCACCCGAGTTTTCCCGCAGCCGCGAGGCGGATCGTTCAGCGCGCGTTCAACTGGTCGCGCCAGGATGGCCACCTCTAGTCTGTGAGAGTCTCAGCGTCCTCGATCCGGGAGCCACACGTGCGCCTGCGCCTGACACCGCGCGACACGACCTATTTCGACATGCTGGCGACGCTCGCGCAGCACAACGTCACGGGGGCCTCGCTCCTGGCGGAGCTGCTCGGGGCGTCCCGGAAGGAGCGGGAAGGGATCGTCCGCAGGCTCAACGAGGCCGAGCACGTGGCCGACGACGCCGCCCACTCGATCATGCGACGCCTGAACCAGACGTTCGTCACCCCGTTCGACCGGGACGACATCTACGGCCTCGCGTCCGCGCTCGACGACTGCATGGACGCCATGGAGGAGGCCGGGGACCTCATCGTCCTGTACAAGGTCGACGAGCTGCCCCTGCGGGTCTCGGAGCAGGTGCAGGTGCTGCAGCGCTGCGCCGAGCTCACCGCCGAGGCCATGCCGCGCCTGCGCTCCATGGACCAGCTGTCCGACTACTGGGTCGAGATCAACCGCCTCGAGAACCAGGGCGACAAGCTGCACCGCGAGCTCATCGCGCAGCTCTTCGACGACACCACCGACCCGATCCTGCTCATCAAGCTCAAGGAGATCGTCGACATGCTCGAGGAGGGCGCCGACGCCTTCGAGCGGGTCGCGAACATGGTCGAGACCATCGCCCTCAAGGAGTCCTGACGGTGGAGGCGGCTCTCGTCGTCCTCGTCGTCGCGATCGCGCTCGGCTTCGACTACACCAACGGCTTCCACGACGCGGCCAACGCCATCGCCACCTCCGTCTCGACCCGTGCGCTGACGCCGCGGGTCGCGCTGCTGATGGCCGCCGTGATGAACTTCGTCGGCGCGCTGCTGGGCACGGAGGTCGCCGAGACCATCGCGACGTCGATCGTCGACCTGCAGGACGCCTCGAACCACACCGCGCTCGTCGTGGTGCTGTGCGCCCTCATCGGCGCCATCGCCTGGAACCTCATCACCTGGTGGTTCGGGCTGCCGTCGTCGTCCACGCACTCGCTGATCGGCGGGCTGGTCGGGGCAGGCCTGGCGGCCGGGCTCCCGATCTACGGGCAGTCGATCATCGACAAGGTCGTGCTGCCGATGGTGTTCTCGCCGCTCATCGGCTTCGTCGGCGCCTACCTGGTGATGGTCGCGGTGCTGTGGATCTTCCGCCACGCGGCCCCGTCGCGGGTGACGCGCCGGTTCCGGCTCGCGCAGACCGCCTCGGCGGCGGCGATGGCCCTCGGCCACGGGCTGCAGGACGCGCAGAAGACCATGGGCGTCATCTACATGGCGCTCGTGACCGTGGGGTGGGCGGCCGCCGACGGCAGCATCCCGCTGTGGGTCAAGCTGGCCGCCGCGAGCGCGATCTCGCTCGGCACCTACTCCGGCGGCTGGCGCATCATGCGCACGCTGGGCCGCCGCATCATCGAGCTCGACCCGGCCCGCGGCTTCGTCGCCGAGTCCGTGTCGGCCCTGGTGCTCTACGCCAACGCGTTCATCCTGCATGCGCCCGTCTCCACGACGCACACGATCACGTCGGCGATCATGGGCGTCGGTGCGACGCGCAGGCTGTCCGCCGTCCGCTGGGGCGTGGCCAAGAACATCGGCGTGGCCTGGGTGCTCACCATCCCCGCCGCCGCTCTCGTCGCCGCGATCACGACCTGGATCCTGCACCCCTGGCTCACCTGACCACCGGGCGCGGCGGTCAGTAGACCGGCGGCGTGACCTTCTCGACGGCGACGACGCGCGGGCCCCTGCCGGTGGTCGCGACGTGGGCGACGAGCAGGTCGCCCGGCTCGAGGAACGGGTCGCGCGAGGGCAGGACGTTCGCGACGGCGCGGCGGGAGTGCCGGCCCAGCACGTCCAGCACGGTCGGCAGCACGGGGCGGTGCGTGCACAGCACCGAGGACCGCCCCGACTCGAGCAGGTCGAGCACCGTCGCGGCGACGCGGGACGGCGACCGCTCGTGCTCGGCCTCGCCCAGCTGGTCGCTGAGCTCCGGGCGGGCGCGCGCCGCCTGCACGTACGGCTCGATCGTCGCCGCGCAGCGCTCCCAGCGGCTGGAGACCACGGACGTCACTCCGTAGGCCGCGAGGACCGGGACGAGCGCCGCGCCCTGGGCGTGCCCCACCGGCGTCAGCGGCCGGTCGTGCTCGGCGCCGTGCCATGCCGCCCGGGTGACGGCCTTGCCGTGCCGGACGATGACGACGGCGTGCGTGGCGAGCCGGCCCTGGCCGTGCGCCTCCACGAGCGCCTCGAGCGGTCCGCGGTCGGCGCGGCGCGTCAGGCGCGCGGCGGCGGCGTCGACGTCGAGCCACGCCTTCTTGTCGACCTCGTCCGTCGACGGCGGTTGCACGGGGAACCGTGCGGCCAGCGCCGCGGCGTCGCCGGACCGCGAGGCGCGGCGGGCCGCCCAGTAGTGCACCCGCTTCACGCGGCCCTCGGGGGTCAGGTACTGCAGCCCCGGCAGGGGGACGCCCAGCACCACGGGCTTGCCCGTCTCCTCCGCCACCTCGCGCGCGGCGGCCGTGTTCAGCGACTCGCCCGGCTCGAGCTTGCCCTTCGGCCAGGACCAGTCGTCGTAGCGCGGCCGGTGCACGAGCTGCACCTGAAGCCGTCCGTCCCGCTCGCGCCACACGAGCCCGCCCGCCGACTCGATCACCGGGGCGTGCTCCACCGACGTCGCCCCCAGCCTGTCCACGAGCGGCGACGCCGTGGTGCCCGCCGCCCGGCGCACCCGAGCCGCCCTCACCGCGCCCTCATCGAGCCCGCTCGGGCCGACGGCGGTGGCGGGCGACGAGCTGCGCCTGCAGGTCCGCGAGGGGGGCGCCGTCCGGACCGACGGCCTGTCGCACCCAGGTGTCGTCCGGCTGGAGGTGCCACGTGGAGGTCTCGTCCGACATGGACGCGTCCATGAGCTCCAGGAGCTCCGCGACCTGGCCCTCGTCGGCGATCCGGACCAGCGCCTCGACGCGACGGTCGAGGTTGCGGTGCATGAGGTCGGCCGAGCCGATGTAGACCTCCGGGCCGGACTCCGGCCCCTCGCCGATGGCCGGTCCGGCCGCGTTGGCGAACGCGTAGATCCGGGAGTGCTCCAGGAACCGGCCGAGGATGGAGCGCACCCGCACGTTCTCGCTCAGCCCCGGCACGCCCGGCCGCAGCGCGCAGATGCCGCGGACCACGAGGTCGACCTTCACCCCGGCCTGCGAGGCTCGGTACAGGGCGTCGATCGTGGCCTCGTCGACGGCGCTGTTCACCTTGATACGCACCCACGCGTCGTGCCCGGCGCGGGCGGCGTCGGCCTCCCGTTCGATGCGCTCGATGAGGCCGGCCCGCACGGCGCGGGGCGCGACCAGGAGCCGGTGGAAGCGCGACTGCGGGGCGTACCCGGAGAGCTGGTTGAACAGGCGCGTGAGGTCCTGGCCGACGTCGCGGTCGCACGTGAGCAGGCCGTGGTCGGTGTACATGCGGGCCGTCTTCGGGTGGTAGTTGCCGGTGCCGACGTGGCAGTACCGGCGCAGCC
This sequence comes from Isoptericola sp. NPDC056618, assembly GCF_042792715.1. NCBI lineage: Bacteria > Bacillati > Actinomycetota > Actinomycetes > Micrococcales > Promicromonosporaceae > Isoptericola > Isoptericola sp. NPDC056618. The sequence continues at coordinate 134,756 of NZ_JBHTVZ010000010.1, read as the reverse complement.
CGTCCGCCTCCTGGCGCACCACGAGGGACAGCTTGGCGTGCGTCTTGAGGCCGACGATCCCGTACACGACGTGCACGCCCGCCTCCTCGAGCTTGCGTGCCCAGGAGATGTTGGCCTGCTCGTCGAACCGCGCCTTGATCTCGACGAGCGCGAGCACCTGCTTGCCCGCCTCGGCGGCGTCGATCAGGGCGTCCACGATCGGGGAGTCGCCCGACGTGCGGTACAGCGTCTGCTTGATCGCGAGGACCGCCGGGTCGGCGGCCGCCTGCTCGAGGAACGTCTGCACCGACGTGGAGAACGAGTCGTAGGGGTGGTGGAGCAGGATGTCCCGCTCGCGGATCGCGGCGAAGACGTCGCGCGCCGTGGCGGACTCCACCTCGGCGAGCTGGCGGTGCGTCGTCGGGACGAAGGGCGGGTAGTGCAGCGACGCGCGCTCGATGTCGGCGATGACGTTGAGGCCGGTGAGGTCGAGCGGCGCGGGCAGCTCGTACACCTCCTCCTCGGCCACGTCGAGCTCGCGCACCAGCAGCTCGCGGATGCGCGGCGAGATGCCGTGCGCCAGCTCGAGCCGCACGGGCGGGCCGAACCGGCGGCGCAGCAGCTCCTTCTCCATCGCCTGCAGGAGGTTCTCGGCGTCGTCCTCCTCGACCTCCACGTCCTCGTTGCGCGTGACGCGGAACGTGTGGCTCTCGCGCACCTCCATGCCCGGGAAGAGGTGGTCGAGGTGCTGGGCGATGACCTCCTCCAACGGCACGAACGACGTCTGCGTGCCGCCGCCCTGCGTGGGCGTGGGGGCCGACGGGCGGCCGCGGTCGTCGACGGCGATGAACCGCGGCAGCAGCGGCGGCACCTTGACGCGGGCGAAGTGCTCCTTGCCCGTCAGCGGGTTCGCGACGACGACCGCCAGGTTGAGCGACAGCCCCGAGATGTACGGGAACGGGTGCGCCGGGTCCACCGCGAGCGGCGTGAGCACGGGGAAGATCTGCTTGCGGAAGAACTTGTGCAGGCGCTCCTGCTCGCGGACCTCGAGCTGGTCCCAGTGCACGATCGTGATGCCCTCGGCGTCGAGCGCCGGCTGCACGTCGGAGCGGAACACCTCCGCGTGCCGCGTCATGAGGCGGTGCGCGCCCTCGCCGATCGTCTCCAGCACCTGCCGCGGGCTCATGCCGGACGCCGCGGTGACGGCGATGCCCGTGGCGATGCGGCGCTTCAGGCCCGCCACCCGCACCATGAAGAACTCGTCCAGGTTGGACGCGAAGATCGCGAGGAACCGGGTGCGCTCCAGCAGCGGCAGCGACGGGTCCTCGGCCAGCTCCAGCACCCGTTCGTTGAACGCGAGCCAGCTCAGCTCCCGCTCCGCGAACCGGTCGTCGGGCAGGGGCTCGAGCTCGACCGCGGCGGCGACGCCGTCGCCGGGCGCCGGCTCCTCGGCGATGTGCTCGGCGATGTGGGCCGCGAGCTGCGGGTCCAGGGGGCGGGACGTCGCGACGGCCGTGGAGCGCGGGCGGCTGTCCGTCACCTCGGCGGCCGCGACGGCGGAGTCCGGCGCGGCGGAGGCGCCGCGTCCGTCGCGGGACCGGGACGTTCGGGGGCGCGACGCTGTCATGCCCCCCATCGTGGCACCGATAGGTGAACGGCGGGTGACGAAGTCCGCCGTGCCGTCGCTACGCGTCCGCGGGCCGCGCGTACTGGACGTCCACGGCGGCGCGCTCGAAGCCGGCGCTCGCGTACGTGGCCAGCGCGGGCGCGTTGTCCCCGTCCACGTAGAGCACCGCGCGGTCGCAGCCCACGCGCGCCAGGTGGCGCAGCCCGACGGCGGTGAGCGCGCGGCCCAGCCCGCGGCCCTGCGCGTCGGGGGAGACGCCGACCGCATAGATCTCTCCGGAGCGGCTCTCTCCGTCCCGGGAACCGTGCGGCTGGTCGTTCTCGACCTTGGTCCACAGGAAGCCGAGCGGCTCGCTCCCCGGGCCGGCGGCGTCGTCGCCGGGCACGACGAGGAAGAAGCCCTCGGCGTCGAACCAGGGTTCGCGCTGCCGGTCGTGCAGGTCGTCGACCGTGAGGCGGCCCTGCTCCGGGTGGTCCGCGAACGCGCGCGCGTTGAGCCGCACCCACGCCTCGTCGTCGGCGCCGGGGCGGAACGTCCGCAGGGAGAGGCCGGGCAGGTCCGGCACGTCGCGCGCCGCGTCGTCGGGCCCGAGGGGGCGGGCGAGCACGAGCAGCTCGCGCGCGGCCTCGTAGCCGTGCGCCGCGGCGAACGCCCGCGCCGCGGGCAGGTCGCCGTGCGCCCACACCCGCAGCGGCTTGCCGCGCTGGCCCGGGGCGCCCGAGAACATCGGCAGCCGCGCGTCGCGCTCGGCGGTGCGCAGCAGGACGCCACCGACGCCCCGGCGCCGGTGGTCGGGGTGCACCACGAGCTCGGCGCTCGCGTCGTCGCCGCCCCGGTCCACCTGGAGGTAGCCGACGACGGCGCCCTCGCCGTCGCGCGCGACGACGTGCGTCAGCCAGTCGGCGTCCGCGCCCAGGCGCAGCAGCGGCTGCTCCGACAGGGGGGCGACGCCGTCGTGGGCGGACGCCGCCGCGGCGAGGGCGCGCACGGCGTCCTGCGCGGCCTCGTCGAGGGGGTCGAAGGACAGGGCGGGTGAGGTGGGCACGACCCTATTCTCACCGAGGACCGGCAGCGCCGAACATGCAGCTGCGCACGTTCTGCACCGTCAGGACGCGCGCGACTGCATGTTCGGCGGTCGGGGTCAGCTCGCCGTGCAGGTCGCGGTCGGGGCGGCTGACGGCGCGCTCCCCGTCCCGATGAACCCGGCGGTCGCCGTGGCTCCCGCGGCGAGGGTGCGGTTCCAGGCGGCGGGGGTCACGTGGACGCCGTCGGCGTCCGAGGTCGCCTCGCCGCCCCAGACCTGGGCGACCGTGACGCCCGCGGGCAGAGCGAACGCGACGTCCCAGCCGTCGACGGCGGCGTCGCCGGCCGTCACGGTCACCTCGCCCTGCCAGCCGCCGGACCACGACGCCACGACTCGCACCGTCGCGGTGCACGCGCCGTCCGTGGGCGGGTCGGTGGGCGGGTCGGTCGGCTCGGTGCCGCCGCCGAACCACGACGCCTCGACGGCGGTCTCGCGCAGGCCGTCGGCGCCGTCGATGATCCGCGTGCCCCACGCGCTGGGGTTCGCGGCGTCGAAGCCGAGGACCAGGTCGAGATAGGGGTCGGTGTTGCCGCTCCACGACCAGGCGAGCCAGCCCAGGTCGAGGCGCTCCGCCTCCGACAGCACCCAGTCCTCGTCGACGTCGGCGGAGGTCTGCTGCCAGCCGAACTCGCCGACGACGATGGGCAGCCCCGCGTCGACGAAGAACTCGAGGTAGTCCGTCACCGTCTGGTGCTGGTTGTACACGCTGTACATGTGGATGGAGAAGACCGTGTTGGCGTCGGGGTCGGACGCGAACACGTCGGCGGCCGCGGGCCGCATGTAGTTCTTCCAGTCCTGCCCCCAGTTCGGCGCGTCGACGACGATCGCGTGCTCGTAGCCGATGTCGCGCAGCCGCACGATGGCGTCGGAGGTCGCGCTGCCCCAGGTCTCGTTGGTGGCGTCGTCGTTGCCCATCGGCTCGTTGCCGATGTTCACCATGACGAAGTCCTCGGTGCCGGCGAGCGTCGGGTAGAGGTCCTCCCAGTAGTCGACGGCCTGGTCGAGGGTGGCGGCGGCGGGCGCGGACGTGTCGCCGTACCCGGTGGTGTCGTGCACCTCGAGGATGCAGACCAGCTGGTTCTCCTCGCAGAGGTCGACGACGCCTCTGACGTCCTCGGGGGTGTTGCGGGTCCACTGGTCGCCGCTGGACAGCACGACGCGCACGCTGTTCGCGCCCGCGGCCTTGATGTCCGCGAACGAGTCCGTCTGCTGGGTGTACCAGGTGTGCGCGTGGTTGACGCCGCGGAGCACGAGGTCGGTGCCGTCGGCCTCGACGACCCGGCCGTCGGCGACGTGGATGCCGGGCGGGGTGTCGGCGTGCGCGCCGGGCGCCGTGGCGACGAAGGCGGCCGCGGCGCCGGCGGCGAGGGTCGCCGCGGCGACCGCCGCGGGGACGACGTGCCGCGCCGCCGGGCGCGCCGTCGCGCCGGGGGGAGCGGGCGGGTGGGGAGAGTGCGACATGGCGGACGTCCTCGTCTCTCGTGCGACTCGGCACGCGCTGCGCGTGCGGTCCCACAGTGGTCGAGGCGACCCCACCGTTCCGCAGGCTGAAACGGTTAAGCCGAGCCTGCCGGGGCCGTGAGGACCCGGACAGGCTCGGCCCGTCGTACCGCTGTCAGTCCTCGTCGGCCGCCGACGGCTTGGCGAGACCCGCGGAGATGAGGTCCATCACCGAGGAGTCGGCGAGCGTGGTCGCGTCGCCCACGGTGCGGTTCTCGGCGACGTCGCGCAGCAGGCGGCGCATGATCTTGCCGGACCTGGTCTTGGGCAGCTCCGGCACGACGAGGATGCGGCGCGGCTTGGCGATCGGGCCGATCTCCTTGGCGACGTGGTTGCGCAGCTCCTGCTGGACCTCCTCGGCGCCCTCCGGCGTCGAGGCGCGGTCCGCGTGCTCGCCGCGCAGGATGACGAACGCGACGACCGCCTGGCCGGTGGTCTCGTCGTTGGCGCCGACGACGGCGGCCTCGGCCACGACGTCGTGCGAGACGAGGGCGGACTCGATCTCCGTGGTCGACAGGCGGTGGCCGGAGACGTTCATGACGTCGTCCACCCGGCCGAGCAGCCAGATGTCGCCGTCCTCGTCCTTCTTCGCGCCGTCGCCGGCGAAGTAGAGGCCCTCGAACCGCGACCAGTACGTGTCCTTGAAGCGCTGCAGGTCGCCCCAGATGCCGCGCAGCATGGACGGCCAGGGCTCGGAGAGCACGAGGTACCCGCCACCGCCGTCGGGCACGGAACGGGCTTCGTCGTCGACGACGTCGGCCACGATGCCGGGCAGCGCGACCTGCGCCGAGCCGGGCTTGGTGGCGGTGACGCCGGGCAGCGGGCTGATCATGATGGCGCCCGTCTCGGTCTGCCACCAGGTGTCGACGATGGGGGCGGTGTCGCCGCCGATGACGCGGCGGTACCACATCCACGCCTCGGGGTTGATGGGCTCGCCCACCGAGCCGAGCACGCGCAGGCTCGTCAGGTCGAAGCCGGCGGGGATGTCCTCGCCCCACTTCATGCAGGTGCGGATCGCGGTCGGCGCGGTGTAGAGGATCGAGACCTTGTACTTCTCGACGAGCTCCCACCAGCGGCCACGGTGCGGGGTGTCCGGAGTGCCCTCGTACAGCACCTGGGTGGCGCCGTTGGTCAGCGGCCCGTAGACGACGTACGTGTGCCCGGTGACCCAGCCGATGTCGGCGGTGCACCAGTAGACGTCGCTCTCGGCCACGAGGTCGAAGACGTTCTTGTGGGTGTACGCCGCCTGCGTGAGGTAGCCGCCCGTGGTGTGCAGGATGCCCTTCGGCTTCCCCGTCGTGCCCGACGTGTACAGGATGAACAGGGGGTGCTCGGCGTCGACCGGGACGGGCTCGTGGAAGGTGTCCGCGTGCTCCAGGGCGTCGTGCCACCAGACGTCGCGGCCCTCGGTCCAGTCGACGTCCTGCTCGGTGCGCCTGACGACCAGCACGTGCTCGACCGTCGTCGCCGGCTCCCCGTCCTTGGGGCCGATCGCCTCGTCGACGGCGGGCTTGAGGGCGGACGGCGCGCCGCGGCGGTAGCCGCCGTCGGCCGTGATGACCAGCTTGGCCTCGGCGTCGGCGATGCGGCTGCGCAGCGCGTCGGCGGAGAAGCCGCCGAACACCACCGAGTGCGGGGCGCCGATGCGGGCGCACGCCAGCATCGCGACGACCGACTCGACGAGCATCGGCAGGTAGATGACGACGCGGTCGCCCTTCGTCACGCCCAGCGACGTGAGCGCGTTCGCCGCGCGGGACACCTCGCGCTGCAGGTCCGCGTAGGTGACGGTGCGGGTGTCGCCCGGCTCGCCCTCGAAGTGGATGGCGACCCGGTCGCCGAGCCCGGCCTCGACGTGCCGGTCCACCGCGTTGTAGGCGGCGTTGAGCTGCCCGTCGGCGAACCACTTCGCCACGGGCGCCTCGGACCAGTCGAGGGTCTGGGTGAACGGCGTGGACCAGCTGACCAGCTCCCGAGCCTGGTCGGCCCAGAACCCGAGCCGGTCGGCCTTGGCCTCCTCGTACAGGGACGGCCGGGCGTTCGCCTGCGCCGCGAAGGCGGGGCTGGGCGGGAACGCTCGCGTCTCGTGCAGCAGGTTCTCGAGGCTGGGGGCGGTGGTCTCGTTCTCTGGCACGCTTACCTCCGGTGCGCATCGTCGCTGGTGCGTTCCCCGTCGGGACGACGGCGTGTCGCGACCCCGGGGACGGCGGCGCCCCGCGGGGCCCCGCCGTCGGGAGTCTAGACCTCGTGCGTGACCGGGGTCACGCCGTCCCACGGTTCGGCCGCACTCCTTGCAAAATGTCCTCCCGGGCCCTCGTTCGCCGAGCCGTCGTCGGAATTCGGCTGCGCGTCCACCGGCCCGGCTGGTAGACGTCGACCATGACGACCCCCTACGTGTCCTGGCCGCGCGAGGTGGGCGACCTCCGCCTGCGCGTCCCGACGAGCCGCGACGTCGACCGGGTGCTGGTGTGGCGCAACGAACCGGAGGTGACGCGCTGGCTGCTGCGCACCACGCAGGACGCCGACGACCTGCGCGCCTCGTGGCGCCGCACGCTCGACGACCCCTACGACCAGAGGATCCTGGCCGAGCTGGACGGCGTCGTCGTCGCGACGGCGTCGCTGGGAGTGGACGACGGTATGGGGCAGCCGCGGAGCGACGCCTGGCGGAAGGCCGAGGGCTCGATCGGCTACCTCGTGGACCCGGCCTACGCGGGGCGGGGGATCGCGACCGCCGTCGCGGGCGCGCTGCTGGACGTGGCGTTCACCGACCTCGGGCTGCACCGCGTGACCGCCGGCTGCTTCGCGGCGAACGAGGCGTCGTGGCGGGTCCTGGAGAAGCTCGGCATGCGGCGCGAGCAGCACGGCGTCCGCGACTCGTGGCACGACGAGCTGGGCTGGGTGGACGGGTACACCTACGCCGTCCTCGCCGACGAGTGGGCGGGCGTGCCGGAGCGGCAGCCCGCGGACTGAGACACCTGACCCGGCACGAGGACGGCGCCCGGGTTGCAGGACACCGAGCGCCGTTCTCGCCAGCCCGGACGCGGGTAGCAGGCGCTTGGTCCGATCACTGGGTGGGGTCGTTCCCACCGAGTGGGTCCTCAACCGGGGACTTCCTTAGCGTGGGTCCCGGCGCCCGGCTGTCTCCCCCCATGGAACGCCCGCCCGGGCGGGCGTGCAAGCGCTCAGGCGTGCCGACGCCGCCACCAGCGGCGGAGCAGCCAGGCGGCCACGCCGGCGACGACGACGCCGCCCGCGGCGAGCGCCACGGCGGGCGGGCGGATCGCGGAGCGGAGGGCCACGGGGCGGGAGAACGTGAGCACGCCCCAGCCGTTCTCGGCGGCGACGCGGCGCAGCGTCTTGTCGGGGTTGACGGCGAAGCCGTGCCCGACGGCGCCCAGCATCGGGGCGTCCGTCACGGAGTCGGAGTAGGCGTAGCTGCGCTCGAGGTCGTAGCCGCGCCGGGCGGCGAGCTCGCGCACGGCCTCGGCCTTCTGCTCCCCGTACGCGTAGAACTCGATCTCGCCGGTGTACCGGCCGTCCTCGACCGCCATGCGGGTGGCGACGACGTGGTCGGCGCCGAGCACGGTCGCGATCGGCTCGACGAGCTCGGTGCCGGAGGCGGAGACGATGACGACGTCGTGCCCGAGCTCGTGGTGCTCGGCGATGAGCTCCACGGCCTCGGCGTAGACGTACGGGTCGATGAGCTCGTGCACCGTCTCGGCGACGATCTGCTGCACCTTGCTCACCTCCCAGCCGGTGGCGAGCTCGGACAGGTGCTTGCGCATCCGCTCGGTCTGGTCGGCGTCGGCGTTGCCCGCGTAGAAGAGGAGGTGCGCGTACGCGCTGCGCAGCACGTCGCCGCGCGTGATGAGGCCCCCGGCGTAGAACGGCTTGGAGAACGCGGCCGAGGAGCTCGTCGCGATGATCGTCTTGTCGAGGTCGAAGAACGCGGCGACGCGCGACCGCGACGTCGTCGTCACGGGTGGTGACGTCTCGCGTGGTCCAGGTCGGTCGGTCACGGGCCAGAGCCTAGCCGTGCGGACCGCCGCGGCGTCCGGGATCTCATGCACAACTCTTGTGCAGAAGTCTTGTGCACAAGAGTTGTGCATGGTTATTGTGCACGCATGGAGCCGACGCCGGAGCGCCCGTACACCCACCTCGAGCTGACCGCCGAGGCCGCGAAGGTCCTCGCCCACCCGCTGCGCTCCCGGCTGCTCGGCGCGCTCCGTCGCGGTGGCCCGGCCTCGGCCACGGCGCTCGCGGCCGAGCTGGCCACCAACACCGGCGCCACGAGCTACCACCTCCGCAAGCTGGCGTCCGTCGGCCTCGTGACCGACACCGAGGAGGGGCGCGGCAAGGAGCGGCTCTGGGCGGCGGCCACGCAGAGCCACGGCTGGCGCGACTCCGACTTCGGCGGCGACGAGGACGCCCAGACCGCCCTCGGCTGGCTGGTGCGCGACTACCACCGGCAGTTCGACACGAACTACGCCCACTGGCTCGACGTCCAGGAGAACTGGCCGAAGGAGTGGACCGACGTCGCCGGCATGACCGACACCTGGGTGGACGTCACGCCCGAGCAGGCGGCCGCGATGGCGGACGAGCTCGAGGCCGTCGTCAACAGGTACCTGCGCGTCGGCACCGGCGACCCGCGCGCGCGGCGCCTGCACCTGTGGCGGTTCCTCTTCCCGCTCGACGCCGACGACGTGCCCGGTACCGGGACCGCCGCCGTCGACGAAGGGCCCGAGAGCAAGGACGACGAGTCATGAGCCCGCAGCGCGTCTTCCTCCTGCTCTCGGCCACCCGGTGGTTCCCGGTCGGCCTGGTCGTCACGGTCACCACGCTGCTGCCGATCGAGCGCGGCCTCACCGTGGCCCAGACCCTCTCCCTCGCCTCGGTGATGGGCCTCGTCGTGTTCGCGCTCGAGCTCCCGACCGGCGGCACCGCCGACGCCGTCGGGCGACGTCCCATGCTCCTCGCCTCGGCCGTGGTGCAGGTGCTGGCGGCCGCCACGTTCCTGCTGGCGCAGTCCTTCTTGGCCTTCCTCGTCGCGTCGGCGCTCATGGGCATGTTCCGGGCGCTGGACTCCGGCCCGCTCGAGGCGTGGTTCGTCGACGCCGTGCACGCGAAGCACCCGGGCGCGGACGTCGACCGCACGCTCGCGCACCAGGGCACCGTGCTCGGGGTGTCGATCGCCCTCGGCGCGCTCGTGTCGGGCGGGCTGATCTGGTGGCACCCGTTCGCCGCGTGGTCGGCGCTCGCGCTCCCGTACGCCACGTACTGCGTCCTCGCCGTGGTGCACCTGGTGATGGTCACGCTGCTCGTCCGAGAGGCTCCGCGTCGTCCGGCCGACACCGGGACGGTCGTCGTGCCGGTCGGACGACGCCGGTGGCGTGCGGCGGTCCGGTCGGCCGTCGGATCGGCACGGCAGATGCCCGCCGTCGTCGCCTCCGGCCTGCGTCTCGCCCGGGACAGCCGCGTGCTGCGCGGCCTGCTGCTGGTGGAGCTCTTCACGGCCGCGGCGATGGTGGTCTTCGAGTCCCTGCAACCCGTCCGGATGGCGGAGCTGCTCGGTGGCGAGGCGCAGGCGGCGGCCGTCATGGGTCCCGTCGCCTCGGTCGGCTGGGGGACCTTCGCTCTCGGCGCGGCGCTGTGCGGACTCACCAGCCGACGGTTCGGCGTGGCCCGCACGGCGATGGCGGCGCGTGTTCTCAACGGGCTCGGCGCGGTGTGGATGGGGCTGGCCGGCGGGCCCGGGATGCTCGTGGTCGCCTACCTCGTCACGTACGGGCTGCACGGCAGCTCGGGGCCGAGCTACAACGCGCTGCTGCACCGCGAGGCACGGCGGGACAACCGGTCCACGGTGCTGTCCCTGGCGTCGATGGTGGGCTTCGCGTCGTACGCCGTCGCGTCGCCCGCTCTCGGCTGGGTGGCGCAGACGGCGTCGACGTCGCTCGCGATGATGCTCGGCGGGGCGTTCAGCGTCCTCGGCGTGCTGTGCTTCCTGCCGGCGCTGCGCGCGGAGCGGGAGCGGGGGCGGCGACCTGTCGACGAGGTGGACGACGTTCCGCAGGACGCCGCCGCGGCCTGACGCCGCACGGAGGCCGCCCCCAGACGAGCGTCGTCCACAGATCCTCGCTCGCCGGCCCGACGGGTGAGCGCTGCGGACCAGCCTGGGGCACATGGACGACGCACCCACCCGCACGCTGCCCCGGCCGACGGACACCCGGACGACGGACACCCGGCCGACGACCGCCTGGCCGCCGCCCGGCCCCGCGCCCTGGGCACCGGGGCCGGGGCGCCGCACGGTCGCCGTCGTCGGCGCGTGCGGCGGCGCCGGGGTGAGCACCTTGGCGGCGGCCCTCGCCCAAGGGCTCCGGCGCGCGGGGGAGGGCGCGGTCCTCGTGGACCTCGACCTGCCGGGACCCGGCGTCGATGTGCTGCTCGGCATCGAGGACGAGCCCGGGGCCCGCTGGCCCGAGCTCGCCGCCGCGCGCGGGGACGTGGACGGCGTCGGCCTGGTGGCGGCGCTACCCCGCTGGCGTGCGGTGCCCGTGCTCTCGGGTGCCCGCCTGAGCCCCGCGCGCCCCGACGACGCGGTGGTCGTGGACGTCTGCACCGGGCTGCTGCGCGGCGGCGAGACCGTGGTGCTCGACCTGCCTCGACCCGCGGCCTGGACGGCGGCCGCGCGGATGCTCGTGGCCTCCGCGGACGTGGTGCTGCTCGTGGCCCCCTGCACCGCTCCCGGCGTGGCCGGGGCGCTGGTGGCCTGGGGCGAGCTCGTCGAGCTCGGCGTGCGGGACCCGTGGCTCGTCGCGCGGCGGCCCGCGCCCGGCCGCGTCGACGCGGCCGCCCTGGGTGGCGCCGTCGGGCTCCCGGTGGCCGCGACCGTGCGTGCGGACGCCCGCCTCGCCGCCGCCGTCGACCGTGGCGACGGGCCGCCCGTCGGCCGGCGTACCCCGCTCGGTCGTGCCGCGGCCTCGCTGGTGGCGGCGCTGGCGGGCGCGTCGTGACCGCCCGTGCGCTCGTCGACCGCGACCTGCTCGACGACGTGCGGGCCCGGGTCGGCAGGTCCGGGACGGCGCTCGACGACGCCGCGGTCCGCGACGCCCTGCGGGCCACCGGGCGGGTGTTCGGGTCGGCGGCGCTGAGCGACCTCGCGCGCGCGGCGCGGGCCGAGCTGACCGGCGCCGGCCCACTGCAGGAGCTGCTGGACGCGCCCGACGTCACCGACGTGCTCGTCAACGGCCCGCGCGACGTCTGGGTGGACCGCGGCGACGGGCTCCGGCGGGTGGACCTCGACCTCGGCACGCCCGACGCCGTGCGGGCGCTCGCCGTGCGGATGGCGGCCGTCGCCGGGCAGCGGCTCGACGACGCGGCCCCGACGGTGGACGCGCGCATGCCCGACGGGACCCGGCTCCATGCCGTCGTGGAACCCGTCGCGCCGGCCGGCGCGGTGATCGCCCTGCGGGTGCTGCGGCAGGCGGCGCACTCCCTGGAGTCCCTGGTCGCTGGGGGCGGGCTGCCGCCGCAGTGGGAGGGCGTGCTGCGCGCGCTCGTCGCATGCCGGGCCAACCTGCTCGTCACGGGCGGCACCGGCACCGGGAAGACCACGCTGCTCGCCGCGTTGCTGTCCCTGGTGCCGCCCGCCGAGCGGGTGCTCGTGGTCGAGGAGGCCCGCGAGCTCGCGCCCCGGCACCGGCACGTCGTGTCCCTCGCCGCACGCCGGCCCAACGTCGAGGGCGTCGGCGAGGTGACGCTCACGGAGCTCGTCCGCGGCGCCCTGCGGATGCGGCCGGACCGGATCGTCGTCGGCGAGTGCCGGGGCGCCGAGGTCCGCGAGCTCCTCCTCGCCATGAACACCGGGCACGACGGCGGCATGGCCACCGTGCACGCCAACGCTGTCGAGCACGTGCCTGCTCGCCTGGAGGCGCTCGCGGCGCTGGCCGGGATGCCGCGGGACGCCGTCGCCGCGCAGGCGTCCGCCGCGCTCGACGTGGTGCTCCACCTGCGGCGGGGCGACGGTCGTCGGCACCTGGCCGAGATCGGCCTCGTCGGGCGGGACGACGACGGCCGGCTGACGGTCCGCCGTGCCGCCGTGTGGGCGCCGGGCACGGACCCGCGGCCCGACGGCGCGTGGGAGGAGCTCGTGCGGCGGTGGGCGTCGTGACGGGGCTCGGGGTGGGGGCCGGCGCGGGGATCGCGGCGGGGCCCTCGGCCGTCGGGCTCTGGGTGGCGCTCGCCGCGTGGCTGGTGCTGGCCCGCGGCGGGCGCCGCGCGGATGTCCTCGCTCGCCGCACGGTCGCGCGCCGCACCTCGTGGAGGGCGCAGCTGCGCCGGGGGCGGGACGCGTCGACGGGGGCGGACGCGGTGCGGGTCGCCGTCGCGCAGGTGGTGGCGCTGCTGCGGGCCGGGGCGCCGCCGGCAGCGGCCTGGTCGCGCGCGCTCGCGGTGCCCGTCGACGCCACCGGGGTGCCCGACCCGGCGGCGCTGGCACCGATGGTCGGCGGGGCCGGCCACGCTCGGTCGGTCGTGGCCGCCGCGGTGCTGTCCCGGGACGTCGGGGCGCCGCTCGCGTCCGTGCTCGACGCCGTGTCCGGGGCGCTCGTGGCCGAGGCGGAGGCCCGCGGGGAGCGGGAGGCGTCGTTGGCCGGGCCGCGGGCCACCGCGCGCGTGCTGATGGGGCTACCCCTGCTGGGCGCGGCGCTCGGCTGGGTGCTCGGCGCCGACCCGCTGGCGACGGCGCTCGACGGCGGCGTCGGCTCCGTCGCGGTGTGCCTGGGGCTCCTGCTGCTCGCCGCCGGGTGGGCGTGGACCGGCCGCCTGGTCGCTGCCGCGCGGGCGGCGGGGGAGGAAGCGGCATGAGCGCGCTCGCCGCCGATGCCGGCGCGGTCACCGTGGCGGGGGCGGCGTGGGCGGTCGTGGTGGCCGTGCTGCTCGGCGCAGGGCCGTGGTGGCTGGCGCGCGGCGCCGCCGACCGGCGGGTGGCACGCCTGACCCTGGACGGTCGTGCGCCCACGCGCGCCGACGAGCCCGCGGCGGATCCCGTGGACGTGCCCGTCGTGCTGGAGCTCCTCGGGGCGGCGCTCCGCGCGGGAGCCGGCGTCCCGCGAGCCCTCGAGGCGACGGGCGCGGCGCTCGCCGGCGCTCCGTCGTCGGGCACCTCCGAGGTGTCCGGCTCGCGGTCGGCCGACGGCGCGGCCCTGCGAGCGGCGGCGGACGCGCTTCGGCTCGGCGCGGACTGGGGCGGCGCGTGGCGCGGCGCCCCGGACCGGCTCGGCCCGGCACACCGGGCCCTGCGCGGGGCCTGGACCGACGGGGCGTCCCCGACCGGCGCGCTACGAGCGGCGGGGGAGGAGCTGCTGCGTGCCCGCCGCGCGGCCGCGCGCACCGCCGCAGCCCGTCTGGCCGTGCGGCTCGTGCTGCCGCTCGGCGCCTGCTACCTGCCCGCGTTCGTGCTGATCGGCCTCGTGCCCGTGCTGCTCGCGCTGGGCGTCGACCTGCTGTCCGGGTGATCGTGCCCGGCCCACGACGACCCGGGCGCCGCCCGGGTCCGCCGCGCCCGCCCGGCCGGGTGGACGCGGCACGACCGGCCCGGACCGTCCGGCGCAGGTCGCGAGAAGGACACCCCAAGGAACGACCGAAGGAACACGGAGGAGCCATGACGAACGAGGACGACGGTCGCGTGACGGCCGAGAGCGAGCGCGAGCGAGGGGCGGCACCGGACGGTGGCGCGATCGCTGGTGCGGACCCGGGAGCCGGGTCGGAGCCCGCGCCCCTGGACCCGGAGGCCGGGCTGGCCACCGCGGAGTACGCCGTCGCCACCGTGGCGGCGGTCGGGTTCGCCGGCCTGCTCATCGCGGTGCTCAAGAGCGACACCGTCCGAGGCCTGCTGGAGACCATCATCAGCTCGGCGCTGTCCGTCTGATGCGCCCGCACCGCAGCAGGGGCGCCCGCACGACGCGGGCCCCCGGGGAACGGTCACGGGGGGCCGGGGGAGAGCGCGGCGCGGTCACGGCCGAGCTCGCCGTCGGGCTGCCGGTGGTGGTCCTCCTGCTGGTCGCGGTGCTCAGCCTCGCGGCCGCGTCCACGGCGCAGATGCGCGCCCTGGACGCGGCTCGGGCCGGGGCGCGCGCCTACGCCATCGGGGAGGACGACGCGGCGGCGCGCCAGGCCGTCGCGCAGGTCGGCGGCGACGACGCGGAGCTGACCGTCACCCGGGACGGCACGTGGGTGCGGGTCTCGGTGACCCGGCCGGTGGTGGGCGGGTGGTTCGCCGGCGCGCCCGTGCGGGCGTCCGGGGACGCGACGGCGTGGGTGGAGCCGTGAGCGCCGCGCGCGGCGGGGCGCACGAGTCCAGGCCGGACCTGCGCGAGAGCTCCGTGAGCCGGGAGCGGGGCGCGGGGACCGTCGTCGTGCTCGCGCTCGCGGCGGTGGTCGTGCTGCTCGCGCTGGCCGTCGGCGCGCTGGGCGCCGCGCAGCGGGCACGAGGGGCGGCCCAGGCCGCGGCGGACCTCGGCGCGCTCGCCGCCGCGACCGCATGGCGGCAGGGCGCCGACCCGTGCGCGACGGCGACCGAGGCCGTGCGCCGCAACGGCGGACAGGTGGTGGCCTGCGTCCCGGAGGACGGCGGCACCGTCGGCGTCCGGGCGACCCGCGCCGCGCTCGGCCCGGAGGCGGGGCCGTGGGCGGCGTCGCTCGGCGCCGCCGCCGCGCACGCCCGCGCGGGGCCACGGCCCGGCTCGGCCCCTGGGCCGGGTGGGCAGCCCGAGGTCGAGCCGCCACCCCGGGCCGAGCCGTCGCCGTGAGGCGCGCCCGGGCCGGACGGCGGTGGGGATCAGGAGGGGTTGACGTTGAACAGCGCGGCTCGCTCGCTGATCTTGCGGGCCCGGGCGAGGCGGGGCTTGTCCGAGCCGTCGCGGATCACGGAGCCCGACGCCTCGAAGTCGGCCAGGAAGTCGATCGCCCACGCGACGTCGGCGCTGGACGGGCTGAACGACTCGTTGATGACGGCCGGCGTCTCCAGGTCCAGGCAGAGCTTGCCGGTGAGGCCGAGGGCCACGCCGTCCGCCGACTGCTCGCGCAGCAGCGAGTGGCTCGTGCCGACGGTGGGGCCGTCGATCGGCCCGGGCAGGCCGCCGATCCGGCTGGCGGTGACGAGACGCGAGCGCGGGTACGCCATCGCGAGCGACTCGTTGGCGGTGCCGGTGTCGCGACGGTAGTCGCCGGAGCCGAACGCCAGGCGGAAGGCCCCGGGCGCCCGAGCGATGCTCACGGCGTCCTCGATGCCGAGCGCGGACTCGACCAGCGGGATCACCGGCACGCTGCCGCCGAGCCGCTGGGCCGTGTCGATCACCTGGTCGGGCGACTCGGTCTTGGCCAGCATGACGCCGCGCAGCCCCTTCGAGTCCCACAGGGCGCGGACGTCGTCGGCCCAGGCCTGCGAGCCGCGCTCGTTGATGCGGACCCAGGCGCGACCGCCCGCGGAGAACCAGTCGAGCACCTTCTGGCGGGCCTCGTCCTTGCGGCTGTCGTCGACCGCGTCCTCGCAGTCGAGGATCACCTGGTCGGCGCGGGAGAGCTGGGCGGCGTCGAACATGTCGTCGCGCAGGGCCGACAGCAGCAGCCAGGAGCGGGAGTTGGCTGGGTCGACGCGCGTGTCCTCGCGGGAACGGCGGCGTTCGGCGAGGTCGATCTCGGTAGTCACCTCACGATGGTAGGTTCCGCCGGCGCGTGGCTCAGCACGGCATCCAACAAGCGCAGGGCCGCGGACTTGTCGAGGGGCGCGTTGTCGCTGCCGCACTTGGGCGACTGGACGCACGCCGGGCAGCCCTCCGCGCAGGCGCACGCGGCGATCGCGTCCCGCGTGGCGCGCAGCCACCGGGCGCCCAGCTCGTACCCGCGCTCGGCGAATCCGGCGCCGCCCGGGTACGCGTCGTACACGAAGACGGTGGCCTCCCCGGTGTCGGGATGCACCTCGGTGGAGACGCCGCCCAGGTCCCACCGGTCGCACGTCGCCAGCAGCGGCAGCAGGCCGATCGAGGCGTGCTCGGCCGCGTGCAGGGCGCCCGGCGTCTCGTCGGGGGAGACGCCCGCCGCCCGCAGCACGAAGCCCGGCACCGACCACCACACGGCGGTCGTGGCGAGCGTGCGCGACGGCAGGTCGAGCGCCTCCGTGCCGAGCACCTGCATGTCCGGCAGCCGTCGGCGCTGGAAGCTCACCACCTGGCTCGTCACCTCCACCGGGCCGAGGCCCCACCGCACCGGGCCCCAGTCGCGACCCTCCACCGGCCGGTGCCCCTCCTCGTCGATCGCGATCTCCATGACCTCGTGCGACCAGGTGCCGTGCTCCACGTCCTTGCGCACCACGAGGGCCACGTGGTCGGCGAGGTCCAGGTGGTCCACGACGAACGTCGCGCCCTGGTGCACGTACACCGCGCCGTCGTGCACCTGCCCGTCCGCCGACCCGGCGTCCACGGTGCCGAGCATCCGGCCCGTCGTCGCCTCGACGACCCGTACCGGCCGCCCTCCGGAACCGCGCAGGTCAGCCATCGACGACGCGGGCTGCGCGTGCGTCCAGTACCAGCCCGACGGCCGGCGCCGCAGCGCGCCGCGCGCGACGAGCACGTCGAGCACCTCGCGCACCGCCCGCGGGTCGCCGAAGGCGGCGAGGTCCTCGGCGCGCAGCGGCACCTCCTGCGCGGCGGCGCAGAGCTGGGGCGCGAGCACGTGCGGGTTGGCCGGGTCGAAGACGGTGGCCTCGAGCGCGGCGTCGAACACCGCCTCCGGGTGGGTCACGAGATACGTGTCGAGCGGGTCCTCGCGCGCGACGAACGCCACCAGGCCCTCGGCGCCCGCGCGGCCGGCGCGCCCCGCCTGCTGCCAGAGGGACACGCGCGTCCCCGGCCACCCGGCCACGAGCACGGCGTCCAGACCGGAGATGTCGACGCCCAGCTCGAGCGCGTTGGTCGTGGCCAGGCCGCGCAGCTCGCCGGTGCGCAGCGCCTGCTCGAGCTCGCGACGTTCCTCCGGCAGGTACCCGCCCCGGTAGCTCGCCACCCGGGACTCCAGCCCCGCGGCCACCGGCCGCAGGTGGTCGCGCGCCTGCTGCGCCACCGACTCCGCCCCACGCCGCGACCGGGTGAACGCGAGCGTGCGCGCGCCGTGCGCCGTGAGGTCGGCGAGCAGGTCGGCCGCCTCGGCGGTGGCCGACCGGCGCGGGTGCTCCGCGGCGCCGCGGGTCGTGAGCACGGCCTCGGCCTCGTGCGCGGTGTGCGTCGCGTCGAGCGGGTCGGGCAGCGCCCAGGGGTCGTCGTCGTGCGTCGGCGTCTCCCCGGTGGCCCGTGACCGGTCGAACGCCGCCACCTCCGGCGGCTGCCACAGCGCGAAGGTGCGTCGTCCCGCCGGCGACGCGTCCGCCGTGACCGCGACGACCTCCTCGGGCGCCACCCCCACCAGCCGCGCCGTGCTCGCCGCGGGCTCCGCCGTCGTCGCGCTGGCCACCACGAACACCGGCGACCTGTCCGACCGTGAGCGCACCCCGGTGAGCTGTGCGTCCGACACGCCGGGGGGCGCCTCGCGGCTGTCAGACGCTCCGCTCACCCCGGTGAACTGTGCGTCCGACAGGGGGCGGTAGTGGGCGGCCAGCCGGGTGAGCCTCCGCAGCACCAGCGACACGTGCGCCCCGAAGACGCCGCGGTAGGCGTGCCCCTCGTCGACGACGACGTACCGCAGCCCGCGCAGCAGCCGCGCCCAGCGCCGGTGGCCGGGCAGCATCGAGAAGTGCAGGAAGTCGGGGTTCGTGAGCACCACGTCGGCGTGCTCCGTCACCCAGCGGCGTTCCTCCGTCGGGGTGTCGCCGTCGCAGGTCGCGACGCGAGGGCGGGGGCCGGGCATCTCCGCGACCAGCCGCTCCAGGCCGGCGAGCTGGTCGGCCGCCAGCGCCTTGGTGGGGGAGAGGTAGAGCACGGTGGCGGGCTCGGCACCGCGCACCGCCGTGAGCGCGGGCAGCCAGAACGCGAGGGACTTGCCCGAACCCGTCGACGTCGCGAGCGCGACGTGCCGCCCGGACCGGGCGGCGTCGGCGGCCTCGACCTGGTGCGCCCAGGGGCGGTCGACGCCGAGCGCGCGGTAGCCGTCGACCACGCCCGGGTCCGCCCAGGCCGGCCAGTCCGTCGTCACCCCGGCGCGCGCCGGGAAGGTGCGCACGTGCGTGAGCCGGTCCGCCCGCGCGCCGTGCGCGGTGAGCACGTCGAGCAGCGGGTGCTGCTCGGGCTCGAGGGCAGGGACGGCGGGCACGGCCGACAGTCTTGCACCGCGCGGAGGCCGTGGGTTCCGTGTGCGCGGAGGTTCCGCCGCGGGTGAAGTTTGTCCTGACATCGAGGTGAAATCCCCCGAAAGCGGTATTTCTTCGCACCGGCGATCTAGGATCTCTCGCGCTGCTGGCCCCTCCGTCTCCCGGAGCCGGGCCGCGCTCCCCGACGCCGACGAAGGACCCCTCGATGCGCCATGCCACCGTGACGGCGACCGCCGCTGCCCTCCTCCTGATCTCCGCCGGACCGGCCGCCGCGGGCGGCTCGGACGACGAGCCGCCCTACCAGGTCACCGCGGACGGGCTCACCCTGCCGGCGGGTGACGCCTTCCGGGACGGCGGACACGTCAACATCAGGTACACGACGCCGGAGGCGGGGGAGCAGGGCGCCGGCATCCACTTCGAGACCCTCAACCAGCGGCCCTCCGGGGCGTACGTCGGGAAGCAGTTCCTGCCGTGGTCCGCGCTGCTGGGTGAGGTCCCCGCCGAGCTGTGCATCACGTGGGTGCAGGTGGAGGGCTACAACGAGCACTTCGGCGAGGGCGGACAGGAGCCGGTGTGCGCCCCGACCACGGGGGCCGTCCCGGAGCCGTCCGGGTCTCCGGAGGCTTCGGCGCCCCCGGTGGAGACGCCGACCACGCCCGACGCCGAGGAGCCCGCCCTCGAGACCTCGTCCCCGACGACGCCCTCGGGGGAGGACACGACCGACGCCCCTGCCCCGGGCACCGAGAGCGTGACGCCGGACGCCGAGACCGGCGGCGGAACGCGGCCCTCGCCCGCGGACGAGCCCGCGGCGTCGCGCTCCGAGGCGCCGGTGTCGGACGACGTCGTCGGAGGCGGACCGCGGTCGGTCGCCGCCGACGCCTCGGAGCGGTCGGCCGCACCGGCGGCGGACGGCGACGCGACGGTCGCCACCGTCGAGGAGCTGCCGCGCACGGGTGCCGCCGTGGCGGGGCTGGTCGTCGCCGCGGCCGCGCTGCTCGGCGCGGGGGCGGCGCTGCTGCTCGTGCGCCGTCGACGGCGCGCCTGAGGCTCAGGTCGGGCATGTCGGGCCTGGCCTGAAGCGCGCGGAACCGGCGGGATATCGCGGTTCGGTACGGAATGGCGTCGGCATCCGGTGAAGAGGCTGTGACCATCCCCGCACCGGTTTTGTTATCCGATCGTGACATCGTTCCCTGGTACGCATGCCTCGATCCATCGCCCGTCGTTCCGTCGTGGCCGCGGTCGCCGGCGCGCTCGTCACCTCCGCCCTGGTGGTGCCGGCCGCGGCCTCCGCGAGCCCCGCCTCCGCGTCCGCCGTCACGCAGTCCGTGCGCACCGCCGCCGGCAGCGGTGGCGTCCGCTGGGTGAAGTGGAACAAGGCGCCGCTGACGAAGACCGCGTCCAGCCGGTCCCGGATCGTGGCCCGGCCCGACGACGGCACGCGGCTGCGCGTCCTCGACCGCGGCACGCACCGCCTCAAGGTGCGCACGCCCGCCGGCAGGGTCGGCTGGGTGTCGAAGAACGCCGTCACGGCGACCAGGCTCAAGGACGTGTCCGGCACCCGCTACACCACGGGGAAGGTCACGCTGACCAAGGACATCGGCTCGCGCTCGAAGAAGGTCAAGAAGGCGCGCCTCGGCACCAAGGTCACCGTCCTGGCCCGCACCATCGGCCGCGACAGCAACCGCGTCAAGGTGCGCGCGCCGGGCGGCAGGACGGGCTGGATCTCCACCAGCCGCATCTCGAAGCGGAACGTGTGGGGCCAGCTCGCGCGCTGCGAGTCCGGTGGCAACCCGCGCACCAACACGGGCAACGGGTTCTACGGCATGTACCAGTTCACCGGCCGCACCTGGCACGCCGTCGGCGGCAAGGGCCTGCCGCACCGCCACGGCAAGTCCGAGCAGACCAAGCGCGCGCAGATCCTGCAGGACCGTGCGGGCTGGGGCCAGTGGCCGCACTGCACCCGCAAGCTCGGCCTCCGCTGACCCTCCGGCGGCTGTGGGTGCGATCGTGGCCCTGTCTCATGACGAGACAGGGCCACGATCGCACCCACAGCGTGCGGTGGTCAGCCGGCCAGGACCGCCTGCATCGCCCGGGACAGGTACCAGGGGTCGACGACGGCGGTGAGCTCGCGCGCGGAGTGCATCGACAGAATGGCGGCGCCGACGTCGACGACGCGGATGCCGAGGCGCGTCGCGGTGATCGGCCCGGTCGTGGAGCCGCAGGGCACGGTGTTGTTCGAGACGAACTCCTGGCTGGGCACCCCGGCCGCGGCGCACGCGGCCTGCCAGCGGGCGGCCCCGTGCGCGTCCGTCGCGTAGCGCTGGTTGGCGTTGATCTTGAGGATCGGGCCGGCGCCCGCGTGCGGGTGGTTCGCCGGGTCGTGCCGCTCGGGGTAGTTCGGGTGCACCGCGTGCCCGACGTCGGACGACACGCACAGCGACGCGGCGAAGGCGCGGGCCCGCTCGTCCTCCGACGCGCCGAGCCCTGCCGACACCCGCCGCAGCACGTCCTCCAGGAACGGGCCGGCGGCGCCCGAGCGCGACCCGGACCCGATCTCCTCGTGGTCGAACGCCGCGACGACGCCGATCCCCGCGAGGTCCTCGGGCGCGACGGCGAGCAGCGCCGCGATCGCGGCGTGCGTCGAGAGCTGGTTGTCTAGGCGCGGCGACGCCCACAGCGCCTCGCCGATGCCGAACGCGCGCGGCGGCTGCGTCTCGGCCAGGACGACGTCGTAGCCGAGGACGTCCGCGGCGTCGACGCCGTCGCCGGCCGCCGCGGCGAGCTCCGCCAGCACGTCGGCCTGCGACACGTCGCCGAGCCCGACCACGGGCTGCGTGTGCCGCTGCTTGTCGAGCGTCAGCCCCTCGTTCGCGGACCGGTCCAGGTGGATCGCGAGCTGCGGGATGCGCGCGATCGGGCCGGTGCGCACCAGGTGCTCGACCGTGCCCCCGGAGCCGTCCGACGTCACCAGCCGTCCGGCGAGCTCCACCTCGCGGTCCAGCCACGAGTTGAGCAGCGGCCCGCCGTACACCTCGACGCCGGCCTGCACCCAGCCGTCCCGGCCGGTGGTCGGCCTCGGCTTGAGCTTGAACCCGGTGGAGTCGGTGTGCGTGCCGAGGATCGTGAACAGCGTCGTCGCGCCCGCCGTCGGCGGCACCGCGACGGCGATCACCGAGCCGTCGCGGACGACGACGTAGCGCCCGCCCGGCACGACGTCCCACGCGGCCGTCTCGTCCAGGCGCACGAAGCCGGCGTCCTCCGCGCGGCGGGCCACCTCCCGAGCGGCGTGGTACGACGACGGCGAGGCGGAGACGAACGCCCCCAGGTCCTCGGTGTGGGCGCGGGCGGCTGCGGGGACGACGTCGGGCATGACCGTCATCCTCCCACGCGGCCGGTCGTCAGTCGCCGCGCGGCGGCCCCACGTAGCCGTCGACGAACTGCGTCCACCGCCCGTCCCCGTCGATGGCCAGCCGCCATCCCAGGTACCCGGTCTGCTCGTCCGCGCTCATCTCCTCCGCCTCCCGCGGGGTGATCGCGCCCGCGTCGACGGCCTCCTGCCAGTCCTCGGGCGTCGACTGGCACGCGTCGAGGTTCACGCGCGGCCACGTGGACATCCGCTCGAGACCGTCGTCGGTCATCACCTGGACCGAGCAGGGCGTCGTCCCCGCCAGCAGCCGCGCGAGGATCGCGTACACGTCCTCGTCGCGCTCGGCGCCGGGCAGCTCGAGCAGCTCCCGGGGGGCCTGCCCACCCCAGTTGAGGTCGTGCCGGTCGGCCTCCTCGGCCAGCGCGATCAGGGTGTCGTCGTCGCACTCCAGGGCGGCGGTCAGCAGCGCGGACGCGGTGGTGCGACCCGGTTCGTCCACGTCGGTGAGGTCCGGAACCCCCGCGTCGATCCCGGCGGCGGAGCAGTCGTCGCTCCCCAGGACCTCGCCGGCCCGGTGGGACACGTGCGCGCCCTTCGCGTCGAGGTCGACGTCGACCCAGGACGGCGAGGCCATCACCGTCGCCTCGGTGAAACTGTCGCTCCAGGCCACGCCGTACGCGCGCACCTGGTAGTGCCCGTCGGGGAGCGGGTGGGGGTACGCGGTGCGGCCCTCTCTCGTGCCGTCCGGTGCGCAGGTCGTGGCCGGGGAGTCGGTGGCGAAGCGCTCCAGCGGGCCGGCGACGAGGTCGACCGGGATCTCGGTCTGGTCGGTGCCCAGGTCGACGACGCGCCCGTCCTGCGCCCAGACCAGGGTGGGGCCCACGAGCACCGCGTCGGCCGGAACCGTGTCGGCCACCTGGACCGAGGTCGTCATCACGATCGTGCTCACCCCGACCCCGTCCCGTCCTCCTGGGTCGCCCCTCCGAGGTCGGCGCCGCTCGGGACCACGGTCATGCGATAGGGGCCGGTCCGTTCCGGTGCGACGTCGTCGGCGGGCATGCCGCACGTCAGTCCGGTGCCCTCGAGCCAGCCCGGCTGGTACCCGGGCTGGATCAGGTCGGCGGCGCGCGCGCCGTCGGCCCGTGTGCCGTCGCCGGACGGCGAGGGCGACGGCGTCGGGCTGGTGGCGGGGCCGGGCAGGGGCTGCGGCGCGTCGGGCAGCAGCGCGGCGCCGCCCAGCACCAGCCCGGCGACGACCGTGAGCGCGGTGGCGCCGATGCCGGCCTGCTTGGCGGTGCGCCGGCGTCGTACCCGCCGCCGTACCGAGCCCAGTGCGCCGTCGAGGGCCGACGCCGACGCGCCCAGGCCGGCGAGCGCGTCCAGCTCGCGGCGCAGCGTCTCGTCGGTGCGGGCGTCCGCCCAGTCGTCCCGCGCGTGGTTCGTGCTCATCGTCCGGCCCTCCGTCCCGCCGTGGTGGTCGTGGTGCTCGAGGTGGCGCGCCCGGGGCCGTCGTCGGCCACGCGCAGCACGTCGCGCAGCGTCGTCGTCGCGTCGGCGAGGTAGCGCTTGACGGTGCCCTGCGCGAGGCCGAGGGCGTCGGCCACCTGCGGCACGGTGAGGTCCTCGAAGTAGCGCAGGACGACGCACGCCCGCTCGCGCGGGGCCAGGCGCCCCAGCGCGGCGGCGACGTCCGCCCGCGCCGTCGCGCCCGAGGCGGCGCCGCGCACGCGGTCGTCGGTGGCCACGAGCGGCCGCGCCGCCGCCCACCGCTTCGTGCGCCGGTGCTCGTCGAGAAAGAGGGTGAGGATCGCGCGCCGCACGTACGCCTCGCTCGTCCCGCCCGCGTCGAGCGGGTGCACGCCCGCCCCGCCCCGCGCCTCTCCGGAGCCCCGGCGGAGCCGCGCGAACACCTTGACCAGCGCGTCCTGGACCAGGTCCTCCGCGAGCCGTTGGTCCCCGCAGAGCACGTAGGCGTACCCGACCAGGGCACGGCCTCGCGCCCGTGCGAGCTCGGCGAGCTCGTCCTCCCAGCGACTCATCGTCCGACCACCAGTCCCTCCCGTGCCGTCCTCACCCGCTGGGACGGTCGGGGGACGGGAATCGTTGGGGTCAGGATTCCACGGTGGTTCGTGACGGCCGTCACATGTGGGTAGACTCCCCGGCATCCCGCCGTCAACGGCGACGGCGGGACCTTACCGACGGACGGTCACCGCCGTCCCCGCCGGGTCGAGGAAGCACGTCAAGGAGGACGGATGCTCACGTTCGGTTCCAGCAGCATCACGATCGTCGCGGTCATCGCCGTCATCGCGCTGGCCGCGCTCGTGTGTGCGGGCACCCTGCGGCGGCAGGTGCTCGCCGCCCCCGAGGGCACGCCAGGCATGCAGGAGATCGGGCGGGGCGTCCAGGAGGGGGCCTCCGCCTACCTCAACCGTCAGTTCCGCACGCTCGCGATCTTCGCCGTCGTGGTGTTCGCCCTGCTCTTCCTGCTGCCGGGCGACGGCGGGGTCCGCGTGGGCCGGTCGATCGCGTTCCTGTTCGGGGCCGCGTTCTCCGCGGCCATCGGGTACCTGGGCATGTGGCTCGCCGTGCGCGCCAACGTGCGGGTGGCCGCCGCCTCGACCCGTCCCGACGGGCGCGCGGAGGGTGCACGGATCGCGTTCCGCACCGGCGGCGTCGTGGGCATGTCCGTGGTCGGGCTCGGGCTGCTGGGGGCGGCGCTCGTCGTGCTCGTGTACCGCACGGAGGCGCCGGCGGTGCTGGAAGGCTTCGGCTTCGGCGCCGCTCTGCTGGCCATGTTCATGCGGGTCGGCGGCGGCATCTTCACCAAGGCGGCCGACGTCGGCGCGGACCTGGTCGGCAAGGTCGAGCAGGGCATCCCCGAGGACGACCCGCGCAACGCCGCCACCATCGCGGACAACGTGGGCGACAACGTCGGCGACTGCGCCGGCATGGCCGCCGACCTCTTCGAGTCGTACGCCGTCACCCTGGTCGCCGCCCTCATCCTCGGCAAGGCCGTCATGGGAGAGCAGGGCCTCGTCTTCCCGCTGATCGTCACCGCCGTCGGCGCGTTCGTCGCGCTGCTGGGCGTGCTCGTCACCCGCGTGCGGGGCAGCGAGAACGGCCTCAAGGCCATCAACCGCGGCTTCTACCTGTCGGCCGTCGTCGGGGCCCTGCTGGCCGCGGTCGCCGCGTTCGTCTACCTGCCGTCGTCGTTCGCCGACCTGTCCGGCACCGCCGAGCTCGGCGAGGTCACCGCCGACCCGCGCGTCGTCGCGTCGCTGGCCGTCATCATCGGCGTCGTGCTCGCCGGGATCATCCTGTGGATCACCGGCTACTTCACCGGCACGACGTCGAAGCCGACGCTGCACGTCGCGGCGACCTCGCGCACCGGTGCGGCCACCGTGGTGCTCTCCGGCATCGGGGTGGGCTTCGAGTCCGCCGTCTACACCGCGGGCGTCATCGCCGCCGCGATCTGCGGCGTCTTCCTGCTCGCCGGCGGCTCGCTCTGGCTGTCGCTCTTCCTCGTGGCGCTCGCGGGCTGCGGCCTGCTGACGACCGTCGGCGTCATCGTCGCGATGGACACCTTCGGGCCGGTGAGCGACAACGCGCAGGGCATCGCCGAGATGTCCGGCGACGTCGACGACGAGGCCGCGCAGATCCTCACGGACCTCGACGCGGTGGGCAACACGACCAAGGCCATCACCAAGGGCATCGCGATCGCGACGGCGGTGCTCGCCGCGACCGCGCTCTTCGGCTCGTACGCCGACGCCGTGTCGACGGCGCTGGGCGAGGTCGCGGAACGGGGTGCGGGCCTGGTCCCGGCGATGCTCAGCTTCGAGATCGTCTCGCCGGTGACGCTCGTGGGCGTGATCCTCGGCGCCGCCACCGTGTTCCTCTTCTCCGGCCTCGCCATCGACGCCGTGACCCGCGCGGCGGGCGCGATCGTCTTCGAGGTGCGCCGCCAGTTCCGCGAGCACCCCGGGATCATGACCTACGAGGAGCGGCCGGAGTACGGCCGCGTCGTGGACATCTGCACCCGCGACTCGCTGCGCGAGCTCGCCACCCCCGGCCTGCTGGCCGCGTTCGCACCGATCGCCGTCGGCTTCGGCCTCGGCGTGGGGCCGCTCGCCGGGTTCCTCGGGGGCGCGATCGGCGCCGGCGTCCTCATGGCCGTCTTCCTCGCCAACTCGGGCGGCGCCTGGGACAACGCGAAGAAGATCGTCGAGGACGGCGCCTACGGCGGCAAGGGCTCCGAGGCGCACGCCGCCACCGTCATCGGCGACACCGTCGGCGACCCGTTCAAGGACACCGCCGGCCCCGCGATCAACCCGCTCATCAAGGTGATGAACCTGGTGTCGGTGCTCATCGCGCCCGCCGTGGTGATGCTGAGCGTGCCGGCCGACGCGAACCAGGCGGTGCGCATCGTCATCGCCGTCGTCGCGGCGGGCATCGCCTTCGGCGCGGTCATCATGTCCCGCCTCCGCGCGGCCCGCGTGGACCGCGAGCAGGCGGACGAGGCGGCGAGCGTCCCCGCGAGGTAGACCGCACCCGGACGACGAGACGGAGAAGCTCGGGCTGGGCCGCACGTGGGGTGTGCGGCGCTCGCCCGAGCTTCTCCGTCTCGCGGGGGCTACTGCCCGGTGCGGCCGTCGATGCACTCCCGCAGCAGGTCGGCGTGCCCGGCGTGGCGGGCGTACTCCTCGACGAGGTGCTCGAGGATGTCGCGCACCGCCGAGGAGGTGCCGTCGAACGGGACGACCCGCCCCATGTCCGCGTCGGTCTGGGTCGCGAGCCACTCGTCGGCGGCCACCGTCTCGTGTCGCCAGGTGGCCCACGCCTCCGCGACGACGTCCGGGTCCGCGACGGCACCGTCGAAGTCCCAGTCCGGGCCGCCGTCGGCGACGTAGAGCTTCGGCAGGTCCATCGCGCCCTGCAGGACTCGCCGGGACCACGAGTGCTCCACCTTCGCCAGGTGCCGCACCAGCCCCAGCAGGTCGACGGCGGCACGGAGCGGCGGGCGAGCTGCTCGGCGTCGAGCCCCTCGCACTTCATCTCGATCGTGGCGCGGTAGGACCGCAGGTAGGACCAGTGGGTCTGCAGCTCGCCGACGGGGTCGGCCCACTGCTGGCGGGGGTCGTCCTCGGGGTCCACCCACAGGTCGGGGGACCGGCGTGCCTCGGGCGTGGAGGCGGGATCAGTCATGGCGCCATCCGACCCCTCCGGGGGAGACGTGCGCAAGCGGATAGTCCCCGTCGCCCGGCGTCCCCGGTGAACATCGTGTTTCCGGCCGTGCCGAAGCCCCCGGGTCACGACATGCTGGTCGGGGGTCGGCGCTCGGCGTCGGCCCCCGGGCGGGACGACGGAGTCCACGCCGACGACGACGAGAAGGAGACCCATGAAGCTCCCACGCACCGTCGCGGTGCTCGGCACCCTCACCCTCCTGGCGACGACGCTCGTCGGCACGGCCGCCGCCGACGACCGCCCGGACCGCCCGGGCCGCGGCCCTGAGCGGGACGCGCCCGCGGTCGGCGCGGCGTCGTTCGCCGAGCTCGCACGCACGGCACAGCGCTCCGGGCACGGAAACGGCCGCGGCGGCGGGACGACGGGCGGCGCGATCGACATGCCCCGCGCCTACCCGTCCCAGCCCGACCTGACCGTGTACCCGCCGGAGGACGACGACGCGACCGACCTCAACGGCACGATCAGCCACGCCGAGATCGCGCCGCGGCTGACGGCCCTCATGGCCTCGAGCGACCGGGTCTCGACCCAGGTGGTGGGGCGCTCCACGGCGGGCCGAGACCTGTACCTGGTGACCGTGACGGCACCGGAGTCCCGCCGCGAGACGGCGCAGCAGACCCGCTGGCGGGAGGAGATCCGCACCTCCCCGGAGCGGGCCGCGACCGACCGCCGCCTCGCCGAGGGCTACAAGACGCCGCTGTGGATCAGCGCCAACATCCACGGCAACGAGTGGGAGGGCACCGACGCCGCGATGCAGGTCATCGACGACCTGGCGACGTCGGACGACGCGGCCACCGCAGCCCTGCTCGAGGACCACCGGCTGTACTTCTCGCTGACACTCAACCCCGACGGGCGCACCCTCGGCACCCGGGCGACGAGCCTGAGCCTCGACGCCAACCGCGACATGATCACCGGGGCGACGCCCGAGTCGCGGTCCTTCGTCGCGACGGCGCAGGCGCTCCAGCCGCTCTACGCGGCCGACTTCCACGGGTACACCGACGTGCTGCAGGTGGAGCCGTGCGGCCCGCCGCACGGCGAGAACTACGAGTACGACCTGTTCATCCCCCACGGGTACGCGATCGCGCGCCAGGTCGAGGACGACGTGGTCGCGGCAGAGATCCCCGGGAACACCTACTACGACCCGGCCACGGACGAGGCGGTCGACGAGAACACCGGCTTCATCAAGATCCCGTACCGCGACACGCCGTCCGGCTGGGACGACTACCCGCCGATCTTCACCGCCCAGTACGCGGCCTTCCACGGTGCCACGACCAGCACCGTCGAGCTGCCGAAGGGTCGGACCGGGCCGGCCACCACGCCCGAGGACGCCGCCGTCAACACGGCGGTGGCGAAGCGGACGATGACCTCGATGATCGACTACGTGGCCGGCCACGACGACGCCATGCTGGCCGACCAGATCGAGGCGTTCCGCCGCGGCGCGGCCGGCGAGCCGAAGGACGCGCTGACGGTCGACGACGTGGCGGCCGTGCCCGGACCGGACGAGTGGAAGCAGCACTGGGACGTGGTCGACGACCAGGACCCGGTCGACCTGCCGCGCGCCTACGTGATCCCGGTCGGCGACGAGCAGCGCTCGGCCGCCGACGCCGAGGCGCTGGTGGACCAGCTCCTGTTCCACGGCGTGGAGGTGGGCACGCTGGCGCGCAGCACCCGCGTCGGCGGCACGACCTACCCGCGCGGGTCGTTCGTCGTCGACCTGCACCAGCCGCTGCGGGGCCTGGCGAACGCCCTGCTCGACCTGGGCACGGACATCTCGGCGAGGGTGCCGTCGATGTACGACATCTCGGCGTGGAGCCTGTCGTCCCTGTGGGGCGCGACGGTCGACAGTGTCGGGTCGACCACGGACCGGCCGGTCGGGAAGGTGGTGCCGCTGCGCGGCGAGCCGTCGGACGCGCGGGTGCCGCACGGGGCGCGCCACGTCGCGTTCGACGTCGCGGGGGTCGAGGACTACCGCGCGCTCAACGCGCTGCTGGAGGAGGACGTCCCGGTCTGGCTCCTGGACGACGGGCGCGCCGTCGTCGGCCGCGGGGACGGCCGGACGGTCCGCGAGGTCGCACGCGAGCACGACGTCCCCTTCGAGGCCGCGACCCGGCAGGAGCTGCGCCGGCTCGACGAGGCGGCGGAGCTCGACGACCTCACGGTCGCGTACGCCGGTACCCAGGACGACCTGCTGTCCCTGACCGAGCTCGGCTTCGACGACCTGGTCCGGGTGACGGCCGGCGGCATCGAGGCCGGCGCGGCCACCGGGACGACGGGGCTCGAGGACGCCGACGTCCTGTGGGTCGGGTCGGCGCTGACGCTGCCGGCCGGCGGCGCGGGCCGGGCGGCCGTGCAGGGCTGGGTGGACGACGGCGGCTCGGTCGTGGGCCGCACGGCGGCCGCGTTCGCCGTCGCCGAGACGTACGGGCTCGTGGAGGGCTCGGCGGTCACGGGCAACCGGTCGGGCAACGGGATCGTCGACGTCGACACCGCCGGTTCGTCGTTCCTGTCCGCGCACCCGCAGGACCAGGCGTTCGTCTACCCGGCGACCTGGTTCACCGACCTCGGCGAGGGCACCACGGCCGAGCAGTCCTACGACGCGGACCGGCCGTTCCTCGCCGGCCACTGGGCGCCGTCGGGCACGGGGTCCGGCGGCCCCGACGCGGCGGCGGGCCACGCGGCCGTGGTCTCGGGCGAGGCGGAGTCCGGCGCGCGGGCCGTCGTCTTCGGCACGTCGGTGTTCTTCCGCACCCACCCGAAGGGCGGTCTGGGCCAGGCCGCCCAGGCCCTCTTCTGGGCGGCCTCCGGCGACTGAGTCGCACCTGCCGCCCGGGCCGACGCCCGGGCGGCAGGTCCGGGCCGAGGATCAGGCCGGGCGGCCGCGGCGCAGCACGCCGGCCGTGACCCCCGCGCCGACCCCCACCGCCGCGGCGATCCCGAACGCCCACCACAGCTGGGTGCGCAGCGGCACCAGGAGGGCGTCGACGGTGTCGTCCAGCACCTGGCGTCCCGCCTCGCCGACGTCGAGCCCGGCGAAGCCCGCCTGCACGGCCTCCGGCAGCAGCACGAGGAGCACCAGCATCGCGACGGCGGTCAGCGCCCCCGTGACGGCGACCGTGCGCAGGCGCCGGCCGGGCCGGGCGGCGAGCGCCGCCAGCACGGCGAGCAGCACCGTCGCCGGCAGCGCCCAGGGGGTCCACCGGTCCAGGACGGCGACGGCCGACTGGGCGGTGGAGAGGTTGTCCGACGCGTACAGGACGACGTCCGCGCCGGTCGACGCGAAGCCCTCCGGAACGGGCAGCCCGCGGTCGCGCAGCGCCTGACCGATCGACTCCAGGAACGGGTCGAGGGGCAGCGTCACCACGCCGTCCGCGGCGTCGACGACGTCGCTCTCGTCGCGCAGCACCGCCACGGTCGCGGCGTGCCCCTGCCGGGTGGCCTCCTCCCACGCGGGCGGGAAGGCGTCGGAGCGGACGAAGAGGTCCGCCACCTCGCCGATCACGGGCCGCAGCGCGCCGGCGAGCACCCCCGAGTCGATCTGGCCGACCACGGTGCCGGTCAGCGCCTCGGCGACGGCGTCCTGCGTGGTGATCTCGTCCGCCAGCGGCGCCGTCGCCGCGACGTACGACTCTGTGTCCAGCAGCGTGCCCTCGACGTACCGGGCGGGCACCGTGACCACCGCCGCCAGCACCGCGAGCAGGACCAGGACGCCGCTGAGGAAGCTCCGCACACCCGCCATGGTCGGCACGCTACGCGGCCGCGGGCGGGGCCACAGCGCGGGCTACAGCCCGGTGCGCCCGTCGATGCACTCGCGCAGCAGGTCCACGTGGCCCATGTGCCGGGCGTACTCCTCGAGCACGTGCAGCAGCACGTCGCGCGCCTCGACGGTCCCGCCGTCGTAGGGCACCTCGCGGCCCAGGTCCTCGCCGGCGAAGCACTCGTCGGCGACCTCGACGGCACGGTGCCAGGCGTCCCACGCCTCCTCGACGCAGGTCGCGTCGGGGAGGGCGCCGTCGAAGTCGACGTCGGGGTAGCCGGGCAGCTCGAACGGGCCGCGCTCGTCGCGGCTCTGCAGCACCCGGCGGAACCAGTGGTGCTCGACGTTCGCGAGGTGCCGGACGAGCCCGAGCAGGGAGAGGGTCGACGGCGGCACGGCGCGGCGCGCGAGCTGGGATGCGTCGAGGCCCTCGCACTTCATGACCAGGGTCATGCGGTAGCGGCAGAGGTATTCCCAGAGGGTCTCCTTCTCGCCGACCGGGTCGACGCCCGTCGCTCGCGGGTCGTTCTCGGGATGCACCCACAGGCCGGGCGTGGTAGAGGTCACGCGCGTAATCTGGCCGAACGCCCGCCACGGGTCAAGCGGCGCCCTCCCACCTGCGGCGACGTTCCGGCGCCGGGCGCTCTCCCGGTACCCTTCGGCAGCATGAGGGCCAGGACGAGACGCGCTTCCGGCGCCTCGCGCGGACTGCTCGGTCGCCTGAGGCGACCGGTGCCGGGGCCCTGGCGCCGTCGGTCCTCCCTCGCCGCCGCGGGCGCGCTGTCCCTGCTCCTGGGGCTCGGCGTCGGGGTGGCGGCCGGCTTCGTCGCGGACGCGGGCGCGCCCGCGGAGGCCGTCCTGTCGGCCGGCCCGCCCGACGAGTGCCCGGTGGTGCAGGCCGCGTGGTCGCGGGCGGCGTCCCTGCAGATCGGGATGACGGCCGACGACCCGGCCACCCTCCGGCGCGGCTTCGTGGGTGCCCGCGACGCGCTCGCCGAGGTCCGTCCGCCCACGGAGGTGCGGGACGACTGGCTCACCGTCGCGACCTACGTCAGCGTGGTCGCCGACGAGATCGAGGCGGCCGGCGAGGACGAGGTCGCGTCCGCCGTCGCGGACGCGCTGGCGAACCTGGACACGGCGGCGATGACGGCCGCGTCGAACCGCGTCACGACCTTCCTCAAGGCCGGCTGCGGCGCGACGGACGCGCCGACCGACGCGGAGGGTGACGCGGGGGAGGACACGCACGACGACACGGACGACGACACGGACGACGACACCCAGGGCGACGCGCCCGCCGGCTGAGGGGTGATTTCCGCGCGCGCGGGCGGGTGACGCACCATAGGGGGATGCGCCGCGCCCGCCTCCTGCCCCGCCAGCTCCCGGTCGTCGTCGTGGGGATGCTCGTCGCGGGGGCCGCGCTGGCCGGCTGCGGGCAGTCCGACGACGGCGCGGAGCCGGTCGCGGAGCCCGCCCCGGCGGTCTCGATCCCGGGCGACCTCTCGATGGGCGTCGAGGGCGAGCCGAGCCGGTCGAAGGGCTCCGGGTCGGCGTCACCCGACCCGAGCGCCGACGCGACGGACGGCGGCAAGGACGAGTCCGGCCTCGACCACGAGACGTGCGCGGGGCTGCAGCAGGCCTGGTCCACGACGAACCGTGCCCTCGTGGACCTCAGCCCCGAGCACCCGCGCGCGCTGGTGCAGAGCTTCCGCACCGCGGACGAGGCGATGGCCGCGGTGGAGGCGCCCGAGGGGGTGGCGAAGCCCTGGGGCGTGATGGCCGACTACCTGGGCAGCGCGGAGACGGCGTTCGAGGACGTCGACGAGGACGACGCGGACGCGGTCAGCTCCGCGATGGCCGGCGCGATCACGGCCGACGACACCGCCGACGCCACGGCCGCGGCCAAGGACATCACCGTGTTCCTGTCGACGGAGTGCGCGGGCCGATGACGACGCGCGGCACTTCCTCGACACCCGCGTCGACGCCCGCCTCAGCGCCGGTGCCCGGCGCGGCGGGGCACGCCGCGCCCCTGGTCGACGCGCTGCGGTCGAGCCTGACGGCGGCGGGCTACACCGTCGACGGCGTGGGCGAGGTGCTGGGCGACGTCGCGTCCGCGGCGCTGCACCGCGAGCAGACCGTGCCCGCCCGCCGCGCGCTCGCCGACGTCGCCGCCGCGCACGAGCCGCGCGCGACGCTGGCCCGCCTCTTCCTGCTCGGCGACGACGTGCCGCGCGCGGCGCTCGACCGCGCGCTGCCCGGCGTCGGCACCGCCGGCGCCACGCGCCTCGGCCTGGTGGCCGCCGCCGGCGAGGGCGACGACGACGCCGTGCACGCCGTCGTCGACCTGCGCCCGTACGCCGCCGTCGACGCGGCCGGCGACGCGTCGTGGTGGCTGGCGAGCGACCTCGCCGAGCTGGCCACGGGCGGCCGCCTGGCGACCGACCACGTGCTGGGTGCCGGCGGCGCCTCGACGACGCTGGCCCAGGTCACGGCCCGCACGCCCGTGGGTCGCGTGCTCGACCTCGGCACGGGCTGCGGCATCCAGGCGCTGCACGCGGCGCGGCACGCCCGCCAGGTCGTGGCGACCGACCTGTCCCGGCGGGCGCTCGGCTTCGCCCGGTTCAACCTCGTGCTCAACACCCCGGCGGAGGGGGTCGACGTCGCGCTGCGGCACGGGTCGATGCTCGACCCGGTGGCGGGGGAGAGCTTCGACCTCGTGGTCTCCAACCCGCCGTTCGTCATCACCCCGCACGCCGGCGCGGCGGGCGCCGCGGTGGCGGAGGCGCTGGGCGACTACGAGTACCGCGACGGCGGCCGCTCGGGCGACGACCTGGTGCGCGACCTGGTGCGCGACGTCGGCGGCGTGCTCGCGCCGGGCGGGGTCGCGCAGCTGCTGGGCAACTGGGAGCACCGCCGCGGCGAGCCGTGGGACGAGCGGGTGGGCGCCTGGCTCGACGCGGCCGGCCTGGACGGCTGGGTGATCCAGCGCGAGGTGCTCGACCCGGCCGAGTACGCGGAGACGTGGATCCGCGACGGCGGCACGACCCCCGAGCGCGAGCCGGGCGCCTGGGCCGCCGCCTACGGCGCGTGGCTGGACGACTTCGCGTCCCGCGACGTCGAGTCCGTCGGCTTCGGCATCGTCACCCTCCGCCGGCCCACGGGCGACGCGCGCCCCACGCTGCGCCGCCTCGAGGAGCACACCGGGTCGGTGCACCAGCCGCTCGGCGCGCACGTCGCGGCGTCGCTCGCGGCGCACGACTGGCTCGAGGCGCACGACGACGCCGCGCTGGCCGAGGCCCACCTCGTGGCGGCGGACGACGTCACCGAGGAGCGGTTCCACACGCCCGGGCAGGCGGACCCGAACGTCGTCGTGATCCGGCAGGGCGACGGGCTGGGGCGCGGGGTGCACGCCTCGACCGGCCTCGCGGCCTTCGTCGGGGTGTGCGACGGCGAGCTCGCCGTCGGGCAGATCGTCGGGGCGCTGGGCGCGCTGCTCGACGTCCCCGTCGACGACCTCCGCTCCGAGCTGCTGCCCGCCGTCCGCGGCCTGGTGCGCGACGGCTTCCTCCGTCCTGCCGACTGACCTCCCGCCGGTCCGACCTCCCGCCGGACTGGTCTCTCCGCGTGGGAGCCTGCCGTCCGTGGGCTGTGCCACATGGGGAGTTCTCCCCGTCGCGCCCGGGCGCGCGAGCGACGCCGGTCGGCCACCATGGTCACCATGCGCAACCGACTGACCATGACCCGTGCCGCCGCCGTGGCCGCCGCCGCCCTGCTCTCCCTCGGCCTGGCCGCCTGCGGCGGCTCGGGCGACTCGGGCTCCGGCGAGGGCACGCCCGCCGCCGAGGAGCAGGCCGCCGAGGAGAGCCCGGCCGAGGAGAGCCCCGCCGAGGAGGAGGCCCCGGCCGACGAGGCGGCCGGCGGCGACGTGTGCGGCGCCGTCCAGACCCTCACCGAGGCGTCCTCGGCGATGGGCGACGTCGACCCCGCCGACCTGCAGCCCACCGTCGACAAGCTCGAGGAGCTCACCACCACGCTCGAGGGCGTGGGCGAGCCGCCCGCGGAGATCGCCGACGACTGGGAGACGCTGACCACGTCGTTCCGCACCGCGACGGACGGCCTGGGCGCCGCGGCCGAGGACCCCACCGACGCCGAGGCGATGACGAAGCTGCAGGAGGCCATGTCCGCGATGACGGGCTCGGAGTTCCAGGAATCCGCTCAGGCCGTCGGCACGTACGCCGGAAAGAACTGCTGACACGTCGAGGTCGGTGCCGAATCGACCCTCGAGCCGGCCGTCCGAGGATCGATGCAGCACGCTCGATGCGTGGCGGGGTCGTCAGCCGATGACGACGGCCGCCTCCGGGCGCCGGTAGAGGCGCTGCCGGTCGCGCATCGCGAGGCCGGTGCCGAGGGTGATGGGCCCGAGCCGGCCGAGGAACATCAGGGCCACGAGCACCAGCTGGTGCCAGGGCTGCATGTCCGCGGTGATCCCGGTGGACAGGCCGGTGGTGCTGAACGCCGAGATCACCTCGTACAGCACCTGGTCCAGGGTGAACAGGCTGGTGGAGAGCGTGATCGCGAGGGTGGGCAGCACCACGGCCGCGACGCCGACGAGCGCGACGGTGAGCGCCTGCCGCTGGGTGCTCGGCGTGAGGCGCCGGTCCCAGAGCGTGGCGTCGGGGTCGCCGCGCAGCTCCGACCAGATCGCGACGGCGAGGACGGCGAACGTCGTCACCTTGATGCCGCCGGCGGTGCCGCCCGACCCGGCGCCGACGAACATGAGCATGTCGGTGAAGAACCAGGTGCCGTTGTTGGCCTGCGACAGGTCCACGGAGTTGAAGCCGGCGGTGCGGGGCATCACCGCCTGCGTGAACGCGGCCAGCACCTTCGCCGGCGGGTCGAGCGGGCCGAACGTGCCGGGGTTGCGCCACTCGGCCGCGAGGAAGAACACCGTGCCCACCACCAGCAGCACCGCCGTCATCAGCACGGTGAGCCGCGTGTGCACGCTCCAGCGCGACAGCCGGGCGAGGTCGGTCGGGCCCTCCTCGGTCCGGCGGGTGCGGTGCAGGCGCCACAGCTCGAGCAGCACGGGGAAGCCGAGGCCGCCGATGATGATCGCGGCGCAGATCGGCAGGCACACCCAGGGGTCGGCGACGAACGGCAGGAGGTTCTGGCTGTAGATCGAGAAGCCCGCGTTGTTGAACGCGGACACGGCATGGAAGACGCCGGACCAGACGGCGTGGCCGAGCGGCTCGTCGTAGGCGGCGGCGAACCGCGCCGTGAGCACCGTGGCCACCACCAGCTCCGTCACGACCGTGAACCGCAGCACCCCGAGCAGCACGCGTCGCACGTCGCCCATCCCGACGGACCGCGTGGACTCGGTCGCCACCAGCCGGGTGCTGAGCCCCAGACGACGGGTCAGCAGCAGGCCGAGCAGCGACGCCAGCGTCATGACCCCGAACCCGCCCACCTGGATGAGCAGCAGGATCACGACCTGCCCGAACGGCGTCCAGAACGTCTCGGTGTCGACGACGGCGAGGCCGGTCACGCAGGTTGCGGACGTCGCGGTGAACAACGCCTCGACGAAGCTCGCGTTCCTCCCCGTGGCGCTGATCGGCAGGCTCAGCAGGGCCGTGCCGGTGGCGATCGTCGCGAGGAAGGCGAGGGTGACCACCTGGGCCGGGCGGCGGCGCAGGCTCGCGGGTGACGCGGGGGAGTTCGCGGGCACCCGGTGCGGGCGCAGCCACGGGATCGGGTGCACAACGGATCAGTGTGCACCCGGTCTGCAGCCTGGGCGCGCCCTGGCCGGGGGCTGGTCGTCCCCGTAGCGTGTGGTGCGCCGGGCAACCGTCCGGTACCTGACGGAAGGAATTCTCCGATGAGACGCACGACCTTCAGGACGATGGCCGCCACGGCCGCCGGGCTCACGCTCGCGGCGACCGCGGCGACGGCCCAGGCCGCCGGTCCGGACCCCGACGACGACGTCGCGGGCGCGGACCGCTATCCGGCGGGGCTCCTGCAGGCCATGACGGACGACCTCGGCGTGTCGAGGGAGCGCGCCGTCGAACGGCTCGACTTCCAGGACGACGCCGCGGCCGCGCAGGAGCGGCTGCGGGAGGAGCTCGGCGACGACTTCGCCGGCACCTGGCTCGACCCGGAGCGGGACCGGCTGTACGTCGCCACGTCGAGCGGCGCCGCGGACGCCGCGGTGCGGGCGGCGGGCGCCCGGGCCGTCGACGCCCGGTACTCGCTCGACCAGCTCGAGGGCTGGGCCGCGGACCTGGGTGACGACGCCGCCGCGGCCGCCGGCGTGACCGGCTGGCACGTGGACGTGCGGGACAACACGCTCGTGGTCGAGACGCTGGCGGGCTCGGACGCCCGGGCCGGCGTCGACGACGTGCTGGCCGCCGCGGGCGTGCCGAGCGGCGCCGTCACGCTGAGCACGACGGCCGAACGGCCGCGCGTGCTGGACGACGTCGTCGGCGGCAACGCGTACTACATCAACGGGGCGTCGCGCTGCTCGGTGGGCTTCGCCGTCACCGACGGCTTCGTCACCGCGGGGCACTGCGGCTCCGCGGGCGACCCGACGTCGCAGCCGGAGGGGACGTTCGCCGGGTCGAGCTTCCCCGGCGACGACTACGGGTACGTCCAGGTGGGGCCCGGCAGCACGCCCGTCGGTGCCGTGAACGACTGGGCCGGCGGCCAGGTCGCCGTCGCGGGCGCCGAGCCGGCGCCGGTGGGGGCCCAGGTGTGCCGCTCCGGCTCCACGTCGGGCTGGCACTGCGGCACGGTCGAGGCGCTCGACGTCTCGGTCTCCTACGCCGAGGGCACGGTCGACGGGCTCATCCGCACCGACGTGTGCGCGGAGCCGGGCGACTCCGGCGGCTCGCTGCTGGCGGGCGACCAGGCGCAGGGCGTGACGTCCGGCGGTTCCGGCGACTGCACGTCCGGCGGCACGACGTTCTTCCAGCCCGTGGGCGAGATCCTCGACGCCTACGACCTCACCCTGGTGACCGGCTGACCGCTGCGAGTAGTACCGAGTCCCGCGAGGTGGTGCGCACCACCACCTCGCGGGACTTCTGCTACCTCGCGGAGACCCGTACTACCTCGCGGGGACGACGTGCGGGGCGTCCGGCCCGGCGAGGACGGCGGCGAGGATCGCCTCGATCGCGAACGCCGTCTCCTGCGCGAGATCGACGGCGTCCGGGTCCAGGAGCCACTGCACCTGCAGGCCGTCCATGACGCCGATGACGGCGCTCGCGGCGCTGCGGGCCCGGGCCTCCTCGAGCGCCACGCCGCGCTCCTGCGCCACCTGCAGGAGGGCCGTGGCGATCTCGCCGCGCAGCACCGTGAAGCGCTCCGTGACCCACGCGGCCGCCGGGTGGCCGTCCGTGACGGACTCTCCGGTGAGCACCGAGTAGGCCTGCACGATGCCGCGCCGGTCGGCGTTGATCCGCGCGGTGGTCATCAGGTGCCGGAACAGGTCGAGCCCGCCGGGGATGTGCTGCCCCTCGAGATGCTCGACGTCCACCCGGTCGCGGTACTCCAGCACCGCCCACAGGAGCTTGTCCTTGCTGCCGAAGTGGTGCAGCACGCCCGCGTGGGTGATGCCCACCTGCTCCGCGACGTCGACCAGCGACCCCGCGTGGTAGCCCTTCGAGCCGAACACGCGCGTCGCCGCCGCGAGGATCTCCTCGCGCCGCTCCGCCTTCGAGGGGCGGGTCCGTCGCGGGGTGCTGCCGTCTGCCATGGCGTCACCATACTGTGACCTTGCGCTACTTACTTACCTGTCAGTAACTGTGCTTCACTGGGCGCCAGTCGACGCCGACCAGGACGAGGGAGTACCGCCGCGTGTCATCGCAGACCGCTGTCACCAGCACCGACGCCAGCACCGATCGGGAGATCGACGCGCTCGTCGACCTCCTCGGCGTCGAGGAGAAGGCCGCCCTCGTGGTCGGCGCGTCCATGTGGGCGACCCGCGCCGTCGCACGGATCGGGCTCGAGCCCGTCGTCATGTCCGACGGCCCCGTGGGGGTGCGCGACCCGTACGGCCGCGGCACCTCCGCGATGCTGCCCGCGCCGTCGGCGCTCGCGGCCACATGGGACGTCCGCCTGGCGCGCCGGGCGGGGGAGCTGTTCGCTGCCGAGGCCCGCCGGCACGGGGTCGACATGGTCCTGGCGCCGCAGGTCAACCTGCAGCGCACGCCCGTCGGCGGCCGGCACTTCGAGTGCTACTCCGAGGACCCGCACCTCACGGCCGAGGTCGCCGTCGCGCTCGTCGGCGCGGCGCAGGACCGGGGCGTCGGGATGTGCGTGAAGCACTACGTGGCCAACGACTCCGAGACCGACCGCACCCGCTATCTCGCCCGCGTCGACGAGCGGACGCTGCGCGAGGTGTACCTGGCGCCGTTCGAGCGGCTCGTCGCCGCCGGCGCGTGGAGCGTCATGGGCGCGTACAGCGGGGTCGACGACGGCACCACCGCCGCGCCCGCCCTCGAGCACCGCCCCCTGCTCACCGGCGTGCTCAAGGACGAGTGGGGTTTCGACGGTCTGGTCGTGAGCGACTGGGTGGCCACGCACTCGGTGGCCGCGGCCGTGCACGGCGGGCTCGACCTGCAGATGCCCGGCCCGGACGGGCCGTGGGGGGACGGCCTGCTCGACGCCGTCCGGTCCGGCGAGGTGACGGTCGCCGAGCTCGACGACAAGGTGCGCCGGCTGCTGCGTCTCGCGCACCGCGTCGGGCGGCTCCCGCTGCCGGGCGCCGGCAGCGCCCTCCCGGCGGTCGCGGCCGAGGACCCGGCGCCGCTGCTGCGCGAGCTCGTCGCCCGCTCCGTCGTCGTGCTCAAGGACGACGACGGCCTGGTGCCGCTGGTCGACACGGACGACGGCGCCGCTCCGCTGCGCGTCGCCCTGCTCGGCGCGCACGCGGCGGAGCCGTTCTTCCAGGGCGGGGGCTCGTCGTTCGTGGTCCCCGACCGCCTCACGTACCCCGCGGACGCGCTGCGCGACGCGCTCCCGGCGCGCTCGGTCGTGGACGTCGTCGCCGGGTCGCGCGTGCTGCGCAACCCGCCGGCGCTCGACCTCGCCCGCTGCACCGACCCCGTGACCGGCGCGCCCGGCGTGAGGCTGGAGTGGCTCGGGGCCGACGGCACCGTGCGCCGCGCCGAGACCCGGACCGCCTGGGAGGGCTGGTGCGCCGACGTCGGCCCCGACGACGCCGCCCTGCGGCTCACCGCCCGCGTGCGCACCGACGAGCCGGGCGCCCACGAACTGGGGGTCGGCACGGTGGGCGTGCACCGGGTCACGGTGGACGGCCGGACGGCGTCCGCGGGCGACGTCGTCGTCGACGAGGACGTCATCCTCGCCTCGGGTCACAACCACCCCCTCGCCGCGACGCTGGCCGTCGAGGGCGGCGCGGACGGCGCCCTCCTGGAGGCGGAGCTGCAGGTGGTGCACCCCGTCGGCTACGACCGGTTCGTGCGCGGTGCGCTGGTGCACCGGCTGCCCGGCCCGTCGGCCGAGGAGGAGCTGGCGGCCGCGGCCGCCGCGGCCCGGGAGGCGGACGTCGCCGTCGTCGTCGTGGGCACCACGCCCGAGGTCGAGTCCGAGGGCTACGACCGTGCCGACCTGGCGCTGCCCGGCAACCAGGACGAGCTGGTGCGGCGCGTGCTGGCCGCCAACCCGCGCACGGTGGTCGTCGTCAACGCGGGCGCGCCCGTGCTGCTGCCCTGGTACGACGAGGCCCCCGCGGTGCTGTGGGCCTGGCTGCCCGGCCAGGAGGCGGGCACCGGGCTCGCGGACGTGCTCGCCGGCGTCACCGAGCCGTCCGGCCGCCTGCCGTGGACGCTGCCCGCGCGCGCCGAGGACGTCCCGGTGCCGCACGCGATCCCCGTCGCCGGCGTCGTCGACTACGCCGAACGGCTCGACGTCGGCTACCGGGCCTGGGAGCGGCGGCTCGGTGCCGGGTCCGGTGCCGGCACGGGCCCCGGTGGCCCGGCGCCCGCCGCCCCCTTCGGTCACGGCCTCGGCTGGACGAGGTGGGACTACGAGGCCGCGGGCCTCGCCGCCCCCGGGCTCGCCCCGGGCGACGCGGACGTCGTCGTGCACGTGACGGTGCGCAACACCGGCGCGCGGCCCGGGCGCGAGGTCGTGCAGGTCTACGTGACCCCGCCGCCCGGCACGGCGGACACCGATCCCGCCCGGCCCGTGCGCTGGCTCGGCGGCTTCGCCGTCGTCGAGGCCGCGCCCGGGGAGCGCGCCACCGCCGACGTGCGCGTGCCGCGCCGCGCCCTCCAGACGTGGGACACCGCCGCCGGCGGCTGGACCACCCCGCCCGGCACCTACCGCCTCACCGCGGGCCGGTCGGTGCGCGACCCGCGGCTCGACGTCGACCTCGTCGTCGCGCCCGACACCCAGCCCTGACCAGCCCTGACCATCCAGCACCGATCACCCGATCACCCACCCAGCGCCCCGCCATCGGCGGCGGGGCTCGTGCAAGGAGGCACACCGTGAGAATCCGCAAGCTCAGCACGGCGGTCGCGAGCGCCGCGGTCGTGGCCATGCTGGCCGCGGCGTGTGGCGGCGGCACCGGCGGGAACAGCCCGTCCGCCTCGTCCGGCGGCGTCGGCACCGAGACCCTGACCGTCGGCATGCCCAACGGCGTGCAGACGGAGAACCAGTCGCCGTTCGCGACCGGCTCGTCCGCGCTCTCGCTCGGTTACGCGTTCGTCATCTACGAGCCGCTCATGATGCGCAACCAGGCCAAGCCGTCCGAGGACCCGGAGCCCTGGCTGGCCGAGAAGATCGAGTGGAACGAGGACTACACGCAGGCCGTGATCACGCCGAGGTCGGGCGTGACCTGGTCGGACGGCGAGGACTTCACCGCCGACGACGTCGCGTTCTCGATCCAGCTGCGCATCGACCACGAGGGCCTCAACGCGGCCGCTCTGCCGTACGACAAGGTCGAGTCCGACGGGACGACCGCGACGGTGTCGTTCACGGCCCCGCAGTACGTCAACCAGTCCAAGCTCTACGACCTGCTCATGGTCCCGGAGCACCTGTGGAAGGACGTCGAGGACCCGACGACGTTCACGAACACCGAGCCGGTCGGGACCGGGCCGTACACGCTCGAGTCGTGGACGCCGCAGGCCGCGACCGTCACGGCGCGCGACGACTACTGGGGCGGGCAGCCCAAGGTCCCCGAGATCCGGTACTCGTCGTACAACGACAACAACGCGCTCACCACGGCCCTCACCACCGGCGAGGCGCAGTGGGGCTGGACGTTCATCGCCGACTACGAGAACGTCTACATCGCGCAGGACCCGGAGCACTACCACCAGTACGCGGCGGCGGGCCTCGGCATCGACGCGCTCTTCCTCAACAACGAGAAGAAGCCGTTCGACGACGTCGCCTTCCGCCAGGCGCTCAACATGGTGATCGACCGGCAGGAGCTGGTGGACGTCGCCACCTCCGGCGTGAACCCGCCGCTGACCAACGCCACCGGCCTGCCGCTGCCCGCCGGCGAGCCGTACCTCTCCGACGCCTACGCGGACGCCGACCTCGCCGTCGACGTCGAGGGGGCC
Organism: Isoptericola sp. NPDC056618; assembly: GCF_042792715.1. Classification (NCBI taxonomy): domain Bacteria; kingdom Bacillati; phylum Actinomycetota; class Actinomycetes; order Micrococcales; family Promicromonosporaceae; genus Isoptericola; species Isoptericola sp. NPDC056618. Next base: position 92,341 of record NZ_JBHTVZ010000010.1, on the reverse strand, counting down.
AAGGCGCTGCTGACCGACGCCGGCTACACCTGGGAGGGCGAGAAGCTCGTCGACCCGGACGGCGAGAAGGTCACCTTCGAGCTCACCGACCCGGCCGGATGGAACGACTACCTCACCGCGCTCGACCTCATCAAGAACGCGGCCGCGACGCTCGGCGTGGACGCCACGGTCAACCCGGTGAACCAGGACGGGTGGTTCGCCGACGTCGTCCCGCCGGGCGACTTCCAGGCCACGCTGCACTGGACCGACGGCGGCGCCACCCCCTGGGACATGTACTCCGACCAGTTCGACGGCGCGCAGTACAAGAAGCTCGGCGAGCCGGCCACGTGGAACTTCGGCCGCTTCCAGGACGACGCCGCGACGAAGGCGTTCGCCGACTACGCGGCCGCGACCGACGACGCCGCGCGCGCGGCCGCGATGGACACCATCCAGCAGGTCTACGTGGAGCAGGTGCCGGCCATCCCGATCTGGTCGCGACCCGCCACCGCGCAGTACTCCTCGCTGAACTACGTCGGCTGGCCGTCCGAGGACGACCCGTACAACCAGCCGCAGCCCACGGGGGTCCAGGCGGCCCAGATCGTCATGCACCTGGAGCCCGCGTCCTGATGTCCGCGCACACCACCACCCCCGGGGCGCCCGCCGGCGCCCCGGGGGGCACCCCCCGCACCGACCCCGGCGCGCCCGTGCTCGAGGCCGTCGGGCTCACCAAGCACTACCCGGTCAAGGGCGGCGGCTCCGGGCGCGGCGCCGTCGTGCACGCCGTCGACGGCGTGGACCTCGCGCTGCACGCCGGCCGCGTCGTGGCCCTCGTCGGCGAGTCCGGCTCCGGGAAGTCGACCGTGGCGCGGCTGCTCGCGCAGCTCCAGCCCGCCACCGCCGGCCGCCTGCTGCTCGGCGGCTCCGACGCGCGGGCGCGCGGACGCCGGGCGTTCCGCCGCTACGTGAACCGCGTCCAGATGATCTTCCAGGACCCGTTCGCCTCCCTGAACCCGGTGCACCCCGTGCGGTACACGCTCACGCGGGCGCTGCGCATCCACCGCGGCCGCCTGCGCGGGGACGAGCTGGAGCGGGCGCTCGCCGAGCTGCTCGAGCGCGTGCACCTCACGCCCGCCGAGCGGTACGTCGACAAGTACCCGCACGAGCTGTCCGGCGGGCAGCGCCAGCGCATCGCCATCGCGCGGGCGCTCGCGGCCGACCCGGAGGTGCTGCTGGCCGACGAGCCGATCTCGATGCTCGACGTGTCCATCCGGCTCGGGATCCTCAACCTGCTCGCGGACCTGCGCGACCGGCTGCACCTGGCCATCCTCTACATCACGCACGACATCGCGTCCGCCCGGTACTTCGCCGACACCACCCTCGTGATGTACGCGGGGCGGGTCGTGGAGTCGGGGGACAGCGAGTCGGTCACCCAGGACCCGAAGCACCCGTACACGCGGCTGCTCCTGGCGTCCGCCCCGGACCCCGAGGACCTCGCCGAGCGGCCCCCGGGGGCCCCGCGCGGGGAGCCGCCCAGCCTGGTGCGGCCCCCGTCGGGCTGCCGCTTCCACCCGCGCTGCCCGTTCGCCACCGACCTGTGCGCCGCCGAGGCGCCGCCCCTGCTCGACGTCGGGCACGGGGCGGGCGGCGAGCCGCGGCAGGCCGCCTGCTGGGGGTACTCCGACCGGGCCGACGCCCCGGCCGTGCCGCGGACCGCGACACCGACGGGAGGGGACGCATGAGGTTCGTCCTGCGCCGCGCGGTCTTCTACCTGTTCACCGCCTGGGCCGCGATCACCATCAACTTCTTCGTGCCGCGCCTGCTGCCCGGCGACCCGGTGACCGCCCTCATGGGGCGCATGCAGGGCCGGATCGACTCGAACGCCGAGGAGTCGCTGCGCGTCCTGTTCGGGCTCGACCAGGACATGTCCCTGTGGGACCAGTACGTGCACTACTGGCAGATGCTGCTGCACGGCGACCTCGGGCTGAGCTTCACCCACTTCCCGACGCCGGTGGCCGACATCGTCACGCAGGCGCTGCCGTGGACGGTCGGGCTCGTGGGGATCGCCACGGTCATCGCGTTCCTGCTCGGGACGGCCGTGGGCACCGGCATCGGCTGGCGGCGCGGCACCTGGGCCGACTCGCTGCTGCCGATCACGACCTTCTTCTCCGCCGTGCCGTACTTCTGGCTCGGCCTCATCGCCATCGCGGTGTTCGCCGTGAACCTCGGCTGGTTCCCGTCGAACGGCAGCTACGACCGCGGCATGGTGCCGTCGCTGAGCTGGGAGTTCGTCGGCTCGGTGATCTACTACGGCACGCTGCCGGCGCTGACCATCGTCGTGTCGTCGATCTCCGGCTGGATCCTCGGGATGCGCAACATGATGGTCACCGTCTCCAGCGAGGACTACGTCACCGTGGCGCACGCCAAGGGGCTGCCCGCGCGGGCGGTCGTCGTGGGGTACGCGGCGCGCAACGCGATCCTGCCGCAGGTCTCCAGCTTCGCCCTGGCCCTCGGCTTCGTCGTCGGCGGCACGCTCGTCATGGAGATGGTCTTCAGCTACCAGGGCATCGGCTACACGCTCTACCAGGCGGTCTCCACCCACGACTACCCGCTGATGCAGGGCTGCTTCCTCGTCATCACGCTGTCCGTGCTGGTCGCCAACCTCGTGGCCGACCTGGCGTACGCGGCGCTCGACCCCCGCACCCGGCAGGAGGGCTGACATGGCCACATCGACCACCGCGATCGAGGTCGCGGCACCCACGGGGACCGACGACGTCGGTCAGGGCGTCGCGCGCCCGGGCCGGCGCCCGCGGCTGCTGTTCCTGCGCAACTCCAAGGCGCTCGTCGGCGTCGTGATCCTCGTCTTCTTCGGGATCCTCGCCGTCGTCGGGCCGTGGATCGCGCCCTACGACCCCGACCAGGTGAGCACCGCCCTGCTGCAGCCGCCGTCCGGCGCGCACTGGCTCGGCACCGACCACACGGGCCGCGACATCCTGTCGCAGATCATCGTCGGCACGCGCGGCGTGCTCGTCGTCGGGCTGGTCGCCGGGCTCGGGGCCACCGCGCTGGGTGTGATCGTCGGCGTCACCGCCGGCTTCGTCGGCGGGCTCGGCGACGAGGGGCTGTCGGCCCTGTCGAACGTCTTCCTCGTCATCCCGCAGCTGCCGCTCATCATCATCATCGCGGCCCAGCTGCCGAGCGCCGGCGGCATCACGGTGGCGCTGGTCATCGGCGCCACGGGCTGGGCCTGGGGCGCGCGCGTGCTGCGTGCCCAGACCCTGTCCCTGCGCAAGCGGGACTTCGTCGAGGCCGCCCGGGCCACGGGCGAGCGCACGTGGCGCATCGTGCTGGCCGAGGTGCTGCCCAACCTCACGGCGATCATCGCGGCGGGCTTCGTCGGCACCGTGACGTTCGCCGTCCTGAGCCAGGTGACCCTCGCGTTCATCGGCATCACGCCGGTGAGCGAGTGGAACTGGGGCACCATCCTGTTCTGGGCCCAGAACAACCTGGCGCTGCAGCGCGGCGCCTGGTGGTGGTTCGTCCCCGCCGGCCTGTGCATCGCCCTGCTCGGCATGGCGCTCACGCTGATCAACTTCGGCATCGACGAGCTGGTCAACCCGCGCCTGCGCAGCACCGGCATGCACGCCCGCACCCTGCGCCGCCGCGGCATCCGCCCGCGCGTCGGCTTCACCCCGGTGGTCCGGGACCAGTGGCGGGCCTCGCGGCCCGGCGAGGAGGAACGATGAGCGAGCCCGTGCTGGAGATCCGCGACCTGCACGTGGACTACGGCTTCGGCGACGACCCCACGCACGTGCTGCGCGGCGTGGACCTCACGCTGCACCGCGGCGAGGTGCTGGGGCTGGCGGGGGAGTCGGGCTGCGGCAAGTCGACCCTCGCGTACGCGGCGACCCGGCTGCTGCCGCCGCCCGGCCTCATCACCGGCGGGGAGGTGTGGCTCACCGACCGCGACGGCCGGCGCAGCGACGTCCTCGGCCTGACCGACGCGCAGCTGCGCGCCGCCCGGTGGCGCGATGTCGCCATCGTGTTCCAGGGTGCGATGAGCTCCCTCAACCCGGTCTTCCGGATCGGGCGGCAGCTCACCGACGGCATCCGGGCACACCGGCCCGGGCTGTCGCCCCGGGACCTCGAGGCGCGGGCCGCGGAGCTGCTCGAGATGGTCGGCATCTCCGCCGACCGCGTCCGCGCGTACCCGCACCAGCTGTCCGGCGGCATGCGGCAGCGCGTGATGATCGCGATGGCGCTCGCCCTGGAGCCGCAGGTGCTGCTCATGGACGAGCCGACGACGGCGCTCGACGTCGTCATGCAGCGCCAGATCCTCGAGCAGATCATGGAGCTGCGCGACCGGCTGGGGTTCTCCGTCGTGCTCATCACCCACGACGTCTCCCTGCTGGTGGAGGTCGCCGACCGCATCGCGATCATGTACGCGGGGGAGATCGTGGAGGAGGCCACCGCGCAGGAGGTCTACCGGAGGCCGCGGCACCCCTACTCGTCGGGGCTGCTCGGGTCGTTCCCGCCGTTGCACGGCCCGCGGCGCGAGCTGTCCGGCATCCCCGGCGCCCCGCCCGACCTGCAGCGGCTCGGCGCCGGGTGCCCCTTCGCGCCGCGCTGCCCGCACGCGATGGACGTGTGCCGGGACGTCCGGCCGGTGCTCGGCCCGCCGAGCACGGGGGAGGCCCGCCGGGTCGCCTGCCACCTGCACGACCCGGCCCTCGTGGGCGCGGGCGCGTCGTCCGGCCTGCCGCCGGAGCTCGCCCGCTGAACCCTCGTCGCCGCCCGCGGCCGGTCGGCGCCCGCCGACTGGATACCCCAGGGTGGTATGAAGTTCGGCAAACTGGGCAAAAGGTGCCCTCGGAGGTCTGGATCGGCGCCTGACCTGCCGCTATGTTCCACGCAGTCTCGACGGAGGGCGGTGTGCGCGTGGGCGCAGGAGTGCGGCGGTGGATGGGGGCGATCGGTGCGGTGGTCGCGCTCGCGCTGGTCTCGACGGGGCTCGTCGTCCCGCCCGCGACGGCCGACGACGCCGGCGGCGACGCCACCGTCGTGGTCCCGACCGAGGAGCGCTGGTGGACGGGGCAGGACGTCGCCCTCGAGGTGACCGTCACCCACGACGGCGCGCCGGGAGTCGGCCAGGTCATCTGGATGGCCGACGGCTACAGCTCGTCCCTGTGGCGGGCCACCCTGACGGACGGTCGGGCCACGATCGTGGTCCCGACCGTCGACGACGCCGCAGGCCTGCACCGCGTCGTGGTGCGCCACGTCGACACGTCCGCGGCCGTGGACCCGGCTACCGGTCAGTACCCCGTCCGGTCGTGGGGCGCGGTCGATATCGAGCTCGCCGACCCCACGGCCCCGCTGCTGAGCGCGACGGAGTGGTACTACGGCGACGCGCACGAGCTCCGCTTCGACCTCACCGGCACGGACGAGCCGAGGGAGGGCGAGGTGACGGTCGACCTCGGCGGCGGCGTGGAGCGTTCGGCGCCGCTGGTCGACGGTGTCGCCGCGTTCGCCCTCGACGGCACGGAGGTGCCCGGCTGGCGGACCCTCCGGTTCCAGCACACGACCGCCGCGGGGGGCCCCGTGTCGAGCTGGGGTGCCCGGGTGCACGCCACGAGCAAGCCGGTCACGCTGAAGGCCACGGTGCCGTCCTCGGTCCGCTACGGCTCGGACGTCGTCGTGCCGGTGCGGGTCACGTCCACGCTCGGGACGCCCGTGGGGCGGGTGTCCGTCACGCGCAGCAGCGACGGGAAGTCGCTGGCCTCCGCCGCCGTGGTGGGCGGGAAGGCGACCCTGCGGTTCCCGGCGAGCAGGCTCGCGTTCGGCGACTCGTCCCTGGCGGTCGAGTTCGACGGCGCCCCGGAGTACGAGGAGCGCGTCGACCGGTGGCACCCGCTCGTCGTGCGCCCCCGGGCCACGTCCGTCGCGGTGTCGACCGGGAGGACGTGGACCTACGGCAAGGGGCGCCGGGTCGCGGTGACGGTCTCGTCGCCCGGCGCCACGCCGACGGGCCGGGTCGAGCTCTGGTCGTACGGCCACAAGCTGCGCTCCGCCACGCTCTCGCGGGGGAAGGCGTCGCTGTACGTCCCCGCCACCCGCGTGAGGCCGGCTGAGGATGGTGACGAGCAGTACATGGTGGTCAAGTACGTCGGGCCGTCCACCTTCGAGCGGTCGCAGCGCGGCTGGACCCAGAAGGTCGCCCCGGCGCGCCCGCAGGTCACGTTCCGCATGGACCGCACGTCGTTTCCGGCCGACTGGTCGGACCGCCGCTCGGTCCGCGCGACCGTCGCGATCAGGACGGCGGGGCTCCCCGAGCGCGGCCGCCTGTGCCTCTGGACGCGGGACCCGCAGTCGCGCCAGTCCCGTTGGGGCGGCTGCTGGACCAACTGGTCGTGGAAGGTCGACGACGGGTGGCGGACCATCCGCGTGCCCGGGGTGCTGCTGTCGGGCTCGCCCGGGAAGTCGTTCATCAAGGTCCAGTTCATCCCCCGGGACCACAACGTGCGGCCGGTCTTCTCCAACACGGTCACCCTGCGGCACACCGCCCCCTAGCGGGGAGAGGTCCCCACCCGGCGCATACGTTTCCGACACACCGGAGTCGGTAGCGTGGTCCCGTGCTCACGGAGACGCGCCCTCAGACGCCGCCGACCCCCTCGCAGGGGACGGCGGGCGTCGGTGCGCCGATCCTGCCGGTCGGCGCGTGGCGCGGACCGCGGGCCGTCCCGCAGGCACGGACCGCGCCGCGGGTCGCGGCCGCGGTGGTCGCCGTCCTCGCCGCGCTCGGTGTGTGGCTCACCTGGCGGCTCTTCGTCGGCACCACGGCCGGCCAGCGGGTCGACGAGCTCGCGTTCCTCGGCGCCACGCACGGCCAGGGCCGCCTGTGGCGCGTCGCGGAGCCGGTGCTCGACGTCGTCTCCGTGGCCTTCGTCGTCGCGGGGGTCGGGGCGGCGATGCTCGTCGCCCTGGTGCGGCGCCGCTGGGTGCTGGCGCTGCAGGTCGCGGTGCTCGTGGGCGGCGCGAACGTCACCACGCAGGTGCTCAAGCACGGCGTCCTCGACCGGCCCGAGCTGCTCCCCGGGTGGACCGGCCCCAACACGCTGCCCAGCGGGCACACCACCGTGGCCGCGTCGGTGTCGGTCGCGCTGCTGCTCGTCACGCCGCGGGCCTGGCGGCCGGTGGTCGCGATCCTCGGGGCCGCCTACACGGCGGCCACCGGCGTCTCGACGCTCGTGGGGCAGTGGCACCGCCCGTCGGACGTCGTCGCCGCGCTGCTCGTCGTCCTGGCGTGGGGGGCCGCCGTGTGCGCTTTCACGCCCGCGTCGTCGACGGACGAGCCGCGCCGCCCGGGCGGGTCGTACGCGGCGCCCGCGTCGTACGTCGTCGCGGGCCTGCTGCTGGCCGCGTCGGCAGTGGGCGTCGTGGTCTCCGGGGGCACGCTGGTGGGGCTCGTCACGAACGGCGACCCGGTGCCCCTGTCGCCGGACCTCACGGCGTACGCGGCGGGCGCCCTGGGCGTGCTCGCGGTGACCGCGGCGGCGTTCGCGGCGCTGCTCGTGCTCCGCCAGCTCACCGCGCAGCCCCGCCGCACGTCTCGGTAGAGTGCCGCCCGGCGGCCGTGTCGGGGAAGTGACGAGCAGATGTCGTACCGTGACATGACCGGTCGGCCGGCCACCATCACCGCCGCAGCAGCACGCCGCCCGCACCGCCGCAGCACCAGGGAAAGCAGGAACGGATGCCCCAGCCACGCAAGCTCGTGATCGTCGAGTCGCCCACCAAGGCCCGCAAGATCCAGGGCTACCTCGGTGACGACTTCGAGGTCGAGGCGAGCGTCGGGCACATCCGCGACCTGCCGCAGCCACGCGACCTGCCGACGGACATGAAGAAGGGCCCGTACGGCAAGTTCGCCGTCGACGTCGACAACGGCTTCGACCCCTACTACGAGGTGCACGCGGACAAGAAGCAGAAGGTCCGCGAGCTGAAGAAGGCCCTCAAGGAGGCCGACGAGCTCTACCTCGCCACCGATGAGGACCGCGAGGGCGAGGCCATCGCCTGGCACCTCATCCAGGAGCTCAAGCCCAAGGTGCCGGTCAAGCGGATGGTGTTCCACGAGATCACCCGCGAGGCGATCCTGCGGGCGCTGGAGAACACCCGCGAGCTCGACGAGGACCTCGTCGACGCGCAGGAGACCCGCCGCATCCTCGACCGCCTGTACGGCTACGAGGTGTCGCCGGTCCTGTGGCGCAAGGTGCGCCAGGGCCTGTCCGCGGGCCGCGTGCAGTCCGTCGCGACGCGGCTCGTCGTGGAGCGGGAGCGCGAGCGCATGGCGTTCGTCCCCGCCGACTACTGGGACGTCGCCGGGCAGTTCGCCCCGACCGGGGGCGACGACGCGGGGCAGGCGTTCCGCGCCCGCCTCACCGGCCTCGGGGCCGACCGCGTGGCGTCCGGCCGCGACTTCGACGACCGCGGACGCCTCAAGGTGCGTACCGGTGTGGTCCAGCTCGACGAGGCGTCGGCGCGCGCCGTCGTCGCGGGCCTCGCGGACGCCGCCTTCGCCGTCCGGTCGCTCGAGACCAAGCCGTACTCCCGCAAGCCTGCCGCCCCGTTCACGACGTCGACGATGCAGCAGGAGGCCGGCCGCAAGCTCCGCATGAGCGCGCGCCAGGCGATGCGCACCGCGCAGGCGCTGTACGAGAACGGCTACATCACCTACATGCGGACCGACTCGCCGTCGCTGTCCGCGGAGGCGACCGACGCCGCGCGCCGGCAGGCGGCCGAGCTGTACGGCCCGGAGTACGTTCCGGGCGCCCCGCGCCTGTACGCCTCCAAGAACAAGGGCGCGCAGGAGGCGCACGAGGCGATCCGCCCCGCGGGCGACTCGTTCCGCACCCCCGCCCAGGTGGCCCGTGAGATCTCCGGCGACCAGTTCAAGCTGTACGAGCTGATCTGGAAGCGCACCGTGGCCTCGCAGATGGCCGACGCCAAGGGGTCGACGGCGTCCGTGCGCCTGGGGGCCTCGCTCGCCGACGCCGCGGGCGGGCTCGCGGGCCGCGACGCCGTGTTCTCGGCGTCCGGCACCGTCATCACCTTCCGCGGCTTCCTGGCCGCCTACGAGGAGGGCACGGACGTCGCCGAGGGCGACGGCGCCGGCGCGTCGGGCAAGGACGCGCGGCTGCCGCGCATGGCCGAGGGCGACCCGCTGCGCGGCGACGACCTCACCGCCGAGGGGCACTCGACCACCCCGCCCGCCCGCTACACCGAGGCGTCGCTGGTCAAGGCGCTGGAGGAGCTCGGCATCGGCCGCCCCTCCACGTACGCGGCGACGATCTCGACGGTCCAGGACCGCGGCTACGTGCGCACCAAGGGCCAGGCGCTGGTGCCGACGTGGCTCGCGTTCGCCGTCGTGAGGCTGCTCGAGGAGCACTTCCGCTGGCTGGTCGACTACGACTTCACGGCCGAGATGGAGGCCGACCTCGACCAGATCGCGTCGGGCAGCCGCGACCGCGTGGCCTGGCTGACGCGGTTCTACTTCGGCGACGGCTCGGGCGACAGCACCGGCTGGGGTCTGCACGAGCTGGTGGAGAACCTCGGCGAGATCGACCCCGTGGCGATCAACTCGGTCGAGATCGGCGAGGGCATCCGCGTGCGCGTGGGCCGGTACGGCCCGTACGTCGAGGACCTGGGCGCCGAGGTGGCGGAGGGGGAGAACCCGCCGCGCGCGTCCATCCCCGACGACGTCGCCCCCGACGAGCTCACCGTGGCGAAGGCGCGCGAGCTCCTGGCCGCGGGCGCGGAGGACGGCAAGGTGCTCGGCACCGACCCGGTGTCCGGGAACGAGATCATCGCGAAGAACGGCCGCTACGGCCCGTACGTGACCGAGGTGCTCGACCTGCCGGAGATCGACCCGAGCCTGTCGGCGGCGGCGCAGAAGAAGGCGAAGGCTGCACAGCCGAAGCCCCGCACCGGGTCGCTGCTGAAGTCGATGACGCTCGAGACGGTGACGATCGACGACGCCCTGAAGATCCTGTCGCTGCCGCGCGTGGTCGGCACCGACCCGGAGTCGGGCGACGAGATCACCGCGCAGAACGGCCGCTACGGCCCGTACCTCAAGAAGGGCACGGACTCGCGGACCATCGCGTCGGAGGAGCAGCTCTTCACGATCACGCTGGACGAGGCGCTGAAGATCTACGCCGAGCCCAAGCGCGGCCGGGGTGCCCGGGCGGCCACGCCGCCGCTGCGCGAGCTGGGCGACGACCCGACGAGCGGCAAGCCGATCGTGGTCAAGGACGGCCGCTTCGGCGCGTACGTCACCGACGGCGAGACCAACCGGACGCTGCCGCGCGACCTGACGCCCGAGAGCATCACGCCCGAGCGGGCGATCGAGCTGCTGGCGGAGAAGCGGGCCGCCGGCCCGGCCAAGAAGCGCACGACGACGCGCAAGCCTGCCGCGAAGAAGCCCGCGGCGAAGAAGTCCACCGCCAAGAAGTAGCGCCGCCGGTGCTGTGAGCGGGGGGTCAGTCCTTGCGCTCGACGAGGTACACGTGGCCGTCGGGGCGCGTGACGCGCTGCAGCGAGCTGCGGAGCGCGGCGTCCCGGGCCAGGTCCTCCGCGCTGGGCGGGATCGGCGGCGTGCGCCGGATGGACGCGGGCCCGAAGAACCGCAGCAGGCTCTCCGTGACCTTCATGCCCCAGGTCCGGTCGTCGTCCTCGCGGCGTGCCATGACGCTCCCTCACAAAACTTGGTGGGCCAACCATTGGTGCGCCAACTATATGTCGAACCGTAGGGTGGGCGCATGGACCTGCCCGACGACCCGCTGCGCCTCGAGGCGCAGGTGTGCTTCTCGCTCTCCGCGGCGGCCCGGGCGATGGTGTCGATCTACCGCCCGATCCTCGAGCCGCTCGGGCTCACCCACCCGCAGTACCTCGTGATGCTCGGGCTGTGGCAGGACGACCGCGCCGGCGCGACGACGACGGTCACCGGGCTGAGCTCGCGGCTCCTGCTCGACCCGGGCACCCTCTCGCCGCTGCTCAAGCGGCTGGAGCGCCAGGGGCTGCTGGAGCGGCGCCGCGGCGCCGGCGACGCGCGCGTCGTCGAGCTGCACCTCACCGCCCCCGGCCGCGCGCTGCGGGACCGGGCGGAGGAGGTGCCGGCGAAGGTGGTCGCCGCGAGCGGGCTGGGCCTGGTCGAGCTCGAGCAGGTCCGGGACGTCGCGAACCGGGTGGTGGCGGCGTCGCTGGGCGCTCCCGCCTGAGCCGTCGGGCGTCGGCGCTCGGCCTCGGCCTCGGGCAACCATGCCCCGCGGCGGGGCCGACGGTGGTTTCATGAGCGATGGCCGCACAAGGACGTGCGACACCGGCCCAGAGGAGAACCACCATGCTCCGTGCACGACGCAGAGCCACCATCCTCCTGAGCGGCGCGGGCGCGCTGCTCCTGACCGCCGCCGCGTCGCTACCCGCGGTCGCGGCGGCCGACCCGGAGAACCTTCCGGGCGACGACGTCATCACCCTCCCGATCAACGACAGCGCCGCGGGCGGCACGTACGACCAGGACTTCGACCGCGCGTACTCGGGCACGACACCGGACGGCACGCCCGTGTACGTCTACGTGCCCGCGGGCACGCCGCTCGACGGCAGCGCCCCGACCGGGGTGAACAGCCTCGACCCGTCGTTCGACCACGCGCCGGACGACGAGTTCGAGCCGTGCGGTGAGCTCACCGCGGAGGACTTCACCCTCACCCAGGCGCAGATCGACTTCCTCGGCGACGAGCTGTCGAACCAGATCGTCGCCGTGGACGAGGAGCACTACGGCGAGATGGACGCGGCCGACCCGGCCCAGCCCGCGACGGACTCCCTGGTCATGGTCGTCTACAACGTCCAGGACGAGCTGTACTACGACTGCGAGCAGACCTCGTACACGGCCGGCTACTTCGCGCCCGACTTCATCGACTCGGTGGGCATGAACGCCATCGTGATCGACGCCTTCGACTGGCAGAACCGGCTCGGAGGCGCCGACGCCCCGTGGAACGACGACGACCCGGACAACGACCAGCCCGAGCTGTACGAGGGCGTCGTGGCGCACGAGCTGGAGCACCTGCTGCACCACTACAGCGACCCCGGCGAGCTGTCCTGGGTGGACGAGGGCCTCGCGGACTTCGCCGTCTTCCTCAACGGCTACGACGTCGGCGGCTCGCACCTCACCTACCACCAGGTGTTCTACGCCGAGACGTCGCTGACCCGCTGGGCCGGCGGGCTGGAGAACTACGGCGCCGCGTACACGTTCTTCCAGTACCTGTGGGAGCGCGCGGGCGGCAACGGTGACGGCACCTACACGCCCGATCTCACGTACGACGGGGCCGGCGGGGACCTGCTGATCCAGCAGATCTTCGCGAACCAGGCCGACGGCATGGACGGCGTGCAGGCGGCCCTCGACGAGTTCAACGCGGCCACCGGCGCCGACCTGCCGGACGTCGCGACCCTCTACCAGGACTGGGCCGTGGCCGTGTACCTCGACGACGAGGACAGCGACCTGTTCGACATCAAGGCCGTCGACTTCGGGGACCCGGCCTTCACGGACTGGACGATCGACATCGCGGACGACCAGTACTGGGAGGGCCGCGGCTCCAACCAGGGCGCCCAGCCGGACGCCAAGTGGGACCGGCGCGCGAACGGCCAGTCGCCCGTCGCCCTGCCGTACGGCATCCAGGTGGAGCGGTTCCGCAACCCGGGGCCGCGCGTCACGGTGGGGCTGGACGGCGAGGACACCTCCGAGGTGGCGCCGCACACCGGCGACACCCACTGGTACGGCGGGTACGAGAGCCAGTCGGACAACGTGCTCGACGTCGAGACGGACGGCGCCGTGGCGAGCCTCGACTTCTGGACCTGGCACTTCATCGAGGAGGGCTGGGACTACGGGTTCGTCGAGGCGCAGGTGGGCGGCGAGTGGGTCACCGTGCCGCTCGTCGACGACGCCGGCGCGACCGTCACCACGGACGACGACCCGCACGGCAACAACACGGAGGGCAACGGCCTGACGGGGACGTCGGGCGGCGCCTACTTCGTGGACGAGCCGGAGTACGTGCACCTCACGGCGCAGCTGCCGGCGGGGGCGACGGACGTGCGATTCCGGTACTCCACCGACGCGGCCTACCTCGACACGGGCTGGTTCGTGGACGACGTCGTCGTGGACGGCGGCGCCGCCGCGGTCTCGTCCGAGGCCGGTCAGTGGGTCGAGACCACCGGGGTCCAGGACAACAACTGGACGCTCCAGGTGGTGGCGACGTGCGACCTCACGCCCGGCGTGACGAACACGTTCGAGATCACCGACGGGGCCGGCAACTTCGTCTACCGGCTCACGGGCGACCAGATCTCCCAGGCCGGCTTCGTCACGAAGTGCGCGAACGGCAACCAGCGGGACTTCGCCACGCTGGTGTCCAACCTGCCGACCGGCGACCTGACGTTCCTCGACGCCGGGTACGACCTGTCGGTGGCGCACACCAAGAAGTAGGCGCGGGCACCCGCGCGAGGGCGCGGACGAGGCGGGTACGGTGTCGGCCATGACCGACGTCACACCCGCCTCGTTCGCGCCCGGCCTCACCACCGACGACCTCGCCGGGACGGTGCCCGACCCGCGGACCGCGCCGGCCGTGCGCTGGGGCGTCCTCGGCGCCGGCAACATCGCCGGGTCGTTCTCCGACGGCGTCCGGCAGCACACGGCGGCGTCCGTCGTGGCGGTGGGCTCGCGCGACGTCGCCAAGGCGGAGGCGTTCGCCGCCGCGCACGCCCCGGGCGCCCGGGCGCACGGCGACTACGACGCCCTGGTGACCGACCCCGACGTCGACGTCGTGTACGTCGCGACGCCGCACTCGCACCACCACGAGCACGCGCTGCTGGCGATCCGCGCGGGCAAGCACGTGCTCGTCGAGAAGGCCTTCACCCGGGACGCGGCGCAGGCGCGCGAGGTGCTGGACGCCGCCCGCGAGGCCGGCGTCTTCGTCATGGAGGCGATGTGGACGCGGTTCCTGCCGCACGTCGCGGCGCTGCGCGGCGTGATCGCGCGCGGCGAGATCGGCCGCGTCGTCGGCGTGATCGCCGACCACGGGCAGCAGTTCCCGTTCGACCCCGCCCACCGGCTCTACGCGCCCGGGCTGGCCGGCGGCGCGCTGCTGGACCTCGGCGTGTACCCCGTCTCCTTCGCGCAGGACCTGCTCGGCGCGCCCGAGACCGTCACCGCCGTCGGAGCGCTCACCGAGACGGGCGTCGACGGCCAGATCGGCATGGTGCTGGGGTACCCCGGCGGCACGCAGGCCACGCTGTCCACCACGCTGTGGTCGCGCACCGCCAACACGGCCGTGATCTCGGGCACCGAGGGGCGCATCGAGGTGGCGCGCACCTTCTACGCGCCGACGTCGTTCACCGTCGAGCGGCACGACGGCGCCACCTGGGCGTACGACGGCTTCCGCGGCGAGGGCAAGCAGTACCAGGCGGCCGAGGTGGCCCGCCGGATCGCGTCGGGGGACGTCGAGAGCCCGCGCATGTCGTGGGACGGCACGCTCGAGGTCATGCGCACCATGGACGACGTCCGTCGCCAGGTGGGCGTCGTCTACCCGGGGGAGTGAGCGGGGCGCTCGCGCCGGTCAGCGCAGGTCGCCCGGGACCAGACGGCGGCCGGAGACCTCGCTCGGCGTGATGCGGACCCAGATGGTCTTGCCGTCCTCGAGGTAGCTGACGAGGCCGGTCGCGCGGGCCTCGGCCACGTCCTCCTCCCGCTCGAGGACCTGCGCGCGGCCCTTGATCACGACGCTCCACGCCCCGTCGTCGCCGATCTCGTCGGCCTCGAACGCGACGCGGGGGCTGATCGTCACCTCCGCGAGCTTGGTGCCGGGCTTGGTGCGCAGGAAGATGCGCTGGTCGGCGACCGCGAAGCTCACGGGGAAGATCTCGGGCTCGCCGGCCACCGACGTGGCCAGCCGGCCGGTCTTCTGCCCTGCGAGCAGCGCCCAGCACTCTTCCTCGCTGAGCACGGTCTGGGACGGCTGCGGCTGGGTGGACATCGAACCTCCTGCGTGTCGAGGGATCACTGCCATCGTGCCCCCGCACGGAGCCCGGCGCTACGGCGGGCGGCGGTGTCGTCGGTCACGGCGGCTAGGGTGTCGGGAGTGAGCAGCGCACCCGGGTACTTCGTCTCGTTCGAGGGCGGCGACGGCGCAGGCAAGACCACGCACGTGCGCCTGCTGGGCGACTGGCTGCACGAGGTCACCGGCCGTGAGGTGGTCGTGACGCGCGAGCCGGGCGGCACGGACCTGGGGGCCACGCTCCGCCGGGAGGTGCTGCACGGCGAGGACCTGGACCCGCGCACGGAGGCCCTGCTGTACGCGGCGGACCGCGCCCACCACGTCGCCACGGTGGTGCGGCCGGCGCTCGGGCGCGGGGCCGTCGTGGTGACCGACCGCTACCTCGACTCCTCGGTGGCGTACCAGGCCGGCGGCCGGGAGCTGTCGGAGGAGGAGGTCGAGGCGCTCTCCCTGTGGGCCACGGCCGACCTGCTCCCCGACGTCACCGTGCTGCTGGACCTCGATCCGATGGTCGGGGCCGCTCGGCTGTCGGGCGAGCCGGACCGGCTGGAGAGCGCGGGGGACGAGTTCCACCGCCGCACCCGCGACACGTTCCTGCGCCGGGCCGCCGCCGATCCCGAGCGCTGGGTCGTGGTGGACGCCTCGGCGAGCCTGGACGACGTGCAGGCGCAGGTGCGCGTCGACGTCGCCGCCCGGCTCGACCTCACGCCCGTGGTCGAGGAGGCCGCGGCCGCGCGGGACACCGACCGGGACACGGCGCAGGACATGGCGCAGGGCACGGAGCAGGGCACGGCCGGGGAGGGCTTCGAGTGAGCGTGTGGGACGACGTCGTCGGGCAGCCGGACGCCGTCGCCACCCTGCTCCGCGCGGCCACGGACCCGGCCGCGATGACGCACGCGTGGCTGCTCACCGGCCCGCCCGGCTCGGGTCGGTCGGTCGCGGCGCGGGCGTTCGCCGCGGCGCTGCAGTGCACCGGCACGGACGGCGAGACGGGCGGCTGCGGGAGGTGTCACGCCTGCACCACGACGCTCGCCGGCACGCACCCCGACCTCACGGTCGTGGCCACCGACAAGGTCGTCATCACCATCGACGAGGTGCGTGACCTCATCATGACCGCGGCGCGGACGCCGTCGTCCGGCCGGTACCGCGTGATCGTCGTCGAGGACGCGGACCGGATGGCCGAGCGCACCACGAACGTGCTGCTCAAGGCGATCGAGGAGCCCCCGCCGCACACCGTCTGGGTGCTGTGCGCCCCGAGCGCGCAGGACGTGCTGCCCACCATCCGCTCCCGATGCCGCGGCGTCGTGCTGCGGGTGCCTCCCGCCCAGGACGTGGCGGACCTGCTCGTGCGCCGCGACGGCGTCGACCCGGCGGTCGCGCTCACGGCCGCGCGCGCCGCGCAGTCGCACGTCGGGCTGGCGCGGCGTCTCGCCCGCGATGCCGACGCGCGCGAGCGCCGCGACGCCGTCCTCGAGATCGCGCGGCGCATCCGCGGCGTCGGGGACGCCGTCCTCGCGGCGGGGGAGCTCGTGGACGTCGCGAAGGCCGAGGCCCTGGCGGCCACCGCCGAGCGCGACGCCGTCGAGAAGGCGGAGCTGATGCGCGCCCTCGGCGTGCAGGACGGCGACACCCTGCCGCCCCGGCTGCGCTCGCAGCTCAAGCAGCTCGAGGACGACCAGAAGCGGCGCGCCACGCGCCGGCAGCGTGACGTGCTCGACCGGTCGATGGTGGACCTGCTGTCCCTGTACCGGGACGTGCTCGTGGTGCAGCTGGGCGCCACGGTCGAGCTCGTGAACGCCGAGCACGACGGTGCCGTGCGCGCGCTGGCGGCGGACTCGACGCCGGAGCAGACGATCCGCCGGATGGACGCGATCGGCGTCGCGCGCGAGCGGCTCGAGGGCAACGTGGCGCCGCTCCTGGCGCTCGAGGCGATGGCCGTCGCGCTCCGCCCCCAGGGCTGACCATCCCGCGCGTGTCCCTGCGGCGACAGTTGCCTCATCACCCCTTCATGCGGTGAGGTGTTCCGCGGCGGGGGCCATGGTGGCCCCGCGACCAGACTGGGGGTTGGCATGAGGATCCTGCTGCTCGTCTCGGCGTTCAACGGGCTCACGCAGCGCGTGTGGGGGCACCTGGCGGACCGGGGCCACGACGTGGGCGTCGAGCTGGCGCCGGCGTTCGGCTCGCCGGAGGAGCTGACGGCGCGGGTCGAGGAGATCGGCCCGGACCTGATCCTCGCGCCGTTCCTCAAGCACCGCGTGCCCGAGGACGTGTGGCGGCGCTGGACCACCGTGGTCGTGCACCCGGGCCCGGTGGGGGACCGCGGCCCCTCCTCCCTGGACCACGCGATCCTCGACGGCCGCGACCGCTGGGGCGTGACGGCCCTGTCCACGGTGGAGGAGATGGACGCCGGCCCCGTGTGGGCGACGTCGACGTTCGCCCTGCCCACGGGTCAGCAGGCGCCGATCGCCAAGAGCGCCCTGTACAACGGGCTCGTGGCCGACGCCGCGCTGGTGTGCGTCGAGGAGGTGCTGCGCAAGGTCGCGGCGGGGGAGGAGCCGACGCCGGTCGACCGCCTCGAGCGGGAGGTGCCGGGCACCGGCGAGCTGCCGCTGCTGCGCCGGGCCGCGTTCGAGCTCGACCTGTCCCGCCCCGCCGCCGAGCTGGCGCGCACGATCGCCGCGGCCGACGGCGCGCCCGGCGCCCCCGCGACGCTGCAGGGCGCGCGCTTCTGCCTGTTCGACGCCGTGGCCGTCCCCGAGCCGGTGGACCCGCTGGCCGCCCCCGGCATGGTGGTGGGGCGCGACGAGGACGCCGTGGCGATCGCCACCGGAGACGGCACGCTGTGGGTCGGGTACGCCGCGACCCTGGCCGAGAAGCGCGGCACCAAGCTGCCCGCGTCGTGGGTGCTCGACGTCGCCGGGGTGCCGTTCCGTCCGGCACCGGCGGCCCTCGCGGAATCGGTCTACGAGCGCGACGGCGACGTCGGCTACCTCACGATCCGGTCGTACAGCGGCGCCATGCACACCGCCCAGTGCCGCCGGCTGACCACGGCCGTGGAGAAGGCGCTCACGGAGGACACCCGGGTGCTCGTGGTGCGCGGCACCGAGCACGCGTTCTCCAACGGCATCCACCTGGGCGCGATCGAGGCGGCCGCCGACCCGGCCGCGGAGGCATGGGCGAACATCCGCGCCATCGACGACCTGTGCGAGGCGATCGCCGCCGCCGACCAGCTCACCGTGGCCGCGTTCACGGCGAACGCCGGGGCCGGCGGCGTGATGGCGGGCCTGTGCGCGGACGTCGTCGTCGCCCGCGACGGCGTGGTGCTCAACCCGTACTACGACATGGGCATCTTCGGCTCCGAGCTGCACACGTGGACCGTCGCGTCCCGCCTCGGCGAGGTCGACGCCGACCGGCTGCTCAGCGACAAGCTGCCGGTGTCGGTCGCGGAGGCGGCGCGGACCGGCCTGGTGGACGCCGTGGGCCCGCGCGACCCGCAGCTGTTCGCCGCGTGGCTGGCCGACCGCGCCGCCGCGCTGGCGACGCCGGAGGGTCGCGCGGAGGCCGCCGCGGCCGCCCGGGTGCGTGCGCCCCGCCGCCCGCTGTCGTACTACCGGACCATCGAGCTCGCCGAGATGGCGCGGGACATCTTCGACGACCGGCGCGGCTTCGCGGCCAAGCGGCGGGACTTCCTGCGCAAGGCGGCCCCGCAGGAGACGCCGGAGCGGTTGCGGTTCGCGGACGTCAGCGAGACGGTCGCCCCGTGACGGCTCGCCCCCTCCGCGCTCTCCGCGGCCCGCTGCTGGCGGGCGCCGCGGCCGCTCTCGCCGTGCTCGTGACGGCCTGCGCCTCCGGTGGTTCGCCGGGAAGCGGGCCGACGTCCGGGTCGTCCACCCCGGCGTCGCCGTCGCCCACCCCGTCGACCAGCCCGTCGACCAGCCCGGCACCCTCCGACGGTGCCGCGCCGGCGCCCGGGGAGCACGTGCGCGGCCTGCCCGAGGGCGCGGAGGGGACGTTCGACAGCCCCGCCGGCGTCGCCTGGTCGCCCACACCCGGCGTGCTGCTGGTCGTGACGTACGGGTCGAGCTCGTGCCCGCGCCTGGCCGAGGCCGAGGGCGGCTGGGACGACGCGCACGAGGCCGTCGTCGTCGGCATGGTCGAGCCGGATCCGGGCCCGTGCACGATGGACTACGCCCCGACGACGAGCGCCGTCGCCGTCCCGCCCGACGCCGACGCGGGGACGCCGGTGACCGTGCGCCTCGGCGACCTGGGCGAGGTCGATGTGTCGCCGCGCGCGAAGGACGCCACCGCGGGCCCGGTGGTCTGGGTCCCTGCCGGGGGCTGAGCACGTCGGGGCAGGTGCTGCGGCGACGGTAGGTTGGGCGAGTGATCTCCGACGAGCGCCGCCCGACCGCCCGCCGCACCACCCCCCGCCCGAGCCTCCGCCGCACGAGTCGTCCTCGCTCCGGCCTGCGCGGCCTGTCCGTCGTCGTCGCCGGGGCGGTGCTGCTCGCCGGGTGCACGGCGCCCGCCAAGGAGCAGTCGCCGGTGGGCTCGGCCTCCGGCCCGGCGGCGTTGCAGGCGCCGGACGGGTTCGAGCAGTACTACGGGCAGGCGCTCGAGTGGGAGGACTGCGAGGACGGCCTGCAGTGCGCGACGGCGTCGGCTCCGCTCTCCTGGCAGGACGCGGACGCGGGCAGCATCGAGCTGTCCCTGGTGCGTAACCCGGCGGACGGCAAGGACCCGGAGGGCTCGCTCCTGGTGAACCCCGGCGGGCCGGGCGCGTCGGGCGTCGACTTCGTGCAGAGCGACGCCCAGTCGGACGGGTCGATCTTCGGCAAGCGGCTGCAGGACGCGTTCGACATCGTCGGCTTCGACCCGCGCGGCGTGCAGCGCTCCACGCCCGTGACGTGCTTCGACGACGCCCGCAAGGACGAGTCGCTGGCCAAGGACTTCGACCGCAGCACCGACGCCGGGCTGCAGGCGATGCAGGAGGAGTACGAGGCGTGGAACGGCGCGTGCGCCGAGAACTCGGGCGAGGTGCTCGGCCACGTGGACACGCAGAGCGCGGCGCGCGACATGGACATGCTGCGCGCGGTGCTCGGCGACGACGCCCTGAACTACCTCGGGTTCTCCTACGGCACCCAGCTCGGCGCGACGTACGCGGGGCTGTTCCCGGACCGTGCCGGCCGCCTCGTGCTCGACGGCGCGATCGACACCACGCTCAGCTCGGAGGAGATCTCCCACGGGCAGGCCGTCGGCTTCGAGAACGCCCTGCGGGCGTACGTGCAGGACTGCCAGGCGGGCGCGAGCTGCCCGCTGTCCGGGTCGGTCGACGACGGGATGCAGCAGATCCGGCAGGTGCTGGACCACGCCTACGAGCGGCCGTACGAGACGTCGAGCTCGGGCCGCACGGTCACGCAGAGCCTCGCGTTCTACGGCATCGCCGTCACCCTCTACAACCAGGGGAGCTGGCCTGCGCTCACCCAGGCCCTGGACGAGGCGATCAACCAGGGCACGGGCAACGCGCTGCTCTACCTCTCCGACCAGTACTTCGACCGGAACGCGGACGGGAGCTACGCCACCAACTCGGAGGAGGCGATGCGCGCCGTGAGCTGCCTCGACGACCGGGCCACCACCGACGTCGAGCAGATGCGGGCGGACGCCGCCGCCATCGAGAAGGACGCGCCGACGATGGGCTCGTTCTTCGGCTACGGCGGGCTGACCTGCGCCGGCGCGGAGTACCCGCAGGTGGAGCAGGAGTTCGACCTGCACGCGAAGGGCGCCGCGCCGATCCTCGTCGTCGGCACCACCAACGACCCTGCCACCCCGTACGTCTGGGCCGAGGGCCTGGCGAGCACCCTCGACTCCGGTGTCCTGCTCACCTACGAGGGCGAGGGGCACACGGCGTACCAGCCGTCCCGGACGTGCGTGGCCGACGCCGTCGAGTCCTACCTCGTGGACGGGGACGTGCCGGCCGACGGCGCGACCTGCTGAGCGCTCGTGCGCGACCAGTGCCGCAGGGCCAGCACGCCCAGCGCGGAGATGACGACCAGCCCGACCACGTAGAACACGGTCGACCAGGTGGAGGCGTTGTCGGACGCGGCGGGCAGCAGCTGGCCGTACGCGAGCTCGTAGTGCACCCCGCCGGTGACCTTGATCGCGAGGTACGCGGAGATGAAGCCCATCGAGTCCCACAGGGCGTGCAGCGCGACCACGGTGAGGTAGGCGAGCAGCACGCCGCCGGTGAACCGGTACCTGCCGGCGGCCGACGCCGCGCCGAAGATCGCCGCGCCCAGGATCGCCGTCCACAGCACGTGCCCCACCGGCGTCAGGAGCCCGCGGACCGCCTCCGTCTGCAGCAGGGAGTTCAGGTCGATCTGGCCCAGGCGGGTGAGGCTCGCGTTGAAGGCGTAGCCCGCGGACTCGAAGGCCGCGAACCCGGCGCCGACCGTCGCGCCGAGCAGCGCGCCCGTGAGCCCGGTCTTGTGCGCCACCCGGGCGCCGACCACCAGGAACACGGCGATCTTCACGGCCTCCTCGATCGCGCCCACGCCCACGTAGATCCACAGCGACGGCGACAGGTGCGACTCCAGGATCGACGCGCCCAGCACGCCGAAGATGCCGCCGAAGAAGAATGCGCCCAGCAGCAGCATGATGTCGATCGAGCCGTGGGCCCTCTCGACGACGAACAGCACCACGCTGAACGGGACGAGGAAGCTGCCGAGCAGGATCACCGTCGGGATGAGGTTCGAGTTCTGCGTGCTGAACGTCACGGCGGCGGTGACGGCCCACAGCAGGATGCCGAGGACGAGGGTCTTCCACCACCACCCTCGGCCCGTGGTGATGACGGTGCTCTGCGACGTCGTGGGCTGCATGGGCACGAGTATGCGGAGGTCAGCGCGTGCTGTCGCGCGGAAGCGGCCCGCCGTTTTGGAGCCGGGCCCGGGCGTCAGGTACTGTAGGCGCGCTCGTTGATCCGGTTCCACGCCGGTGCACGGCACGCCGCCTTAGCTCAGTCGGTAGAGCGATTCACTCGTAATGAATAGGTCATCAGTTCGATTCTGATAGGCGGCTCAGCTCAGAAGGCCCGGAACCTGGAGGTTCCGGGCCTTCGTCGTACCGGGCCTTCGTCGTACCGGCAATCAGCGCACCGGCGCGCTGCTGCGACCTTGCGCGCGCCCGCTCAGCTCGGCGTCGAGAGTCTCCTGGGCGACGCGCATCTGCTCGGCATAGGCCGGCTCCTGGAGGCGCCGCCAGACGACGTCCTCGGGGACGTCCTCGACGTGGCTCACCACCCACCAGATGTTGCCGAACGGGTCCCTGATGCGACCGCCGCGCTGCCCGAAGGCGCTGTCGGACGGCGCGGTCACGACGTGGGCGCCGGCCGCGACGGCCTTCGCGAACGTCGCGTCGGCGTCGGGCACGAAGACCCGCAGCAGGCTGGGCATGACCGGCCACTCGGGGTGGCGGTCGAACGCGAGCACGACGGTGTCGCCGATGCGTGTCTCTCCGTGCCCCACGGCGCCGTCCTCGGTGAGGACGCGTCCGAGCTCCTCCCCGTCGAACACCGCCGTCACGAAGTCGAGGAGCGCGCCGGTGTCGTCGGTGACGACCCACGGGGCGACGCTCGTGTATCCGGCCGGGGTCGTGCGCTGCGAGGCGTTCATGATGGTCTCCGTCGTCGGGCGTGTGCTGTCGACGGACACGCTACGGAGCAACGAGGACCGATCCTGTCCTCGATCGGCGCGATGATGTCCGCATGACCGGACCCACGTCGCGTCTGCTCTCCCTGCTGTCGTTGCTGCAGGCCCGCACGTGGTCGGGGCCCGAGCTCGCCCGGCGGCTCGAGGTCACGCAGCGCACCGTGCGTCGCGACGTCGACCGCTTGCGCGAGCTGGGCTACCCGGTCGAGGCGACGCTCGGCACCCACGGCGGCTACCGCCTCGTGGCCGGGACGTCGATGCCACCGCTCCTCCTGGAGGACGACGAAGCCGTCGCCGTCGCGCTGGGACTGCGCACCGTCGCCGGGCACGGCCTGCCGGGGCTCGAGGACGCCGGGGTCCGTGCGCTCGGCAAGCTCAGCCGGTCGCTGCCCTCCCGACTGCGGCACCGCGTCCGGGCGCTGGGCGCGAGCGCGATGGCCTGGGAGCGCCCGGCCGGTGGCAGTGCCGACCCGGACGTCCTGACCGTGCTCGCGGGCGCCGCGACGAGCCGCGAGCGGGTCCGCCTGGAGCACGAGGCGCGCGACGGTCGGCGCGGGCCGCGGCACGTGGAGCCGCAGCACGTCGTCACGATCCGGGGGCGCTGGTACCTCGTGGCGTACGACGTCGACCGCGCCGACTGGCGCACCTTCCGGGTGGATCGGGTCCGCGCGCTGCGGGCGACCGGGGCGCGGTCACGCCACGAGTTGCTCGCGAAGGACGTCCCGGCGTACCTGGAGCAGGCCGAGGCGGCGATGGCGCCGACGCTCCGCGCGGACGTCACCCTGCGGCTGCCCGTCGACGAGGCCCGCCGCCGGCTGGGCGACCACCTCGGGGACGGCGACCTCAGCCCGGACGGCGCGGACACCCGCTGGCACAGCGCCCCGGACACCGTCGAGTGGCTGGCCCTGCGGCTGCTCGCCGTCGGGTGCGGGTTCGTCGTGCACGGGCCGCCCGAGCTGCGTGCGCACCTCGACGGCGTCCACGAGCGGACGCGGCCCCCGGGCGCGGCCGGGACGAGGGCGCCGTGACCACGGACCGTCGTCCCGGTGCAGGCCGTGCGGTCTAGTCATAGTCCGGGTTGTTGATCGTCGGGATGTCGATGTCGATGGGCTGCGTGGGCGCCGTCCGATCCCTCGTGATGTGGTCCCCGATCCACCCCAGCGTGAATCGAAATTAACTTCACGACGATCGCGGCTCCCGGCAAGCGGAAGCTGAGGGCGCCGTACCGCCGCCCGGCGGCCCGCGCTGTCGGTCCGGCCGGGAAGCGTGCATCGAGGGCTCGGACGACGGTGACGGGATGGCCACGGTGAAGTATGTGGCGTCGACCAGGTTCCTGGTGTGCGGTCAGGGGATCGCGGCGGCGGTGGTCCATACGGAGTCGGGCCCGAGCACCGTCAGCCACGCGATCATCGCCAACACCGGCTGGCACCTCACGTGCCGGGGGCACGAGGCCGCGCTGGAGGAGCTCTCCGCGCAGTGCCCGGAGTGCGACGACGACTGACGACCGGTCAGGGCGTGCCGCGCGACGAGGTCGGACGGTAGGCGGTGCCGAGGCCGCCGGAGATGGTGGCGAACAGGCCGGCGACGGCGCCGCCGACGGCGGTGACGGTCTGCGCGGAGTCCGGCGCCACGGCGGCGGTGATGGTGGACGCGGCGGTGGCGAGCGCGCCGACGACGAGTGCGACGACGTACGCGGCGGTGCGCAGCCGGGGCGACACCGTGGCGTGCCCGGTCGCGCCGGAGGCCTCGGGCGCCGCGACCGGGGTGGGGACGGGCGCCGGGACGGGGGCCGACGACGCCGGGGCGGCCGTCGTCGCGGCGGTGGCGGATGCGTCGATCGCGGACATCGGAGGGCTCCTCGGTGGTGCGTCGGGCCGGGCGCACCGGCCCCTGCTGGGAACGACGTGCGCGGCGGCGGTCTGATACCTCGGCGCACGCCGCACCCGGGGAGCGTTCGCCGCGCGCTTCTCTCCGGAACGTGCGATCTTCCGTACTGCCGCGCGATCTCCGCGCTGCCGGGCGCCGGTGTGGCGTCCGTGGCGTCCGGGGAGGGCCATGCGAGCGGAAGTCGCGCCGGAGCACCAGAGCGTGCCGCCGGACTGGGTGCCGGTGGAGCGTCGCTGGCTCGGGATGGACCGCACGACGCTGCTGCCGGCGGCGATCGTGGTCCTGCTGGTCGCGCTGGCGGTGTGGGGACTGCCCGCCCTGGACCGGGCGGTCCCGGTGGACGACCCGGCGCGGGCGGGTGACGTCATCCGGGTCGACCAGGTCGAGTTCGACCCGGCCGCCGGGTGGAGCATCGACTCCGGCGTGCTCGCGTCGGACCCGCCGGAGTCGGGTGGCTTCCCGAACACGGCCCAGGTGTCGAAGGACGGCTTCACGTTCTCGGTCGTCTCCGACACCTTCGACGGGACGCCCGCCGAGCTGATGGCGCAGCTGCAGAAGAACAACGAGCGGCTGAGCGACGGCGTCACCATCGACATGGGGCAGGTGGAGACGTTCCACACCTCCCAGGGCGCACGGGGTGTCGCCGGACGGTTCACGTTCGCCAGCGGGGCGGGGCTCGTCGCGGCGTACGTCTTCGACGGGACCGGCGTGGAGGTGGTCGCCTCGGGCCCGGATCAGACGGACGACGACCAGATCGAGGCCGACATCATCCGGATGATCCGCTCGATCCGTCCCGTCACGTCGGTGGAGGCCTCATGACCCGCACGGAGCTGCTCGACCGGCGCGCGCAGGTGGCCGACGACGTCGGCTGGGGCCAGCGCGTCTCGTGGGTCCAGCCCCGCAACGCCTGCCTCTGGGTCTTCGTCGCGGTCATCGCCTACGGCCTCTGGTTCACCGTCTCGCAGGTGCGCAGCCAGGGACCCGCCTACGGGGAGCCCCTGGGCATCTCGGCGGCGATCTTCAGCGTCTACGCCGTGCTGTTCTGGTGGTTCACCACGCACATCGACCGCTACTCCCGTCAGCCACTGGACCTGCGCGTCGCCGCCTTCCTCTGGGGCGGGTTCGCCGCCACCTGGGCAATCGCGCTGCACGGCAACGCGGCGCTGCTCAGCCTGTACGCCAAGCTCGTCGACCCGGCGTTCGCCGTCGACTGGGGCGCCGGTCTCGCCGCCCCGTTCATGGAGGAGTGGGGCAAGGGGGCGGGCGTCCTGCTGCTCATGTTCATCGCCCCGCGTGTGCTGCGCACGGCGTTCGACGGCTTCGTCGTCGGGGCGTTCGTGGGCCTCGGATTCGAGATCCTCGAGGACATCCTCTATGCGCTGAACTCCGCGCCGGACGGGTTCGGCGTCGACCCGGTCGGCTCCAGCCTGCACACCGTGGTACTGCGCCTCGGCACCGGCTTCACGTCGCACATCCTGTACTCCGCGATCTTCGGGGCGGGCGTGGTGTACCTCGTGGGCACCGTCGCGCAGCGGCGCCTGGTCGGGCGCGGCCTGCTGTTCTGCCTGGTCGCGATGGTGCTGCACTGGGCGTGGGACAGCACCTCCGCCCTCGCTGCCGGCAACGGCCCGCTCGTCATCACGCTCCTCGTGCTGCAGGTCGTCGTCGCGATCGTCGTCGTCCTCGTCGTCTTCCACGTGACCGTCGCACCGGAGCGGGCGGCCATGCGGGACCTCATGGCGCCGGAGGTCGACGACGGCACCCTCACCCCGGAGGAGGCCGACGCGCTCGCGGGCGCCTGGAAGCAGCGGCGCGCCTACCGCCGTGGCGGCGGTCCGCGCGACCGGCGACGGCGGGGGCACCGCCTCGAGGCGGCCAAGGACCTCGCCGACGCGTTGGGCGCGGCGCAGGGGCGGGAGACGGAGCGGGTGGGGTTCACGCGAGCCGAGCTCGACCGGTTCCGCCCCGACGACGAGGCGCCGCGCCCGACGCCGTGACGCCCCGTCACCGGGAGGCCGGGAACACCGCGTCCGGCCGGCTGCACGAGTCCCTCGGGTTCACCCACGTCGGCCGGCTGCCCGAGGTGGGCACCACGTTCGGCCGGTGGCTCGACCTCACGATCCTCGCCCTGGCGCTGGTCGGCACCCAGGCGGGCTGAGTCGCCGGTCAGCGGGCCGACCGCCGGTGCCGGGAGCCGGTCGGTCGAAGGGGATCTGTCTGACTAGTCCTGCTTGGTGCGACGCCACCACATCGTGAGCACCGCCTCGGCCGGCGCCCCGCCCAGCGCGCGGTACCCGTGCCGGGAGCCGGCGGTCCACTGCAGGGACTCGCCGACGCCGAGCTCGACGGCGGCGTCGAGGGGGCCGACCTCGGCCCGGCCGCGGGTGACCAGCAGGTGCTCGGTCACGTGGGCTCCGTGCGCCTCCGAGCGGTGCATCGGGCCGGGGTCGAGCCGCAGGGCGAAGACCTCCACCGTGACCTCGTCCTCCTGCGTGGCGGCCAGCAGCCGGGTGCGGATGCCGGGGGAGGACACCTCGGCCCCCGCGCGTTCGGCGAGCAGCCACGACATCGGGACGTCGAGGGCGCCGGCGAGGGCGTAGAGGGTGGCGAGGTTCGGGTTGCGCGACCCGCCCTCGATCTCCGACAGCGAGCCCTTGCCGATCCCGGCGGCCCGGGCGAGGGCCCCGAGGGAGAGCCCTCGGACGGCGCGGGCGGAGGTGAGGCGCTCGCCGATGAGCGCGGAGAGCTCGGCGGATCGCACGGCGTCATCCTAGCGTTCTGTTTGCGGAACGCGGCGGGTCGGGCCTACCGTTCCGTTCGTGGAACGCTCGCTCGCGCAGCCGGTCGGTGTCGGGATCGTCGCCGCCCTCGTCGGCTTCACCAGCTCGTTCGCGGTCGTCGTCACGGGGCTGCGGGCGGTCGGTGCCACGCCGGCGCAGGCGGCGTCCGGCCTCCTCGTGCTGTGCGTCGTCCAGGGGCTCGGGATGATCTGGCTCAGCCGCCGCCACCGCGCGCCCCTGACCCTGGCATGGTCGACGCCCGGCGCAGCCGTCCTCGCAGGCGCGGGCGGGGTCGCCGGCGGGTGGCCCGCCGCCGTCGGGGCGTTCGTCGTGTGCGGCGCCCTGATCGGGCTCACCGCGGCGTGGCCCGCGCTCGGGCGGCTCGTCGCGGCCATCCCCGTGCCCGTGGCCCAGGCCATGCTCGCGGGGGTGCTCCTCTCGCTGTGCCTGGAGCCGCTGGTCGCCGTCACGACCGCGCCGCTGCTCGTCGGGCCGGTGATCGTCGTGTGGCTCGTCCTCGCCCGCCTGGCGCCGCGGTGGGCCACGCCCGTCGCCTTCGGGCTCGCCGTCGTCCTCGTCCTGGCGGCGGTGGCCGCGGGGGACACCACCCTCGGGCTCCGGCCGCCGGGCCTCGTGCTGACGACGCCCGAGCTCACGTTGCCCGCCGTCGTGGGCATCGCCCTCCCGCTGTACGTCGTGACGATGGCGTCGCAGAACGTGCCCGGGGTCAGCGTCCTGGCCTCCTTCGGCTACGCCGTCCCCTGGCGCGAGACGCTGCTGGTCACCGGGGCCGGAACGATGGTGGGGGCGTTCGCCGGCGGCCACGCGGTCAACCTGGCCGCCATCACGGCGGCGCTGCCGGCATCGGCCGAGGCGCACCCCGACCCCCCGCGTCGCTGGGTCGCGACGCAGAGCGCCGGGTGGGCCTACCTCGTGCTCGCCGTCCTGTCGCCGCTGGTCACGGCGCTCGTCGCGGCGTCCCCGGCCGGGGTGTTCGAGACGGTCGCCGGGCTCGCGCTGCTCACCACCCTCGGCTCCGCCCTGGCGGCCGCCCTCCGCGACGAGTCGCACCGGGTCGCCGCGACGGCCACGTTCCTCACGGCGGCCAGCCCTCTCGTGGTGCTCGGCGTCGGGTCCGCCTTCTGGGCCCTCGTCGTGGGGCTCGTGGTGTGGGCGCTGCTCGTCGCGCGGCCGCCGCGGCGCGCCCGTCGCCGGGCTGTTGGCGACCGGGCCGCAGGGGGACGACAGTGGGGGCCATGGCGAACAACGAGGTGAAGTTCAAGATCGACGTCCCCGCCGAGCTCGAGGGAGGGGTCCCGGCGGACTTCGCGTCGCTGTGGCACACGTCGACCTCGTTCGTCATCGACTTCGTCGCGGCCACCAAGCCGCCGCAGCCGGTGACCGACCCCGACACCGGGGCGGTCACCGGCCGCGTGGTGCCGGGCAAGGTGGTCTCCCGGGTACGCATCCCGCCGCAGCAGGTGTTCGAGCTGGCGCGGGCGCTCACCCAGCAGCTCGACGCCTGGGAGCGGGAGACCGGGAAGAAGACCGACGGCTCCGCCGGCTGACCCGCGACGTCAGAGCGCGCGCTCGGGCCGGGCGAGGATCCCCGGCACGAGGCGGGCGCTGAGCGCGGCCGCACCGCGGACGGCGAGGAACCCGAGCGCGAAGACGGCCAGCGCGGTGACGATCGCGACGGGCTGGACGAAGATCGCCATCCCGACCAGCGGGAACAGCAGCACGGCCGCGCAGAGCGCCGAGCCGCCGGCCACCATCCACAGGGCCGACATCACGGCGCGCCGGGAGGCCTCGCCCATCACCTCGCGCGGGACGCCGAGCCGGTCGAGCGAGACGTGCACGGCGGCCCGGTCGAGCGTCGAGGCGGCCTGGTTGATGCCCACCGAGCACGCGACCATGAGGAACGACACCGCCACGGTGACGAGGACGCCGGTCGAGATGTCCTGCAGGAGCCACCGCTCGCTCGCATCCATCCCGTCGGTCGAGGTCATGCTGGTCATGGCGAGGCCGACCGCGCCGAAGACGCCGACGAAGCTGGTCATCGCCACGCCGCTCACCTGGCGCCACGCCGCCTTGGGGTCCTCGAGGATCATGCGCGCGGCGAGCAGCCGCGGCACGGTCTGCGCCTTGCGCGCCTGGCGCCGCGCCCGCACGCGGACGAACCACGGGCCCAGGGCGTCGAGGGCGAGCAGCATGCCGCCGAAGATCGCCGCGAGCGTCCCGACGATCGCGACGATGCCGCCCATCTCGCCGAGCACGCCCAGCATCTGCATGAGCCCCAGGCCGACGACGAGCACGCCGACGGCGATCACGACGCGCACCCAGTGCGCGGTGCCCGGCTTCTGCCGGGTGCGCACGCCCAGCGGCGTCACGACGACGGCGCGCAGGCCGACGACGGCGCTCGCGGCGGCGAGCAGCGCGACGCCGAGCACGGCGAGCGGCAGCCACCACCAGGGCACCCACATCTGCGCGCCGAGCGCCTCGCCGCGGAAGTGCAGCAGACCGACCAGCGGGGCGAGGACCGCATAGAGCACGACGCCGAGGACGGCCCCGGCCAGCGCCGTCACCGCCGCCTCGAGCACGGTGAGCGCGGTGATCGTGCCGGTGGTCGCGCCGAGCAGGCGCAGGGACGCCAGCCGCTCGTCGCGCCGTCGGGCGGCGAGGCGGGCGGCGGACGCGCCCACCGTCGCCAGGGGCACGAGGAGCAGCACGACCGCGATGACGGCGAGCGTCTCGTAGGTGGAGGCGAGCTCGTCGTCCCAGCCGAAGAAGGCCTGCGCACCGCCCAGCACCACGAGCAGCAGGGCCGTGACCACGGCGAAGCTCGCCACGGGCAGCGCGGTGGCCAGGCGGTCGCCGTCGCGCCGCCGCCGGAAGAGCGGGGCGAGGTGGACGGCCGTCGCGAGGGCTCCGGCCGGTCGCGCGCCCGGCACGGCGGCCGGCGCGGGTGCCGGGGCGGTGGCGGTCATCGCGACACCTCGGCGGCGGTCGGGGCGGACGGGGCCGCCGTGTCCGAGACGACGCGGCCGTCGCGCAGGACGACGGTGCGGGCGCAGCGGCGCGCGACGTCGGCGTCGTGCGTGACGACGACGAGCGTGCGGCCCTGCGCGGTGGCGGAGAGCAGCAGGTCGAGCACCTCGACGGACGTGGCGGAGTCCAGGGCGCCGGTGGGCTCGTCGGCGAAGATCAGCCGGGCGCCCGTCACCTGGGCGCGGGCGATCGCGACGCGCTGCGCCTGGCCGCCCGACAGCTCGCCGAGGCGCCGCTGCTCCAGGCCCGTGAGGCCCAGGTACTGCAGCCACTGCGCGGCCTCCGCCTCGGCCTGGCCGCGCGGCACCCCGCCGAGCATCCGGGCCACGGCCACGTTCTCGAGCGCCGTGAGCTCGTCGAGCAGCAGGCCCTGCTGGAACACGAAGCCGAGCTCCTCGCGCCGCAGCCGCGACCGGGCCGCGTCGTCCAGCGACTCGACCCGCACCGGCCCCTGCCCCGACGCGAAGGTGACCGACCCGGCGGTCGGCCGCAGGATGCCCGCGAGGCAGTGCAGCAGCGTCGTCTTGCCGGAGCCGGACGCGCCCATGATCGCCACCGACTCGCCGGCGGCGATGTCGAGGTCCACGCCGTCCAGGGCGGGCGTGACCCCGCCGGGGTACTGCATCGTCAGGCCACGCGCGCTCAGCAGAGGTGTCATGACACCTACGGTGCCCGCGGCGGGCCGCCGGCCGCGTCGGACCACGAGCGGATTCCTCCTGGGCACGGGTCCCCCTGGGGTATGACGCGGCTCCGGGGGACCCCCGAGGTCAGGCTGCGCGGGCGGCCCGTGCCGCGGTACCGAGGTCCGCCACGAGCGCGGCGAAGGCGTCGTCCCAGCCGGCGCGGTCGCGCAGCCGCAGCAGGGCGGACGGGTGGGTGGTCACGACGACGGGAGCGCCGGGGAGGGCGCCGCCTTCCGGGGCGTCGAGCAGCCGGCCCCGCAGCTCCCCGATGCGCGCGGGGGCGCCCAGCACGGCGCGGGCGGCGGTCGCGCCGAGGGCGACGACGACTCGCGGCCGCACGGCGGCCAGCTCGGCCTCCAGCCAGGGCAGGCACGCGCGCACGTGCGCGACGTCGGGCGTCTTGTGCAGCCGGCGCTTGCCGCGTTCCGGTCGCTCGACGTGCCGGAAGTGCTTGACGGCGTTGGTGAGGTAGACCGACGCGGCCTCCAGGCCGGCGGTCTCGAGCGCGTCCTCGAGGACCCGGCCCGCGGGGCCGACGAACGGCTCGCCCTCCCGGTCCTCGCGGTCGCCGGGCTGCTCGCCCACCAGCGCGAGGTCGGCGTCGGGCGGCCCGGTGGAGAACACGACCTGCGTGGCGTCGTGCCAGAGCTCGCACCCCCGGCACGCGTGCGCCGCCCGCGTGAGCGCGTCGACGTCGCGGCGCGCCGCGCCGTCGGGTACCCAGCGGTCGGCGCCGGGGCGGTCGGGGGAGCGGGTCACGGGCACCTCCTCGGGGCGACGACGGCACTGCCAGGGTGTCGCGGACGCCGGGTGCTCGCCGGTCGGGCACGGGCCGCCACCGGTCGGAGCGCGGCCCGGCCCCGCCGCCCTCGCCTAGGCTCTGTCCCATGGCTTGGAGCTTCGGTCGACGTCGGCCCACCACGTACCTGCTGGGGGAGCCGGCCGACCCGTACCCGGCCCAGGCGCCGGAGGCGGCGCGCGGCCGCGTGCTGCGGATCACCGAGATCGGCGAGCCCGTGCTGCACGCGCCGGCGGCGACGGTCGAGGAGTTCTCCACCCCGGAGCTCGCGCGCCTGATCGACGACATGTTCGCCACGATGGAGAACGCCGAGGGCGTGGGGCTGGCGGCGCCGCAGGTCGGCGTCGGGCTGCGGCTGTTCGTGTACGACGTCACGGACGAGCGCGGGGACCGGCACGTGGGGCACGTGGTCAACCCGGTCCTCGAGATGGACGCGGACGCCGACCCCGAGACCGAGGACGAGGGGTGCCTGTCCGTGCCCGGCGCGTACGAGCCGCTGGAGCGGCCCGGCGCCGCCACCGTGCGGGGCGTCGACCAGCACGGCGGCCCCGTGCAGCTGTCGGGCCGCGGGTTCCTGGCCCGCGCCTTCATCCACGAGGCGCAGCACCTGGACGGCACCCTCTACTGGGACCACCTGTCGCCCGACCTGCAGGCCGACGCCCTGCGCCAGCGCGACGAGGAGCGGGCCGACATCCTCGCGGGACGCCACGAGCTCGCCGTCGAGCTGGGCAAGCGGCCCGCCGAGTACCCGGAGAAGCCTGCGGGCGGCCGCTGACCCCACGCATCGAGCGTGCTGAATTGATCCTCAAACCGCCGTCTTGAGGATCAAGTCAGCACGCTCGATGCGTGGCCAGGTCGTCAGCCCAGCATCCCCGGGGCGACGGAGAAGAACTCCTTGACGCCGTCGTCCAGGCTCGTGCTGCCGAACCCGATGTCCTGCGCGATGCGGGTGAACTCGACCTCCACGGCGCCGGCGCCCTCGGGCGGCGGCGGGGGAGTGTCGCCCGCCACCTCGGAGAGCTGCTCCCAGTACTCGAGAATCTGCTCGTCCAGGCCCTCCGGCTCGAGCGCGTCGATCGCGGGCTGCGAGATCGGGGCGCCGCGGGACAGCCCGAACTCCTTGCTCACCTCCGGGTCGTTGGCGATGAAGTCGATGAACTTCGCCGCCTCCTCGGGGTTCTCGGCGTTCGCGGACATCGACAGCTCCAGCGACGGCTTGAGGTACAGGCCGCGGTTGCTCGCGTCGTCGGCCGGGGGCAGCGTCATCGCGAACTCGCCGCCCGCGCTGCCCTCGGAGAAGCGGACGAGGAAGTTGTAGAAGCTCAGCTCGCTCGCCGTGACGCCACTGCCCAGCACGTCCGCGCCGTTGAGCTGCTCCTGCCGCTTGGGGTCGATGAAGCCGTCGTCCTCGAACAGCGGCGTCGCCCGCTCCCACCACGCGGTGAGGTCGGCCTCCGTGAAGCCGAGCGCACCGTCCGGGGTGTAGAGCGACGTGCCCTGCTGGGCGAGCCAGATCTCGAACACGGTCCAGATCTGGGTGTACTGCGTGGACCCGCTCACCTGCGGGTCGTGGTCGGCGCCGGCCTTGCCGACCTGCGACAGGACGGCGTCGTACTCGTCCCAGGTGAGGTCGCCGTCGGGCACGTCGACACCCAGCTCCTCGAAGAGGCCGGTGTTGAAGAAGTTCGCGATGCCGCCCGTGCTGGTCGGGATGCCGACCAGCTTGCCGTCCACCTTCGCGGCCGGCATGACGTTCTCCGGGAACGTCGAGATGTCGATCGTGCCGTCCTCGACGAACTCGTCGAGCGGGGCGACCTGGCCGGTGCCGCCGTACTGCGACAGGTAGGAGACGTCCATCTGGAACACGTCCG
The DNA here is from genome assembly GCF_042792715.1 of Isoptericola sp. NPDC056618. Classification (NCBI taxonomy): domain Bacteria; kingdom Bacillati; phylum Actinomycetota; class Actinomycetes; order Micrococcales; family Promicromonosporaceae; genus Isoptericola; species Isoptericola sp. NPDC056618. Next base: position 58,511 of record NZ_JBHTVZ010000010.1, on the reverse strand, counting down.
GGAGGCTGCCGCTCGCCGCTTCCGTGTTCCGGGCGGTCCAGTAGTCGGCGAACGACGCGTACGACGACTGGATGGTGACGTGCGGGTTCTTCTCCTCGTAGAGGTCGATCGCCTTCTCGTACCGCTCGGCGCGCGACGCGTCGCCCCACCACGCGAAGGTGAGGGTGACGTCCTCACCGCCGTCGCCCGAGGCGTCGCCGCCGCTGCAGGCGCCGAGCGCGGCGACGGCGCCGACGGCGAGGAACGCGACGCCGGAGCGTCGGAGCTTTCTCGTGGACATGAGGGCCTCCTTGCACACATGTGCCGTCGGTCGACGGTCGTGACGGGTCAGATGCTGGCAGGCCGACGGTGGTGCCGAGCGCGAGCGGACAAAAGCGCGCATCGGTGGACATGCGAGCGGGAGGGGACGGTCAGAGCGTGCGCGCCCAGTCCGCGACGGCAGCCGCGACGTCGTCGTCCTTGCCCCGGACGTCGTGCGCGCCGGGCAGGATGACGGTCGTGACGGGACCGGGGACGGCCGCGGCGTGCGCGGCCAGCTCGTCGGGGCTCCCGAACGGGTCGCGGTCGCCGGAGACGAACAGCACCGGCACCGCGAGGTCGGGGAAGTGGTCGACGCGGAGCTTCTCGGGCCTGCCCGGTGGGTGCAGCGGATAGCTGAGCAGCACCAGCCCGGCGGCGGGCAGGCCCTCGGCCACCGCCATCGAGCACATCCGCCCCCCGTACGACCGGCCGCCCAGCAGGAGCGCGTCCGTCCCGACGCCGAGCGACCCGGCGAACCGCTCCGCCTCGGCGCGCAGATGCGCGACGGCGACGGGAGGCCGGTCCGGCATCCGCTTGCCGGCCAGCCGGTACGGGAAGTCCACGCGCTCGGTGGGCAGGGGCGGGTCGAGCGCGGCCAGCCGCTGCTCCACGGCCACGAGCGTGTGGTGGTCGCGGCTCGCGCCCGCGCCGGGCGTCAGGACCAGGCCTCGGGGCGTCGTCGTGTCGGGCACGGGTCCAGTGTCACCCGCGCCGCCGAGGGACCACCCGTCCACCGCAAGGTAGTACGGGGCCTGCCGAGGTAGTAGCGGGGCCGGCTCCGGTACTACCTCGGGGGCCTGGCCGGCTCGCGCCGGGTGGGGTCGGTGTCGCCCGGGCGGGCTAGCGTGCGGGGATGAGCGACGTCGAGCGGGGGCCCGCACCGGACGCGATCGAGCCGGGCAGCACGGTTCGGGGCGAGGACTGGTACGGCCGGGACCTGTCCGGCCGCACCTTCGAGCGGGTGGAGCTCGTGGAGGTCGACCTCACCGAGGTGACGGCCACCGGCGCCACCTTCGTGGAGTGCACGTTCCGCGGGGCGCGGTTCAACGCCTCGGTGTGGCGCGAGACCGCGTTCACGGGGTGCACGTTCAGCCGCACCAACCTGTTCGACGCGTCGTTCGAGGGATGCAAGCTCGTGGGCTCGCGCTTCGACGACTGCCGCTTCGACCTGCTGCGGGCGGAGCGCGGCGACTGGTCCTTCGTCACGCTGCGGCGGGCGGCGATGGACGGCGTCCACCTCGAGGGCCTGCGGATGCGTGAGGCCGACCTCGACGGGGCGCGGCTGTCCGGTGCCACCGTGATCGGGGTGGACCTGTCCGGCGCGGAGCTGGGCGACGTCGACCTGCGCGACGCCGTCCTGCGGGGCACGGACCTCTCGGCGCTGGACCCGCGTGCGGCGCGCCTGACCGGTGCGGTGATCGACCACGCCCAGGCCGTGGTCCTCGCCGAGTCGCTGGGGCTCGTCGTCACGCCCTGAGCCGCCTCGAGCCCGCGCGACGCGTGGGCCTCGTCACACCGCGTGCCCCTTCGTCCAGGTCATGGCGCCGCTGTCGGCGCCGACGTCGCGGACGTCACTCCGGTCACTGGTTTACATCGTTTACATTCTTGGTGGAGCAGCGCTCGATGCGCTCTGCCGGACCAGTGCAGGACACCGGAGGATGAGACACCAATGACGGACCAGGTCACGGTCAACCCGATCGTGCTGCAGCGCGCCGACCCGTGCGTGCTCCGGCACGAGGGGACCTACTACTTCACGGGCTCGCACCCCCGGTACGACCGCATCGTGCTCCGACGCGCCGACCGCCTCGAGGACCTGCAGAAGGCCGAGGAGGTGACCGTCTGGGAGCGGCACGCCACCGGCCCGCAGTCGCAGCTGATCTGGGCGCCCGAGATCCACCGCGTGCACGGCGCCTGGTACATCTACTACGCCGCCGCCCCCGTGGACCACGGCACCGTGGACGCGCCGAGCGAGAACGAGACGTTCAACCACCGCGTCTTCGTGCTGGAGAACACCTCCGACGACCCGTTCGAGGGGGAGTGGGTGGAACGCGGCCAGGTCGACACCGGCTGGGAGTCGTTCGCCCTGGACGCCACGAGCTTCGTGCTCGGCGGCGAGCAGTACCTCGTCTGGGCGCAGCAGGACCTCACGGTGCGCGGCCACTCCAACCTGTACATCGCCCGCATGGCGAACCCGTGGACGCTCGCGACCCCGGCCGTCGAGCTGACCCGTCCCGAGTTCGACTGGGAGACCAAGGGCTTCTGGGTCAACGAGGGCCCGTCCGTCCTCGTGCGCGGCGGCCGCGTGTTCCTCACCTACTCCGGCGCCGCCACGGGCATCGACTACGCGATGGGCCTGCTCACCGCCGACGCCGACGCCGACCTCCTCGACCCGGCGTCGTGGACCAAGAGCACCGAGCCCGTGTTCGTCAGCGACCCGTCCGCCGGCCAGTACGGGCCCGGCCACAACTCGTTCACCGAGACGCCCGACGGCGACGCCGTCCTCGTCTACCACGCACGCACCTACACCGAGATCTCCGGCGACCCGCTGTGGGACCCGAACCGCCACGCCCGCGCGCAGGTGCTGCCCTTCGACGCCGACGGCAACCCCGTGTGGGGCACGCCGGTGCCCGACACCCGCCCCACCCCCACCTCGACCGAGGTCCTCCCCGCCGACGGAGCGTTCTGATGAGCACCACCACCGCGACGCCCGACGGCGCCACCGCCAAGCCCCGCGCCCGCGACTCCCTGAAGAAGCTCGCGTTCTGGAACTTCGGCGGGCTGTTCTTCTTCTACTTCGCCATCTGGCAGCTCGTGATGACGTTCCTCGCGCCCTGGCTCGAGGAGCAGCTGGGGATGTCGTCGGGCAGCATCGGCCTCCTCCAGTCGATGATGGCGCTCACGGCCCTCTGCCTGCAGCCGTTCTACGGCTACATCCAGGACCGGCTCGGGTTCCGCAAGAACCTGTTCGCGTTCGTCGTCGTCATGGGCGCGCTCATGGGCCCCTTCTTCGCGTTCGTCTTCCCGGCGATCGTGGACGCCAACCAGGTGCTGGGCGCGCTCGTCGGCGGCGTCTTCCTGTCGCTGGTGCTCAACTCCGGCGTCGGCGTGGTGGAGGCGTTCAACGAGCGCAACTCCCGGGCCAACGGGTTCGAGTACGGGCACGTGCGGCTCTTCGGCTCGCTGGCCGGCGCGACCGCGTCGCTCGTGGGCGGCTTCATCTGGGGGGCGAACCCCGACAACATCTGGTGGGTCGGCACGTTCTCCGCGATCGTCCTCGGTGCGCTGCTGTTCGCGGCCCGCACGCCGAAGCCGGACTCCGCGGCGCAGGCCCAGGTGGCCGCCGAGACCAAGGACCGGCCGAAGGTCAGCAAGGACACGCTCAAGCACCTGCTGCGCGACCGCTCGTTCGTCGGCTTCATGGTGCTGATGTTCGGCACGGCCGCGCTCTACGACGTCTTCGACGGGCAGTACGCGATCTACTTCGGCCACCACGTGACCGGCTCGGGCGACCCGCAGGTGCTGTTCTCCCGCGTCGTGTTCGTGCAGATCCTGCTCGAGGCCGCCGTCATGGTGGCGATGCCGTTCATCATCAACAAGATCGGCGCCAAGCGGGGCCTGCAGATCTTCGCCCTCGTCCTCGTGGTCCGCGTGGTGGGCTCGGCCCTCTTCACGTCGACCGAGATGCTCATCGTGTGGCGCCTGCTGGCCTCGATCGAGATGCCGCTGATGCTGGTCTCGGTGATGAAGTACATCACCCGCATGTTCGACGTCCGGATCTCCGCCACCGCCTACATGGTCGGCTTCAACACGGCCAAGCAGGTCGGCGTCTTCATCTTCTCCTGGGTCTTCGGCCTGTCGTACGACGCGATCGGGTTCTCCTCGTCCTACCTCGTCATGGGGGCCGTGGCCCTGGCCGTCCTCGTCGTGGCGAGCTTCCTGATGCGCAACGACAAGGGGCGCCCCGACCCCGTCGGCCCCGCCGCCGAGCCGGCCGCCCTGCCCGTCTGACCGGGCCCGACCGCTTGTTCGGCGTCGCCGGCGGCGGGCGGCAGAAGCTCGGCGGTGCCAGGGTGGGCGCATGACCGCACCGCTCGTCGTCCGCTCGCTGGCCCTGGGGGTGGCCGCGGGGTCGCGCGCGACGCTCGGCGTCGCCGGCCCGCTGCTCGGCCCGGTGCCGGCGCACCGGCCGCCCACGCACCGCCTCCGCCGACCGGCCACGCTGCCGCGCCTGCTCGCGGGGCTCGCGGTCGCGGGCGAGCTCGTGGGCGACAAGCTGCCCACGACCCCGAGCCGCCTCGACCCGCCCGGGCCCGACGTCCGGGCGGCGAGCGGCGCCACCGGCGGGCTGCTGCTGGCGCTGCGCCACCACGCCCCGGCGCCGTCGGTCGTGGCGGCGATCGTCGCCGGGGCCGCGGGCGGGGTCGTCGGCACCGGCGTGGGGGCGGCGTGGCGCGCCGCCGTCGCCCGCCGCGGGTGGCCGGACCTGCCCGCCGCGCTCGCCGAGGACGCCGTCGCCCTCACGCTCGCCACCTGGGCCACCCGCGCCTGACCCGCCCCCTCCCTGCCTGTGCGGCAGGGGGGCGGGCGGGTCGCCACGACGGTTGCGGCGCCGTCCGGGAGAGTGAGCGGCATGGAGCGGGCGACGACGACACGGGCGACGGGGCGGTCATGGACGCGGTAGGCGGCGTGGTGGGCGCGATCTTCGCGTTCGTGTCGACGGTGGCGATGCTGGCGCTGCTCGCCTGGACGGCGCGGCGGGTGATGGGCGCGCCGGTCGGCTGGGTCCGGGCAGGGCTCGTCTCGCTGGTGGCGATCTCGGCCGCGTCGGCGGCGCTCACCAGCGGGCTGCGCGCGACGGGCTGGTGGAGCGGCGACGGCGCGCTCGAGGTCGACCCGTGGGTCGCCCTCGTCGGGATCGTCCTCGTCTTCTGCTGGGCGTTCGTGCTGGGCCTGTGCGTGCTGCTCGTGCTGGAGCTGCTGGTGCCCACGGGCACGCTGCCCACCCCCTGGCGCGCCGCCCGCCGGCTGCGGCAGGGGCGCCGCGAGACGCGCCGGTACGCGCAGGTCGTGGCGATCGGCGTCCGGCACGGCCTCGGCGGCGCGTTCGGCCGGAACCGGCGCGACGGCGCGACGACGCCGCGCTCGGACGTCCGCCGCCTCGCGGTCGGGCTGCGCGACACCCTGTCCGACGCGGGCGTCACGTTCGTGAAGTTCGGCCAGATGCTCTCCACCCGGCGCGACCTGCTGCCCGACGCCGTCACCGAGACCCTCGCGACGCTGCAGAGCGACGTGCCGCCGGCGCCGTGGGACCACGTGGAGGCCGTCGTCGAGCGGTCGCTCGGGCGCCCCGTGGCGGAGGTCTTCGCGTCGTTCGACCCGCGGCCGCTCGCCTCCGCGTCCGTGGGGCAGGTGCACGCCGCCCGCCTGCGCGACGGGCGCGACGTGGTGGTGAAGGTGCAGCGCCCGGGCGCGCGCGAGCAGGTCGCCGTCGACCTCGCGATCCTCGGCCGGCTCGCCCGCCGTCTCGAGCGGGACACGGCGTGGGGCCGCGGCCTCGGCGTCGTCGCGCTGGCCGACGGCTTCGCCGCGTCGCTGCGCGAGGAGCTCGACTACGCCGTCGAGGCGGAGAACACGCGCGCCCTGCGCACCGCGCTGGACGTCGTGACGCACGACGGCGCGTCGTCGGGCCCGCTGGTCGTGGTGCCGCAGGTGGTCGACGGGCCGTCGAGCGACACGCTGCTGGTGCTGGAGCGACTGGACGGCACGCCGGTCGGCCAGGCCCAGGAGGTGCTCTCCGGGCTCGACGACGAGGCGCGCGCCGCGCTCGCCGACCGGCTGCTGCGCGCCGCGCTCGACCAGCTGCTCGTGGCGGGCACGTTCCACGCCGACCTGCACCCGGGCAACGTGCTCGTGCTGGCCGACGGCGGCCTCGGCCTGCTCGACATGGGGTCGGTCGGGAGGCTCGGCGAGCCCGAGCGCATCGCCCTCGGGGCGCTGCTGCTGGCGATCGACGGCGACGACGCGATCGCCGCCACCGACGCCCTGCTCGAGCTGCTCGACGCGCCGCCCGGGCTCGACGCCCGCCGCCTCGAGCGCGAGGTGGGCCGGCTGGTGCTCCGGTTCCGCGCGGGAGCGGGGGCGGGCGCGGCGTTCGCCGGCCTGGTCCGGGTCGTGACGTCGGCCGGCATGGCGGTGCCGCCGCAGGTCGCGGCCGCGTTCCGCACGTTCGCGTCGCTGGAGGGCACGCTCGATCTGCTCAGCCCCGGCTACGACCTCGTGGCCGGCGCCCGCGACCACGGCCGACCCCTGCTGCACCGGCTCGTCACGCCCGAGGCCGTGCGCCGGAAGGCCACGCAGCAGCTCCTCGGCTTCGCGCCCGAGCTGGAGCGGCTGCCCCGCCGCGTGACCCGCCTCGTCCGGGACCTGGAGGAGGGGCGGTTCACGGTCACCGTGCGCGCGTTCTCCGACCCCGCCGACCGGGCGTTCCTGTCCGGCCTGGTGCAGCAGGTCATCATGACCCTCGTGGCCGTGGGCGCCGTCGTCGGCGCGGTGGTGCTGTTCGTCGCCGACGGCGGGCCGATGCTCGCGCCGCAGCTGCCGTGGTTCACGGTGCTCGGAGCCGCGCTGGGCTTCGTCGGCACGGTGCTCGCGGTGCGGGTGCTCGTCGTGGCGTTCCGCGGCACCCCGCGGGACCGGTGGTGAAAGCGCCGCAGAGGGGCATGATCGGCTCATGAGATACGCGGAGCACATCTCGGAGCTCGTCGGGCACACCCCGCTCGTGCGGCTCACCCGTGTCACGGACGGCCTCAGCGCGACGATCCTCGCCAAGGTCGAGTACGTGAACCCCGGCGGGTCGGTCAAGGACCGCATCGCGCTGAAGATGGTCGAGGCGGCGGAGGCGTCCGGCGAGCTGCGGCCCGGCGGCACGATCGTCGAGCCGACGTCGGGCAACACCGGCGTGGGCCTCGCCCTCGTGGCGCAGCGGAAGGGCTACGACTGCGTCTTCGTCTGCCCGGACAAGGTGAGCGAGGACAAGCGCGACGTCCTGCGGGCGTACGGCGCGCGCGTCGTCGTGACGCCGACCGCCGTCCCGCCCGACCACCCCGACTCCTACTACTCGGTCTCCGACCGGCTCGTGCGGGAGATCGACGGGGCCTGGAAGCCGAACCAGTACGCCAACCCGAACGGCCCGCTGTCGCACTACGAGTCCACCGGGCCCGAGGTGTGGGCGGACACCGACGGCCGCGTGACCCACTTCGTCGCGGGCGTCGGCACGGGCGGCACGATCACCGGCACCGGCCGCTACCTCAAGGAGGTCTCGGCGGAGCGGGCCGACGGCGGCCCCGTGCGGGTCGTCGGCGCCGACCCGGCAGGCTCGGTCTACTCCGGCGGTGACGGCCGGCCGTACCTCGTGGAGGGCGTCGGCGAGGACTTCTGGCCGGGCGCCTACGACCCGACCGTGCCGGACGAGGTCATCGCCGTCACCGACGCGGACTCGTTCGCCATGACGCGCCGGCTCGCGCGCGAGGAGGGCCTGCTCGTGGGCGGGTCGTGCGGGATGGCGGTGGAGGCGGCGCTGCGGCTCGCGCGCCGCCTCGAGGAGGAGGACGCGGCGGCCGCGGCGGAGGCCGTGGTCGTCGTCCTGCTGCCCGACGGCGGGCGCGGCTACCTGTCGAAGATCTTCTCCGACGCGTGGATGCGGTCGTACGGGTTCCTGCCCGACGAGGAGGGCGTCACCGCGGGCGACGTCCTGCGCGCCAAGGACGGGCGGCTGCCCGACCTGGTGCACACCCACCCGAGCGAGACGGTGCGCGACGCCATCGAGATCCTGCGCGAGTACGGCGTCTCGCAGATGCCCGTCGTCGGGGCGGAGCCGCCCGTGAAGATCGGCGAGGTCGCGGGGTCGGTCACCGAGCGCGCGCTGCTCGACGCCGTGTTCTCCGGCCGGGCCACCCTCGCCGACCGCGTCGACGCGCACATGGAGGCCCGCCTGCCGCTCATCGGCGCCGGCGAGGGCGTGGAGGCCGTGCGCGCTGCGCTCACCGCCGCCGACGCGCTGCTCGTCGTCGAGGACGGCGACCCCGTCGGCGTCCTCACCCGGCACGACCTCCTCGGGTTCGTCGCGGGCCGGTGACGGCGCTCGTGCGTACCCTGGCGAGGTGAGCACCGAGCACCCGGACTGGACCCGTACCGGCTTCTCGACCCGCGCCATCCACGCGGGCCAGGACCCGGACCCGACGACCGGCGCCGTCGTGCCGCCGATCCACCAGGTCTCCACGTACAAGCAGGACGGCGTGGGCGGCCTGCGCGGCGGGTACGAGTACTCCCGCTCCGCCAACCCGACGCGCACCGCGCTGGAGGAGGCGCTCGCGGCGGCGGAGTCCGGGGGCCTGGACCCGGCGCGGGGCTTCGCGTTCGCCTCCGGCCTGGCGGCGGAGGACACGCTGCTGCGCGCGGTGCTGCGCCCCGGCGACCACGTGATCGTGCCCGACGACGCGTACGGCGGCACGTACCGGCTCGTCGCACGGGTCTTCGGGCCGTGGGGGATCGCGCACACCCCGGTCGACCTGTCCGACGTCGGGGCGGTCCGGGCTGCGGTCCGGCCCGAGACCAGGGTGCTGTGGGTCGAGACGCCGACCAACCCCCTGCTGGGCATCAGCGACGTCGCGGCGCTCGCCGGCGTCGCGCGGGACGCCGGCGCGCTGCTCGTCGTCGACAACACCTTCGCCACCCCGTACCTGCAGCAGCCGCTCGCGCTCGGCGCGGACGTCGTCGTGCACTCGACGACCAAGTACATCGGCGGGCACAGCGACGTCGTCGGGGGAGCGCTCGTCGTCGCGGCGGGCGCGGTGCTGCCGGGCGGGCTCGAGTCGCCCGCGGGCGGCACGGACGTGGCGGGCGCCGTCGGCTTCCACCAGAACTCGTCGGGGGCCGTCGCGGGACCGTTCGACGCGTGGCTCACCCTGCGCGGGCTCAAGACGCTCGCGGTCCGGATGGACCGCCACCAGGCCAACGCGGCCGCGGTCGCGGCCTTCCTCGTCGACCACCCGGCCGTGACCGAGGTGCTCTACCCGGGCCTCGCGTCGCACCCGGGGCACGACGTCGCCGCCCGCCAGATGACCGGGTTCGGCGGCATGGTGTCGTTCCGGGCGGGCAGCGAGGCGAAGGCTCTCGACGTGTGCGCGCGCACGCAGGTGTTCACGCTCGCGGAGTCGCTGGGCGGGGTGGAGTCCCTGGTCGAGCACCCGGGGCGCATGACGCACGGCTCGGTCGCGGGCACGTCGCTCGAGGTGCCCGACGACCTCGTGCGCCTGTCCGTCGGGATCGAGGACGTCGAGGACCTGGTCGCCGACCTCGGGCGGGCGCTCGCCTGACGAGGGAGGGTACGGCGGTCAGCCGCGGACGACGGTGACGGGGCAGGGCGCGAAGTCGAGCACCTGCCGGCTGACCGAGCCGAGCAGCAGCCGGTCGAAGCCGCCGAGGCCGCGCGCCCCGACGACGAGCCGCTCGGCGCCCTGCGCCGCGAGCACGAGCTGCTTGGCGGCCTGGCCGTGCACCACCCGTCGGGTCAGCCGCTCGGGCGGCAGCGTCACGCCGGCCGCCCGCACCGCCTCGGCGAGCGAGTCGGCCGCGAACTTCTCGTAGTCGTCGACGGGCGGAGCCCAGCCCCACGACCCCGGCAGCGGGGCCAGCGTCGTGATCTGCCACGCGAAGACGGCGTCGATCGACGCCCCCGTGCGGCCCGCGACCTCGCACGCGTGCCGCAGCGCGGCGACGCTCGGGGCCGAGGTGTCGACGCCGACGACGATGCGCGGCGCCGCCTCGGCGGGCACGTCGTCCTCCGGGGCGCCGTCGGGGTTGCCGTGGCGCACCACCGTGACGGGGACGACGGCGTGCTCCACGACCGTCGTCGACACCGAGCCCAGCACCGCCCGGCCGAGCCGGCCCCGCCGGCGGCGGCCGAGGACCAGCATGTCGGCGTCGGCGCCGAGCTCGAGCAGCCGGTCGGCCGCGGGGCCGGGGAGCGCCGCGACCGTCCCGTCGACGTCGACCCCCGTGCGGGCGCGGGCCGCGTCGAACAGCCCCTGCGCCTCCTCGCGCACCGGGGCCAGCGCCGCCTCGTGCGCGGCGGCGTCGGCGCCCTTCCCGGCGCCCGCGTCGACCATGACCAGCGTGAGCGGCACGGCGGCCGCGGCGGCCTCCCGCAGCGCCCAGTCCAGCGCCTCGTCCGACTCGACCGAACCGTTGACCCCGACCACGATGCCGCGCATCGGCCACCCCGACTCTCTCGTCGTGCGTCCGCCGCCCCCGCCACGACCGGGGGGACGGCCCTGGCTTGCAGCATAGGTCGGGCGTCGTCGCCCGTCAGGGCGAGGTCACGGGACGTCGATCACGCACCGCCGTCAGCACGACGCCGGTCCGAGAGGAGGGCGTCGACGGGCCGGGTCACGACCTCCACCCGGTCGACGAGGTCGGCGGGGCCCGTGACCACGAGGGCGCGGTCGGCCGCCGCCACGTACACGGCGGTGGTCTCGCGGGCGGTGACGCGCACGCAGCCCGCGTCGTCGCCGTCCACGACGAACGTCCCCGTCGTCAGCGGGGCCTCGTCGACCTCGGCGACCAGGGCCCGCATGGCGCTGCGGTAGTCCTGGAACGAGTCCGCGAAGTCCGACCCGTCGTCCACCGCGGCCTCGTCCCCGCCGTCGGACGGCGGGGACTCGACGGGCGCGGCGATGTCGGCGTGCAGGGGTGCGGCGAGGGCGCCGCTGCACGCGGCGCGGACGACGTCCTCGACGTCGTCGTCCGCGACCCGGGTGCGCAGGGTCTCGACATCCAGCGCCTCACCCGTGAACGAGCGGTAGGCGCGCACGAACCGCTCGGACGTCGGGTCGTCGGAGTCGGCGGGCCCGGTGAGCGACTGGTCCTCCAGGTCGAGGCCCCAGGTCAGCGGGTCGTGCACCTCGCCGAGGACGCCGGAGAACTGCGCCAGCCGCGCGTCGTCACCGTTCCAGGCCCGCCGGCCCGCGTCGTGGCCCGCCCCGCCCGCGGCTCCCGGCTGCTGCTCGATCTCGTCCATCGGTACCCCCTGGGTGGAACCTCTGCGGCGACCTCCGCGTCGGCGACCGCCTTTCCCCGAGCCTGGACCGCCTCGCCCGCGGCTGGCAATCCGGCACGCCGTCACGCCCCTGGCGAACATGGGCTTACCGAGGGGTGTCGGCGAGTTGGGAGCGCATAGAGTCGTAGCGGTCAGGCTGTAGCCGTCAATCCGACGGGGTGCAGGTAACGCCGCTCGTGAGGGAGCAGCACATGTTCGAGAGATTCACCGACCGAGCCCGTCGGGTGGTCGTCCTTGCTCAGGAAGAGGCAAGGATGCTCAACCACAACTACATCGGCACCGAGCACATCCTGCTCGGACTCATCCACGAGGGTGAGGGCGTCGCCGCGAAGGCCCTGGAGTCGCTGGGGATCTCGCTCGACGGCGTCCGCACCCAGGTCACCGAGATCATCGGCGAGGGCCAGCAGGCCCCGAGCGGGCACATCCCGTTCACGCCGCGCGCCAAGAAGGTGCTGGAGCTGTCGCTCCGCGAGGCGCTGCAGCTCGGGCACAACTACATCGGCACCGAGCACATCCTGCTCGGCCTCATCCGCGAGGGCGAGGGCGTCGCCGCCCAGGTCCTCACGAAGATGGGCGCCGACCTGAACAAGGTGCGCCAGCAGGTCATCCAGCTGCTGAGCGGCTACCAGGGCAAGGAGCCCGTGGCCGCCGGCGGCCCGCAGGAGGGGCAGCCGTCCGGCTCCGCCGTCCTCGACCAGTTCGGCCGCAACCTCACCCAGGCCGCGCGCGAGGGCAAGCTCGACCCGGTCATCGGCCGCTCGACGGAGATCGAGCGCGTCATGCAGGTGCTGAGCCGCCGCACCAAGAACAACCCGGTGCTGATCGGCGAGCCGGGCGTCGGCAAGACGGCCGTCGTCGAGGGCCTCGCCCAGGACATCGTGCGCGGCGACGTGCCGGAGACGCTGAAGGACAAGCAGCTCTACACGCTGGACCTCGGCGCCCTGGTCGCCGGCTCCCGCTACCGCGGTGACTTCGAGGAGCGCCTCAAGAAGGTGCTCAAGGAGATCCGCACCCGCGGCGACATCATCCTGTTCATCGACGAGATCCACACCCTCGTCGGGGCGGGTGCCGCCGAGGGCGCGATCGACGCGGCGAGCATCCTCAAGCCGATGCTGGCCCGCGGCGAGCTGCAGACGATCGGCGCCACGACGCTCGACGAGTACCGCAAGTACGTCGAGAAGGACCCGGCCCTGGAGCGCCGCTTCCAGCCGATCCAGGTCAACGAGCCGTCGCTCGAGCACGCCATCGAGATCCTCAAGGGCCTGCGCGACCGCTACGAGGCGCACCACCGCGTGTCCATCACGGACTCCGCGCTGGTCTCCGCCGCGCAGCTCGCCGACCGGTACATCAACGACCGGTACCTGCCGGACAAGGCGATCGACCTGATCGACGAGGCGGGCGCGCGCCTGCGCATCCGCCGCATGACGGCGCCGCCGGAGCTCAAGGCCCTGGACGAGGAGATCGCCGAGGCGCGCCGCGACAAGGAGTCGGCGATCGACGAGCAGGACTTCGAGAAGGCCGCCGGGCTGCGGGACAAGGAGAAGCAGCTCACCGCCCAGCGCGCCGACAAGGAGAAGGCCTGGAAGTCGGGCGACCTCGACTCCGTCGCGGAGGTCGACGACGAGCTCATCGCCGAGGTGCTGGCGATGTCGACCGGCATCCCGGTCGTCAAGCTCACCGAGGAGGAGTCCAGCAAGCTCCTGCACATGGAGGACGAGCTGCACAAGCGGGTCGTCGGCCAGAACACGGCGATCAAGGCCCTGTCCCAGGCGATCCGCCGCACGCGTGCGGGGCTCAAGGACCCGAAGCGCCCCGGTGGCTCGTTCATCTTCGCCGGCCCCACGGGCGTCGGGAAGACGGAGCTGGCCAAGGCGCTCGCCGAGTTCCTCTTCGGGGACGAGGACGCGCTGATCCAGCTCGACATGTCCGAGTTCTCGGAGAAGCACACCGTGTCGCGGCTGTTCGGCTCGCCTCCCGGGTACGTCGGCTACGACGAGGGCGGCCAGCTCACGGAGAAGGTGCGGCGCAAGCCGTTCTCGGTGGTCCTTTTCGACGAGGTCGAGAAGGCTCACGCGGACATCTTCAACTCGCTGCTGCAGGTGCTCGAGGACGGTCGCCTGACCGACTCGCAGGGCCGGGTGGTCGACTTCAAGAACACCGTGATCATCATGACCACGAACCTCGGCACGCGGGACATCGCCAAGGGCGTCCAGACCGGCTTCAACGCCGGCGGCGACCTGGTGACCTCCTACGAGCGCATGAAGGCGAAGGTCAACGAGGAGCTCAAGCAGCACTTCCGGCCGGAGTTCCTCAACCGCGTCGACGACGTGGTGGTCTTCCCGCAGCTCTCGCAGGACGAGATCATCGAGATCGTGGACCTGGAGATCGCGAAGCTGGACAAGCGTCTGCGCGACCGGGACATGGCCATCGAGCTCACGCCCGCCGCGAAGAACCTGCTGGCGGAGAAGGGCTACGACCCGGTGCTCGGCGCCCGTCCGCTGAAGCGGGCGATCCAGCGGGAGATCGAGGACACCCTGTCCGAGAAGATCCTGTTCGGCGAGCTCAAGGCCGGCGACCTCGTGCTGGTCGACGGCGAGGGCGAGGGCATCCTCGGGGAGTTCAGCTTCCGCGGGGTCCCCAAGAGCGAGCACGAGCGCGGGCCGGTCACGGTCGGCGCGGCGGCGGCGCTCGACGCCCCCACCGGCGTCTCGGTGCACGACCTGCCCCCGACCGGGCAGATGCAGGCCGGCGCGGAGTGACGCGCTGAGCCCACCGGCCTGACGGTCGACGACGAAGGCCCCGGACCCCCTCACAGGGTCCGGGGCCTTCGTCGTGCCCGCCTCCCGTCGTCAGGGCGGGCGCGGGCCATGCCCTGCGCTGGTCCTGACAGCTCGGGGTGACGACGCCGAGGGTCCCGCATCGTGAGACTTTCCGGGGAACTCTCGCGCGGGGCTTGCGCGGCGCCTACTTTCCCTGCCATGCCCGCCGACACGAACGGACTCCGGTCCCCGGCCACCCGCACCGCGGGGGCCGTCGTGCCGTGCGCCCGCCGGGGCTGTCGGCCCCGCCGCCGCTGTCGCCGCTGACCCGACGCACGCCGTCGCCTCCGCCTTCCCGGCAGCAGAACCCGCTCGAGACCACCGCCCCGTCCGCCGTCGCGCGGCCGGGTGACGTGGCGTACCCCCGCACGCCCCGAGAGGACCCCGTCATGCCCCGAACGATCCCCTTCCGCCGCGCCCGCGCTGCCCGACGGACGGCCGCCGCCGTGGTCGGCCTCTTCGGACTGCTCGGCACCGCCGGCTGCGTCGCCGACGCCGCCGCGGACGGCCCGGGCGGCACGCTCGCCGCCTCCGACCCGCTGCCGTCCGCGGTGCCGGACGGCACGACGCTCGTCGTCGGCGACCCGACCACCGAGGTCGCGCTCGAGCTGGCCGGCGACGAGATCGAGCACGACTTCTCGTTCGACCTGGAGTGGGCCAACCTGTCCGGCGGCCCGCAGACCATCGAGGCGTTCCGCGCCGAGTCGCTCGACGTCGGAGCGGTGGCGGACATCCCGCCCATCCACGCGACGTGGACGGGCGTGCCGGTGTCGATCATCGCGACCCAGTACCGGGAGAACTGGCAGGAGGCGCCGATCTACGAGCTCGCCGGGCGGCCCGGCATCGCGCTCGGTTCCCTCGACGACCTGGCCGGCAAGCGGATCGCGTTCAGCCCCGGCCAGGCGCAGGGCGCGCTGGTGCTCAAGGCGCTGGCCGCGGCCGGGCTCACCCAGGACGACGTGGAGCTCGTCGAGCTGCCCAGCACCGGCGACGTGTACTCGACCGCGCTGGCAGCGGGGGAGGTCGACGTCGCCCCGCTGGGCGGCACGCAGCTGTTCCGCTACCTCACGAAGTACGAGGCCGACGGCGCGCAGTCGGTCAAGCACGGCCTGCGCGACGACGCCGGCCACCTCTACGCGCCGAAGGCCGTGCTCGAGGACCCGGCCAAGGCCGCGGCGCTCGACGAGTACGTCGAGGTGTGGGCCCAGGCGAAGGTGTGGGTCGCCGAGCACCCCGAGGAGTGGAAGCAGGGGTACTACGTCGAGCACGAGGGGCTGACCGAGGAGGACGCCCAGTACCTCACGGACCACGCGGCCGTGCCCGACATCCCGGCCGACCTCACCGACGGCATCGCCCGCACGCAGGAGACGGTCGACCTGCTCGCCGAGGAGCTGGACGAGGACCCGCTCGACGCCGCCGACCTCTTCGACCAGCGGTTCGTCGCGGCGCAGACCGCCGGCGTCGAGGCACAGCGCGCGGCGGAGGAGGACCGATGACCGCCGTCGGCACCATCACCCGGGCGGGCACCGCGCCCCGCACGTCTCCGGGCGCGGCGCAGACCGTCGCCGGTGCCCGGCCCGAGGCACGGCCCGACGTCCGCCCCGCCGGCCGGCGGCTCGGGCTGGGCCGTCCGATCCCCGCGGCCGGGCTGCTCGGCGTCGTCGTCCTGGTCGGCGTGTGGGTGGCCGGCTCCGCCACCGGCCTCATCGACCAGCGGGTGCTCAGCGCCCCGTGGACCGTCGTCACGACCGCCGGCGACCTGATCGCCAAGGGCGACCTGCAGGAGAACCTCGGCGTCTCGCTGACCCGCGCGGCCCTCGGGCTGGCATGGGGCGTCGCGGCCGGCGTCGTCCTGGCGCTCGCCTCCGGGCTCAGCCGGGTGGGCGACGCCCTCCTCGACGGGCCGATCCAGGTCAAGCGGGCCATCCCGAACCTCGCGCTGCTGCCTCTGCTCATCCTGTGGTTCGGCATCGGCGAGCCGATGAAGGTCATCACCATCGCGCTCGGCGTGTTCATCCCGATCTACGTGCACACGCACAACGGGCTGCGCTCCATCGACTCCCGGTACGTCGAGCTGGCCGAGACGGTGCGGCTGGGCCGGCCGCAGTTCGTGCGCCGCGTGGTGCTGCCGGGCGCGCTGCCCGGCTTCCTGCTCGGCCTGCGGTTCGCGGTCACCGGCTCCCTGCTGTCGCTGGTCGTCGTCGAGCAGGTCAACGCCACCGCGGGCATCGGCTACATGATGGAGCTCGCCCGCACCTACGGACAGACCGAGGTCATCATCGTCGGCCTCGTGGTCTACGGCGTCCTCGGGTTCAGCGCCGACGCCGCCGTCCGGCTGCTGCAGAGGAGGGCGCTCGCATGGCGACGCACGCTGGAGGACTGAGCGTCACGCCCGCCGCGACCGGCACGGACGCCGTCGCCGGGGCGCCCGCCGTCGCCGTGCGCGGCCTGGTGCGCGCGTACGGCGAGGACCGGGTGCTCGACGACCTCGACCTGGAGCTCGCCACGGGGGAGTTCGTCGCGATCCTGGGTCGCAGCGGCTCGGGCAAGTCGACGCTGCTGCGGGCGCTCGCGGGCCTCGACCACGGCGTCGCGGGCACCGGCGAGGTGCGCGTGCCCGACCAGGTGTCCGTCGTGTTCCAGGACTCGCGGCTGCTGCCGTGGGCGCGGGTCCTCGACAACGTCGTGCTGGGCCTGGACGGCGTGGGCCGTCGCGACGCCCGCGACGCCGGCCTGGCCGCGCTCGCCGAGGTCGGCCTCGCCGGCCGGGAGCGCGCCTGGCCGAACGAGCTGTCCGGCGGCGAGCAGCAGCGCGTGTCGCTGGCCCGCTCGCTCGTGCGCTCGCCCCAGCTCCTGCTGGCCGACGAGCCGTTCGGCGCCCTCGACGCCCTCACCCGGATCCGCATGCACGAGCTGCTGCGCGACCTGTACGACCGGCACCGGCCCGCGGTGCTGCTCGTGACGCACGACGTCGACGAGGCGATCGTGCTCGCCGACCGCGTCGTCGTCCTCGACCGCGGCCGCATCGCCGTCGAGCGCCGCATCGACCTCGACGGCGCGCGCGACGCCGCCGACCCCCGCTTCGCCACCATCCGCACCGAGCTGCTCGACGCCCTCGGCGTCGAGCGGAAGGACGTGACCGCATGACCCGCACCGCCGGCCGCGACGGCCACCGCCCCGGACCCTTCCACCTCAACGCGTTCCTCATGAGCACCGGGCACCACGAGGCGTCGTGGCGGCTGCCGGAGAGCTCCCCGGACCACACGTCCACGAACATCGCCTATCTGCAGCGGCTGGCCCGCACGGCGGAGGAGGGGCTGCTCGACTCCGTCTTCTTCGCCGACGGCCCCGGCCTGCGCAGCGACGTCGGACGCCGCCCCGCCGGGTCGTTGGACCCGCTGATCGTGCTCACCGCGCTGGCGGCCGCCACGGAGCGCATCGGGCTCATCGCGACGGCGTCCACGACCTACAACTCGCCGTACAACCTGGCCCGGCGGTTCGCGTCGATCGACATCGTCTCGGGCGGCCGCGCCGGGTGGAACGTCGTGACGACGGCGGGGCCCGACATCGCGCGCAACTTCGGCCTCGACGACCAGCCCGCGCACGCCGTGCGCTACGAGCGCGCCGCGGAGTTCCTGGACGTCGCGTCCACGCTCTGGGACTCGTGGGACGACGATGCCGTGCTCGGCGACAAGGAGGCCGGCGTCTGGGCGGACGCGGCGAAGATCCACCCCGCCGGGCACGTCGGCGAGCACTTCTCCGTCGCGGGCGCGCTCACCACCCCGCGGTCGCCGCAGGCGCGGCCGCTCATCGTGCAGGCCGGGTCGTCGGAGGACGGCAAGGGGCTCGCGGCGCGGTATGCGGAGGCGGTGTTCACCGCGCACCAGACGCTCGACGACGCGCGGGCGTTCTACGCCGACCTCAAGGCCCGGACGGTCGCGGCCGGCCGCGACGCCGACGGGATCAAGATCCTGCCGGGCCTCGTGCCGGTGCTCGGGTCGACGGAGGCCGAGGCCCTCGCGGCCGAGCGTGAGCTCGACGAGCTCATCGTGCCCGAGTACGCGCGCCGCCAGCTCGCCGCGACCCTGCGCGTCGACCCGGAGGACCTGCCGCTGGACCGGCAGCTGCCCGCCGACCTGCCCGACGAGGACGAGATCGAGGGCGCCAAGAGCCGGTACACGCTGATCGTGGAGCTCGCGCGGCGCGAGCGGCTGACCGTCCGCGCGCTGATCGGCCGTCTGGGCGGCGGCCGCGGGCACCGCACGCTGGCCGGCACGCCCGAGCAGGTCGCCGACGCCCTCCAGGACTGGTACGACGCCGAGGCGGCGGACGGCTTCAACATCATGCCGGCCGTGCTGCCGCGCGGGCTGGAGGAGTTCACGGCGCACGTCGTGCCGATCCTCCAGGCGCGCGGTCTGTTCCGCACCGCCTACGAGGGAACCACGCTGCGCGAGCACTACGGGCTGGAGCGGCCGGCGAGCCGGTACTCGTCGTCGGGCGCGTCGTCGGCCGTGTCGGTCGAGGCCGTCGAGCTCGCGACCGCGGGGGTGGGGGCATGAGCGCCGACGTCCTCTGGTACATCCCCAACCAGGTGCGCGCCGGCCACCGCGGCGACGTCGTCACGGCGGACCACAACAGCCTGGACACGCTCACCGAGCAGGCACTCGCGCTGGAGGAGCACGGCTGGGACGGCGCGCTGCTCGGCACCGGCTGGGGCCGCCCGGACACCTTCACCGTCGCGGCGGCGCTCGCCGCCCGCACCACCACGTTCAACCCGCTGGTCGCGATCCGTCCCGGCTACTGGCAGCCGGCGCACCTGGCGTCGGCGGCCGCGACGCTCGACCACCTCACCGGCGGGCGCGTGCGGATCAACATCGTGTCCGGGCAGGACGGCGTCGCCCAGTACGGCGACGACGTCACCGACCGCGCGGCACGGTACGGGCGCACCCGCGAGTTCCTGCAGCTGGTGCGCCGGCTGTGGACGCAGGACGACGTGACGTTCGAGGGTGCGCACTACCGGGCCGACCGGGCCACGCTGCCGCTGCGGCCCGTGGGCCGGGAGGGGCGCGCGCACCCGACGCTCTACTTCGGCGGCGCGTCGCCGGAGGCGGAGGAGGTGGCGGCCGCCGAGGCCGACGTGCAGCTCTTCTGGGGCGAGCCGCTGGACGGCGTCGCCGAGCGGATCGACCGGCTGCGCGCGCTGAGCGAACAGGTCGGCCGGGAGCACGCGCCGCTGCAGTTCGGGCTGCGCGTCACCACCTTCGTCCGTGACACCACCGACGAGGCCTGGCGCGACGCGGAGGCGAAGGTCGCGCAGCTCGCCGAGTCGTCCGGGGCGCAGGGGTGGCGGCGTGACGCCGATCATCGAGCGGTGGACCGGCCCGTCGCCGTCGGGCAGCAGCGGCTCCTCGACCTCGCCGCCCGCGGCGACGTGCTCGACGAGAACCTGTACACCGCGCCCGCCCGCGCGGGGGGAGGCGGCGCCGGGACCACCTGGCTCGTGGGCTCGCCGTCCGACGTCGCGAAGTCCCTGCGCCGCTACCAGGACCTCGGCGTCACGCACTTCGTGCTGTCCGACACCCCGTACCTGGACGAGATCCGCCGCCAGGGCGAGCAGCTGCTGCCGCTGCTCCGCGACTGACCGCGGGACCTGTCAGGGCCACGAGCGCGTCTTCCCGCACGTGGCCCTGACAACTCGCGGGCGCCGGTCAGCGCAGCCGGGACAGGACGGCGTCGGTGAGGTCGGCGACGTCGTCCACCAGCGCGACGGCACCGGCGTCGGCGAGCTCGCCGGGCGCGGCGTACCCCCAGGTGACGCCGACGCACCGGATGCCGTGCTCGGCGGCGCCGTGCACGTCGTGCTCGCGGTCGCCGACCATCAGCGCGGGCCCCTCGGCCGGGTCGACGGGGGAGGTGCGCCCGAGGGACGCGAGGGCCTGGGCGATCACCGTGGCCTTGGTCGACGTGCCCTCGTCGAGCGGGGCGCCGAAGACGCCGTCGACCAGCTCCGTGAGCCCGTACCGGTCGCAGATGGGCTTCGCGTACACCTCCGGCTTGGACGTCGCGACGGCGAGCGTGCAGCCGGCGGCCCGCAGCGCGCGCAGCACCTCGGGGATGCCGTCGAACACCCGGTTGTCGTACATGCCGCCGGCGGCGTACGCCTCGCGGTACGCGCGCACCGCCTCGTCCACGCGGTCGGCGGGGACGCCGTGCGCGGGGAACGTGTCGGTGATCGGCGGGCCGACGAACGAGCGCAGCGTGGCGTCGTCGGGGACGGGCAGCCCGAGCGTGCCGTAGGCGTGGCGGATGCCCGCGACGATGCCGGGCGCGGAGTCGGTGAGCGTGCCGTCGAGGTCGAGCAGGACGAGCGGGGAGGGGGAGCGGGTCACCCCGGCAGGGTACGTGCCGGGGTGCCCGCGTCCGTCCAGGTGCCCGGACCTCAGACGGCGCGCGCGTGCGCGACCAGGCGGTCGAACGCGGCGTCGAGGGCGTCGTCCACCCGCTGCGCCTCCGGGTGCGCGTCGTGCCAGGCGATCTGCTCGACGGCGGCCTGGTCGTAGGTGATCGTCGTGCCGAACTCGGGCACCAGGGCGCGCAGCTTGGCGCAGTCGAACACCATCGAGTGGGCCTTGTCGCCCAGCAGACCGGGCCCGACGTCGGGCAGCGCGCGGGCGATCGTCTCGGACGCCACGTGCACGAGCTCGGGCTCGTCGACGCCCGCGGCGGCCGCGAGCCAGCGGTAGACCTGGTCCCACGTCGGGGCGTGCGTGCCCATGATCTGGAACGTGTCGCCCACGGCGGCGGGGTGGCCGAGCAGGCCCACGAACCCGACCGCGAAGTCCTCCGTGTGGGTCAGGGTCCACAGCGAGGTGCCGTCGCCGTGCACGACGACGGGCTTCCCGGCACGCAGCCGCGCGACGTCGGTCCAGCCGCCCGTGGTGGGCAGCAGCGTGCGGTCGTAGGTGTGCGACGGGCGCACGATCGTCGCGGGGAAGCCGCGGTCGCGCCAGGCCCGGACGAGGACGTCCTCGCCGGCGATCTTGTCCCGCGAGTACTGCCAGAAGGGGTTGCGCAGGGGCGTGGACTCGGTCACGGGCAGGCGCTCGGGCGGCGTCTGGTACGCCGAGGCGGAGGAGATGAAGACGTACTGCCCGACGCGCCCGGTGAAGCGCTCGACGTCGTGCGCCACGTGGTCCGGGCGGAACGCGCGGAACTGTGCGACGACATCGAACTCCCGGCCGGCCAGCGCGGCGTCGACGGCGTCGTCGTCGGTCACGTCGGCCACGAGCGTCTCGACGTCCGGCGGCAGCGGCCGCGTCGTCGACGTACCGCGGTTGAGGACCGTGACGCGGTGCCCGAGAGCGACGGCGCGGGTGACGCTCGCGGCGCTGATGACGCCGGAGCCGCCGATGAACAGGACGTCCTGAGGGCTGCGGATGCTCATGGGTCCATCGTGCCCGCCCCGAGGCAGAGAGGCCTGCGTCGGGCCCGGCGTTTGACAGGCAACCCCGCCAACTGGTTCCGTACTGCAGAACTGAGTTCCGTGTGACGGACCATGAGGCACCTCGGGTGCCTCGCTCGACGAGGAGCAGAAGGAGGGGGCGATGAAGCTCAGACGACTGGCCGCAGCAGGGTCTGCGGCGCTCGTGGCGGTGGCGCTGACCGCCTGCGGCGCGGGGTTCACGACCGCGACGGCAGGGGGCGCGGCGTCCGACGGCGCGGGCGCGCCGGAGGCGGAGCGGGTCTTCAAGGTGGCGTTCAACCAGAACGCCGACCAGCCCGAGGCCGTGGCGATGACCCACCTGGGGGAGCGGCTCGCGGAGCGGACCGACGGCCGCTACTCGGTGGAGGTGTACCCGAACGAGACGCTCGGGGCGCAGAAGGACACCGTGGAGCTGGTGCAGTCCGGCGCGGTCGACCTGGCCCTCGTGGCCGGGTCGCTCCTGGAGAACATCAACGCGGACTTCGTGGCCCTGAACATGCCGTACGTGTACGACTCCCAGGCGCACCAGGAGGCCGTCCTCAACGACCCCGCGATCACCGGCGACCTGTACTCCTCGCTCGAGGAGCAGAACATCCGCGTGCTGGGCGGCTTCTCCGCCGGCGTGCGCAGCGTCTACACCTCGGTGCGACCGATCGAGACCCCCGAGGACCTCGCCGGTCTCAAGATCCGCGTCATGGAGACCGACACCAACAGCCGGATGATGGACCTCATGGGCGGCGTCGGCACGCCCATGGGCCAGGGCGAGGTCTACACCGCGATCCAGTCGGGCGTCATCGACGGCGGCGAGAACAACGAGTCGATCTACCGCAACCTCAAGCACGACGAGGTCGCGCCGTACTACTCGTACACGAACCACCTCATGATCCCGGACTACCTCATCACCAACCCGGCCACCTTCGACGCCATGTCGGAGGCCGACCGCACCGTGTTCCTCGAGGAGCTCCAGGCGGCCTACGACGAGTCGAGCCGTCTCACGACCGAGGTCATGACGGAGAGCCAGCGGGCCGCCGAGGAGGCGGGCGCCGAGTTCAACGCGCCCGACGTCGATCCGTTCCGCGAGGCCGTCGCCCCGCTGCTCGACGAGAAGCTCACCACGCCCACGTCGCGCGAGCTCTACGACCGCACCCGCGCCGTCGCGGAGCAGATGGCGGAGGAGGAGTGATGACCCGCGTCAAGAACGGCCTCGACGTCGTGCTGCGCTGGCTGTGCGTGCTGCTCCTGGGCGCGCTGGTGCTGGTCGTGGCGTGGCAGGTCTTCACCCGCCAGGTGCTGTCGGCGCCCAGCGTGTGGTCCGAGGAGCTCGCCAAGTACCTGTTCGTGTGGCTCAGCTTCTTCGGCACCGCCCTCGTGTTCGGCGAGCGCGGGCACATCGCCGTCGACTTCCTGGTGCGCAGGGCGCCCGAGCACCTGCAGCGCGCGGCCGCCGTGCTCAGCCAGGTCGTGACGTTCGCGTTCGCCGCGCTGGTGCTCGTCTACGGCGGCTGGCAGCTCGCCCAGCTCACCTGGACCCAGGACGTGCCCAGCCTCCCGCTGATGGTCGGCTGGCTCTACCTGGTGCTCCCGGTCTCGGGCGTGCTCGTGCTCTTCTACACCGTCTACCACCTGGTGGCCGTCGTGCGTGGCGTGGAGAACGCCACGACCGACGGCGAGCCGGACGCAGTCTGAGGGGGCTCACATGGAGGTGGCAGCAATCGCCGGGCTGGTCCTGATCGTCGGGATCCTCGCCCTCCTCGCGCTGGGGATCCCGATCTCCGTGGCCGTCGGCACGTCGTCGGCGCTCGCCGCGATCACCGTGCTCGGCTTCGAGAACGGGCTCCTCACGTCGGCGCAGCAGATGTTCCGCGGCGTCAACAACTTCTCCCTGCTGGCGATCCCGTTCTTCGTGCTCGCCGGCGTGATCATGAACAACGGCGGGATCGCGCTGCGGCTCGTCAACTTCGCCAAGATGCTCGTGGGCCGCGCCCCCGGGTCGCTCGCCCAGACCAACGTCGCGGCGAACGCGATGTTCGGCTCGGTGTCCGGATCGGCCGTGGCGGCCGTCGCCGCCGTCGGCTCGACGATGGGCCCGCTGCAGGCCAGGGAGGGCTACCCCAAGGACTTCGCCGCCGCGACCAACATCGCGTCCGCGCCGTCCGGCATGATCATCCCGCCCAGCAACCTGATGATCGTCTACTCGCTCGTGTCGAGCACGTCCGTCGCGGCGCTGTTCGTGGCCGGCTACGTGCCCGGCATCCTGTGGGCCGCGGTCTGCATGGTGATCGTGCACCTGTACGCCCGCAAGCGGCCCGAGCTGCGCGTGACCGAGAAGCTGTCGGGTCCCGCCAGGCTCAAGGTGGCGGGCGAGGCGGTGCCGGCGCTCCTGCTCATCGTCATCGTCATCGGCGGCATCCTGGCGGGCGTCTTCACGCCCACCGAGGCGTCGTGCATCGCCGTCCTCTACTCGCTGGTCCTGTCGTTCGTGTACCGCTCCATCAAGGTGCGCGACCTGGGCGAGATCCTGCTCGAGTCCGGCCGGACGACGGCGATCGTCATGTTCCTCGTCGGGGTGTCCGCGGTCATGTCGTGGGTCATGTCGTTCGCGCAGATCCCGCAGCTGGTGACCGACGCCCTGCTGACCGTCAGCACCAACCCGTACGTGCTCATCGTGCTCATCGTGGTGCTGCTGCTGGTCATCGGGTGCTTCATGGACCCGACGCCGGCCGTGCTGATCTTCGCGCCGATCTTCCTGCCCGTGGTCACGGCGTTCGGCATGGACCCCGTGCACTTCGGGATCTTCATGGTGCTCGCGCTGTCCATCGGCACGATCACCCCGCCCGTCGGGCCCGTGCTGTTCGTCGGTGCCAGGGTGTCGGGCATGTCCATCGAGAGCGTCATGCGGCGCCTGGTGCCGTTCTTCGTCGGACTGGTGATCCTGCTGCTCGTCGTGGCCATGACGCCGGCCCTGTCGCTCTGGCTGCCCGGGCTGCTCGGGCTCGCCTGACCGCGCCGCCGGCACCGCACCCGCCCGCCCCACACCGCCCACCACCGAATCGGAGGTTCCCATGGAACAGCGCTACGCCACCGCCCCGGAGCAGATCCCGGGCATGACCACCCAGGACCTGCGGGACCGCTACCTCGTGCCCGACCTGTTCGTCGACGACGAGATCCGCACGGTCTACACCCACCACGACCGCGTGGTGCTGGGGGGCATCAGCCCGGTGTCCGCGCCGCTGACCCTGCCGGGCTACCCGGAGATCCGCTCGGAGCAGTTCTTCGAGCACCGCGAGGCCGGCATCGTCAACGTCGGCGGCTCGGGCACGATCACGGTGGACGGCACGGAGCACCGCCTCGCGCACGGCGCGTGCCTCTACGTGGGGCGGGGCGCGGCCGACGTCGTGCTCGCGTCCGACAGCTCGTCCGGGACCGCCGGCGGGGAGGCCGGGCCCGCCCGGTTCTACCTCTTCTCCGCGCCGGCGCACACCGCGTACCCGACCACGCTGGTCGAGCCCGGGCAGGGCACCGTGCGCGAGCTCGGCGACCAGGTCACGTCCAACCGCCGCACGCTCAACCAGTACATCCACGAGAACGGCGTGCGGTCGTGCCAGGTGGTCATGGGCGTCACGACCCTGCACCCGGGCAGCATGTGGAACACCATGCCCGCGCACACCCACGACCGGCGCACGGAGTGCTACCTGTACTTCGACCTGCCGGCCGAGGCACGCGTCGTGCACCTGCTGGGCGAGCCCACCGAGACGCGGCACATGGTCGTGGCGGACCGCGAGGCGATCATCTCGCCCAGCTGGTCGGTGCACTCCGGCGTCGGCACCGCCGCATACTCCTTCGTGTGGGCGATGGCCGGCGAGAACCAGGCGTTCGACGACATGGACGGGTTCGACGTCGCGACCATGCGCTGAGGACGCGCGGACGCGCAGGGACGAGGAGGAACGGTCGATGAGCGAGGCGACGACGGCCAGCGAGAAGACGCTGCTGGTGCTCGAGGCGGCGATGACGCACGGGCGCTTCAGCGAGATCGTGGCGGCGGTGGACCTGCCCAAGGCGACGGTGCACCGCATCCTGGCCACGCTCGTCGACCGGGACTTCATCCGGGTCGCGGACGGCGGGACGCACGTGCCCGGCCCGAAGATCCTGTCCCTGGCCGGGGCGGCGTACGACCGGGTGGACGTCTCGACGATCGTCCAGCCGTACGTCGACGAGCTCGTGCGCCGCGTGCAGTGCACGGTGCACGTCGGCGTGCGCAGCGGCGACGAGATCATCTACCTGGTCCGCACCGACTCGGACAAGCCGTACCGGATGCCGTCGCGCGTCGGCGCGTCGATCCCGCTGCACACCTCCGCGATCGGCAAGTCCATCCTGGCGCGGCTCGACGACGACGCCGTCGAGCGGTTCGTCAACCGTGCCGGGCTGCCGCGCCGCACGGCGCGCAGCCTCGCGACGCTGGAGGACCTGCGCGCGGAGCTGGCGGACATCCGCCGCGACGGGTATGCGTTCGACCGCGAGGAGAACGTGCCCGGCGTGGTGTGCATCGGCACCGCCGTCCGCGACCACTCCGGCCACTCCAACTACGGCCTGTCGATCTCGTCGCTCGCCCTCGAGCACACCGAGAGCCAGCTCGCCGCGATGGCGGACGACCTGCACAAGACGGCCGCCGACATCACCCACGCGCTCGGGGGCGACCGGTAGGGCCCAGCGCCCCGCCCGCCCCGGGCCCGACGAAGGAACGAGACACGTGAGCACCAGCACCACCGACCGCCCGACCGCCCAGGCACCCGGGCTCGACCCCGCCGTCGCGCGCCTGTTCAGCCTCGAGGGCCGCACCGCGGCCGTGACGGGCGCCAGCAAGGGCATCGGCCTCGCGATCGCGACGCTCCTGGCCCGCGCGGGCGCCGACGTGATCGGCATCAGCACGACGATGCCCGAGGGCGACTCGGACGCCCGCCGCGCGGTCGAGGCCGCGGGGCGCCGGTTCACGCCGGTCGCGACCGACCTGTCCGACCGGGACGCCGTCGCCGCCCTCGCCGCGACGCTCGTCGAGCGCGAGGTGGACGTGCTGGTCAACAACGGCGGCACCATCCGCCGCGCCCCGGCCGCCGAGCACCCGGACGCCGACTTCGACCACGTGCTCGAGGTGAACCTGCGGTCCGCGTGGACCCTCTCGCGCGAGGTCGGCCGCGGCATGCTGGCCCGCGGGCACGGCAAGATCATCGGCACGGCGTCGATGCTGAGCTTCCAGGGCGGCGTCAACGTGCCGGGCTACACGGCGTCGAAGTCGGCGCTCGCGGGCCTGACCAAGGCCCTCGCCAACGAGTGGGCCGGCCGCGGCGTCAACGTCAACGCCGTCGCGCCCGGCTACGTGGCCACCGCCAACACGGGTGCGCTGCGCGCCGACGAGGACCGGAACGCCGAGATCCTCGCGCGCATCCCCGCCGGCCGCTGGGCCACGCCGGAGGACATCGCCGGCGCGGTGCTCTACCTCGCCTCGCCCGCGTCGGACTACGTGCACGGCGCGATCATCCCCGTCGACGGCGGGTGGTTGGCGCGCTGAGCCGGGCACGGATCGCGTCGACGGGGCAGCCGGGGGGGGGGTCGCCCCGGGGCACCCCCCCCCGGGGGACT
>NZ_JBHTVZ010000010.1:18956-31149 GCF_042792715.1 Isoptericola sp. NPDC056618 | reverse complement strand
GCGCAAACACCCCGGCCGCGGGGGGGTGGGGGGCGGGCTGCGCGGGGCAGGGTTCGCGTGGCGTTTCCACCTGGGGGCGGTTCCCCGCGGGGACCCGCCACCAGGTGCTACGTCGAGGGGCTACGACGTCGGCGCCGGGACGGTCAGGCCGGTCGGGAGCACCCGGGGCAGCAGGTCGCGGAGCGCGGCCACGCGGGCGTCGCGGGCGGGTCCGGTCATGCGTTCGACGGGCGCGGTGATGCTCACGGCCGCCACGGGCCGGCCCGCGCGGAGCAGCGCGACGGCGACGCACGCGATGCCCGGCTCGTTCTCCTCGGTCTCGGTGGCGTACCCCCGCTCCCGCGCCGCGGCGAGGGCCGCCCGGAGCGTGGCGTCGGGCCCGCCGTCGTGCCCGGGCGACGGCGCGCCGTCCGGCGTCGCGGCCAGGAGCGCCCGGCCCAGCGCCGTCGTCGCGACGGGGATGCGCCGCCCGACGGCGGACCACACGCGCAGCGGGCGCTGCGGCTCCACCTTGTCGAGGTAGACGACCTCCTGCCCGGCGAGGGTGCCGAGGTGCACGAGCTCGTCGACCTCGTCACGCAGCGCCTCGAGCGCCGGGCGCAGCAGGCCGGGCAGGTTGTCCTCGGCGAGGTACGCCGCGCCGAGCGAGAGCACGGCCGCCCCCAGCGTGTAGGCGCCGTCGGCCCGCTGGTCGGCGTACCCGCGGTGGCGCAGGGCCGCGAGGGTGCGGTGCAGCGTCGACTTGTTCGCGCCCACCTCGGCGGCGAGGTCGGCCAGCGCGACCCCGCCGGCTCCCGCGCGCGCGAGCGCGTCGAGGGTGAGGAGCGCCTTGTCCACGCTGCCGAGCGGGCTGGGGGGTTGGGTCATCGGTGCTCGTCCTCTATGGTGTTCCGTAGTGAACAACGTGCGTTCACCATAGCGAAACGGAGCCAGGATGTCTTCCCCCTCGACCCCGGCCGGCGACGTCGTCGCCGACCTCGGCGCCCACCGCCTCGTGCCCGTCGTCGTGGTCGACGGCGCCGACGAGGGCGCCCGCCTCGCCGACGCGCTCGTCGCCGGCGGCCTCCCCGTCGCCGAGATCACCCTGCGCACCGCCGGCGGCATCGACGCGATCCGCGCCGTCGCGCAGACCCAGCCCGACGTCGTCGTGGGCGCGGGCACCGTCACCACCGTCGACCAGGTCGACGCCGTCGTGGACGCCGGGGCGCGCTACATCGTGTCGCCGGGGCTGTCGGCCGCCGTCGTGCGCCGGGCCCAGGAGCACGGCGTGCCGGTCCTGCCGGGCGTCGCCACGCCCAGCGAGATCATGGCCGCGCTCGACCTCGGCCTCGACGTCGTCAAGCTCTTCCCCGCCTCCGTGGTCGGCGGCCCCGCCGCGATCAAGGCGTTCTCCGCGCCGTTCCCCGGCCTGCGGTTCGTGCCGACGGGCGGCGTGAGCGCCGCCAACCTCGGCGACTACCTCGGCCTCGCCCCGGTGCTCGCCGTCGGCGGCTCGTGGATGGTCGAGAAGTCCCTCGTCGCCCAGGGGGACTGGGCCGAGGTCACCCGCCGCACCGCCGAGGCCGTCGCCCTCGCGCAGCCCGCCTGAGTCGGCCCGCAGAGCCTGCAAGGAGACACGATGACCAACCCGTCCATCACCACCCGCCCGGCCGCCGAGTGCCGTTACGACGCCGTCGCTCTCGGCGAGGTCATGCTGCGCCTCGACCCGGGCGACCGCCGCGTGCGTACCGCCCGCTCGTTCGACGTCTGGGAGGGCGGCGGCGAGTACAACGTGGCCCGCGGCCTGCGCCGCGCGTTCGGCCTGCGCGGCGCGATCGTCACCGCCCTCGCGGACAACGAGGTCGGCCGCCTCGTCGAGGACTTCATGCTCACCGGCGGCCTCGACACCTCCTGGGTGCAGTGGCGCGAGTACGACGGCATCGGCCGCAGCGTCCGCAACGGCCTCAACTTCACCGAGCGCGGCTTCGGCGTGCGCGGCGCCGTCGGCGTCAGCGACCGCGGCAACACCGCGATCGCGCAGATGCAGCCCGACGACGTGGACTGGGACGCCCTGTTCGGCTCCGGCGTGCGCTGGCTGCACACCGGCGGCATCTTCGCCGCGCTGTCCGAGTCGGCGGCCGACGTCGCCGAGGCGGCGATGACCGCGGCCAAGAAGCACGGCACGATCGTGTCGTACGACCTCAACTACCGCCCCTCCCTGTGGAAGGGGATCGGGGGCGTCGAGCGGGCGCGCGAGGTCAACCGCCGCCTGGCGCACCACGTCGACGTGATGATCGGCAACGAGGAGGACTTCACCGCCTCGCTCGGCTTCGAGGTGGAGGGCGTGGACGAGAACCTCACCGACCTCGACACCGGCGCCTTTCGCGCGATGATCGGCACCGCCGCCGAGGCCTACCCGAACTTCCAGGTCATCGCGACGACGCTCCGCGGCGTGAAGTCCGCGTCCGTCAACGACTGGGGTGCCATCGCCTGGTCGCGCGCCGAGGGCTTCGTCGAGGCCACGCACCGCGCGGACCTGGAGATCTTCGACCGCGTGGGGGGCGGCGACTCGTTCGCCTCCGGCCTCGCCTACGGCCTCATGGAGCTCGACTCGCTGCAGCAGGCCGTCGAGTACGGCGCCGCGCACGGCGCGCTCGCCATGACCACGCCCGGTGACACGACGACGGCGACCCTCGCCGAGGTCGCCAAGCTGGCCGGCGGCGGCAGCGCGCGCGTCCAGCGCTGACCCGTCCCACGCATCGAGCGTGCTGAATTGCTCCTCAAACCGGCCGTTTGAGGAGCAATTCAGCGCGCTCGATGCCGTTCGTCAGGGTGCCGGGGGAGCGGTGGACTCCCGGACGACGAGGCCGGTGGCGAGGTTGACCCGCCGGGCCATCGGGGTCTCGCCGCGGGCGAGGTCGAGCAGCAGCCGGGTGGCCGTGGTCGCCATCTCGACCAGCGGCTGACGCACGGTGGTGAGCGCGGGCGTGGTCCAGTTCGCGAGGGGTAGGTCGTCGTACCCGACGACGGACAGGTCGCGCGGCACGGAGATGCCGCGCTCCTGCGCCGCCCGGAGCAGCCCGATGCCCTGCATGTCGGACCCGGCGAAGACGGCGGTCGGGCGCTCGGGCAGGTCGAGCAGCTCGCTGCCGGAGCGGTAACCGGACTCCACCTCGAAGTTGCCCGACCGCACCAGCGCGGGGTCGAAGCCGATCCCGGCCTCCTCGAGCGCCGTGCGGTAGCCGTCGAGGCGCGCGCGGGCGCACAGCATGTTGCCCGGGCCGGAGATCGCGGCGATGCGCCGGTGCCCCAGCTCGAGCAGGTGCCGCGTCGCCGCGAGCCCCCCGCTCCAGTTGTCCGACCCCACCGTGGGCACGTCGGGCGGGGGCTCGCCGTCGGTGTCGATGACGACGTAGGGGATGCCGCGCGTGGTGAGGCGCGGCCGCTGCGCGGCGCTGAGGCTGGCCGCGACGAGCAGCACGCCCAGCGGCGGGCGCGAGAGCGTCGTCTCGAGCCAGGTGGACGGCGGGCGGTGCTTCCCGCCCAGCTCGGACAGGATGACGCTCACCCCGGCGGCCGCGGCGGCGTCCTCCACGCCGCGGATGATCTCCGTGGACCACGCCGAGCCCACCCGGTGGAAGACGAGGTCCACGAGCCCCGCGCCGACCGGCGGGGTCGCCGCCCGGCGGCGCCGGTAGCGGTGCCGCTCCAGCGCGGCCTCCACGCGGTCGCGGGTGGCCGGCGCGACGTCGGTCCTGCCGTTCAGCACCTTGGACACCGTGGGCGCGGACACGCCCAGCTCCCGGGCGATCTCGGCGATCGTCGGTGCGGGGCCCTGCGGGGTAGGGGTGCTCATCGTCCGTCCAGTCGTGGTGCGGGGTCGCTGGGGTTCCGCGCGACCGCTCGCAAGTTTCGGCTCGACCGTACACGACGTCGGGGGTCTTCCGGGCGTTCCTGGGCGCCGTGATCAGACCGTGATCGGCCGGGTGCTTGACCACCACCGAAGGCTCCCCCTACTCTCGGCCGCAGTTGGAGAACGTTTTCAATGACGAAACTTTCGGGTCGTCGGCGCGAGGTTGCGACCGGCGGACCGCACGACGACGTGACGGCTGGGGGACTCATGGCGCAGGCCGCAGGGATGGTGACGACCGTCCCACCGATCGACGACGCACCGTCGTCACCACCACCGCGGGACGAACCGCGGCGGCGGACGCGCACCACGTGGCGCCAGGCGCTGCGCAAGGACTGGCGGCTGTACTCGTTCGTCGTCCTGCCGGTGCTGTTCTTCCTGATCTTCAAGTACGTGCCGATGATCGGGAACGTCATCGCGTTCCGCCGGTTCCGCCCGGGCGGCAGCCCGCTGGGCGACGAGTGGGTCGGCTTCTACTACTTCGACATGTTCATCCACAACCAACAGTTCTGGCAGGTGTTCGGGAACACGGTGATCCTGGGCCTGCTGACGCTGGTGATCTGCTTCCCGCTGCCGATCGTCCTCGCGCTCATGCTGAACGAGCTGCGCTCGCGGCGGTTCAAGAAGATCGTGCAGACGATCTCGTACCTGCCGCACTTCATGTCGATCGTCATCGTCGCCGGCCTCGTGCTGCAGCTCACCGCGGTGAGCGGCACGGTGAACCAGGTCGTGGAGGCGTTCGGCGGCGACGCGATCGCGTTCATGCAGCAGCCCGACTGGTTCCGCTCGATCTACGTGAGCTCGGAGGTCTGGCAGACCGTCGGGTGGGGCACGATCCTCTACCTCGCCGCGCTGACGACGGTGGACGACCAGCTCTACGAGGCGGCCCGGATCGACGGCGCGAACCGCTGGCAGCAGACCTGGCACGTCACGCTACCGGGCATCCGCCCCACGATGATGGTGCTGCTCATCCTCAACATCGGCTCCTTCATGGCGGTCGGGTTCGAGAAGGTCCTGCTGCTGCAGAACCCGCTGATCTACTCCACGGCGGACGTCATCTCGACGTACCTGTACCGCGTGGGCATCCAGTCGGCCCAGTTCTCCTACGGTGCGGCGATCGGCCTCTTCGAGGCCCTCATCGGACTGGTCCTCGTCCTCTCCGCGAACTATGCGTCGCGCCGCCTGGTGGGAGCCTCGCTGTGGTGATCGAAACGTCGACCCCGGACCTCGCTGCGGTCCGGCACGAGCCGACCACCGTCAAGGACACCCCCGGGTACCGGGCCTTCCGGGTGGTGAACGTCCTCGCGCTGCTGGTCGTGTGCGCGGTGACGCTCTACCCGTTCGTCAACCTGGTGGCGAAGGCGTTCTCCTCGGAGGGCTTCATCGCCGCGGGCGAGGTGAACCTGCTGCCGCGCGGCTTCAACCTGGAGACCTTCGACGTCGTCATGGGCGACGCGATGTTCTGGACCAACTACAAGAACACGGTCGTGTACACCGTGCTGGGCACCCTCATCTCGATGGCGCTCACCACCCCGTACGCGTACGCGCTGAGCCGCCGGCACCTCAAGGGGCGGAGCTTCTTCATCGGGATCGCCGTGTTCACGATGTTCTTCAGCGGCGGCCTGATCCCGAACTACATCCTCGTCGCCGACGTCCTGGGCATGCGCAACACCCTCTGGGCGATCGTGCTGCCCGGCGCGATCTCGGTGTTCAACCTCCTGGTCATGAAGTCCTTCTTCGAGAACTTCCCGGCCGAGCTCGAGGAAGCCGCGGCGATCGACGGGCTCACCACCTACGGGATCTTCGGCCGGATCGTGCTGCCGCTGTCCAAGGCGGTGCTGGCCACCATGACGCTGTTCTACGCCGTGAGCATGTGGAACTCGTGGTTCAGCGCCTTCCTGTACCTGGACCAGAAGGAGCTCTTCCCGGTCACCGTCTACCTGCGCAACCTCATCGCCGCGGCGTCGAACCCGGCGGCCGGGATCTCGGGCGCGGACACGGTGCAGATCGGCGCCAACATCCAGTCGGTGACGATGCTGCTCACCGTGCTGCCGATCATCTGCTTCTACCCCTTCATCCAGAGGTACTTCGTCTCCGGCGTGATGCTCGGCTCCGTCAAGGGCTGACGGCCGGTCATCACCCGCACTGCACGCACCACATCCCGCTCGAGAGCGACGACGCTCGTCACACGAGGAGAAGACATGAGGAACACCCGGATGCGGGCGGCCGTCGCGGCCGCGTCGCTGACCACCCTGGCCCTGGGCCTCGCCGCCTGCGGCAGCGGCGGGGACGACGGGGGCGGCGACGGCGCGAGCACGGCCGCGGCCGCCACCATCG
This sequence comes from Isoptericola sp. NPDC056618, assembly GCF_042792715.1. Lineage (NCBI taxonomy): Bacteria > Bacillati > Actinomycetota > Actinomycetes > Micrococcales > Promicromonosporaceae > Isoptericola > Isoptericola sp. NPDC056618. The sequence goes on along the minus strand of NZ_JBHTVZ010000010.1, from coordinate 24,923 downwards.
ACGCCGAGCACTCCGTCGGCGCGATGGACGACTTCGCCGTCGGCTCCGCCTTCAAGGCCACCGAGCCGGTGACGTTCTCGCTCATGTACCGCGACATGCCCGACTACCCGGTGAAGGACGACTGGTCGGTGTTCCAGCACCTCGAGTCCGACCGCAACGTCACCTTCGACCGCACCGACATCCCGCTGGCCGACTGGGACCAGAAGAAGGCGCTGCTCATCGGTTCCGGCGAGGCGTCGGACCTGATGCCGGTCACGTACGCCGGCTCTGAGACACAGTTCGTCTCCGGCGGCGCGATCCTGCCGGTGTCGGACTACCTGGACTACATGCCGAACTTCGCGGACAAGATCGAGAAGTGGGGCCTGCAGGAGGACCTCGACAACCTGCGGCAGGAGGACGGCAAGTTCTACCTGCTGCCCGGGCTGCGGGAGAAGCCCGACGTGCAGTACTCCGTCATGATCAACGACGACATGTGGAAGAAGGCGGGGATCACCGAGGACCCGAAGACCTGGGACGAGTTCGGCGAGGACCTGAAGAAGGTCCAGGAGGCCAACCCCGACGTCACGTACGCGTTCTCCGACCGCTGGAACGAGAACCCGAACCCGCTCGGCTCCCTCCTCAACGTCATGGCGCCGAACTTCGACACCGCCGCGGGCTGGGGCTACAACAACGCCCACTACGACGAGGACGCCGGCGCGTTCGAGCTGACCGGCACCACCGACGCGTACAAGCAGCTCGTGGAGACGGTGCACGGCTGGGTGGCCGACGGCACCATGGACCCGGAGATCACGCAGTCGGACGACCAGGCCAAGCAGAAGTTCGTCTCCGGCAAGTCCGCCGCGGTGTCCGCCAACACGCAGGAGCTCACCGCGTACCGCACGGCGATCGAGGACGCCGGCAAGAAGTTCAGCACCCGCCTGCTCACCGTCCCGGGCGGCCCCGCCGGCAGCAACGTGCCTTCCGGCCGCTTCACCTCCGGCGTCATGATCTCCTCCGACGCGGCGGACAAGCCGTACTTCAAGGCGCTGCTGCAGTACGTCGACTGGCAGTACTTCTCCGACGAGGGCATCGAGTTCGGCACGTTCGGCGTCGAGGGCGAGACCTACTCCGCGGGCTCCGACGGCACCCCGGCGCTGAACGAGGACATCACCTGGGGCCCGATGAACCCGGGTGCGGAGAAGTTCCTGAACAAGGACTTCGGCTACAGCAACGGCGTGTTCGTGCTGGCCAACGGCTCCTCGCAGAAGTACATCCAGGCCATGATGCCGGACGAGATCAAGGACTGGACCAACACGGTGCTGGACGCGAAGACGATGCTCCCGGTCGCGCCCGCGGCCCGGCTCGACGAGATGGAGCTGGAGCAGAACACGCTGCTGGACACGCAGATCAAGGACGCCGTCGCCGCGGCGACCGCGGCGTTCATCACCGGCAAGAAGCCCCTGGAGGAGTGGGACGCCTACGTGGCGCAGATCGAGGGCCTGAGCTCCCAGCAGTTCATCGACACCATGAACACCGCCCTGGCGCGCCAGGAGGGCTGAGCACTGACCACCACCGTCGTCCCCGACGCGCCCGCCGCCACGCTCTCCGACGCGTGGCGGCGGTGCGTCGGCACCGGCCGCCTCAACCTCGCCCTGCGCCAGGACTACCAGGACTCGCTCGCCGTGGTGCAGCGGGAGATCGGGTTCCGCCACGTGCGGGGCCACGGCCTGCTGTCGGACGACGTCGGGATCCACCGCCCCTACGACGCGGCGGGCCACCGCGGCACCCGGTACGGGTTCACCTACGCCGACCAGGTCGTCGACGCGTGGCTCGCGCAGGGGATCCGGCCGTTCCTCGAGCTCGGGTTCATGCCGTCGGCGCTCGCGTCGGGGGAGCAGACCGTGTTCTGGTGGAAGGGCAACGTCACGCCGCCGCGCGACCACCGCGAGTGGGCGGCCCTCGTCCAGGCGGTGCTGCGGCACGCGATCGACCGCTACGGCCTCGAGGAGGTGCGGCGGTGGCCGGTCGAGGTGTGGAACGAGCCGAACCTCGTGCAGTTCTGGGAGGGCGCGTCGCAGGAGGCGTACCTCCGGCTCTACGAGGTCACCGCGGCCGCCGTGAAGGAGGTCGACGCCGACCTGCAGGTGGGCGGGCCGGCGATCTCGCCCGGTGCGGACGAGTGGTGGGCACCGTTCGCGGAGTTCGTCGAGCGCCGGGACGTCCCGGTGGACTTCGTGTCCTTCCACGCCTACACGAGCGGCCCCGCGCAGCACGTGCCGTTCGGCACCTACCAGACGCTGCGGCATCCCCGGAACCTGCTGGACCAGTTCGCCGCCCCGGCGAAGCTGTTGGCGGGCACGCGCCTGGAGGGGCTGCCCGCCCACGTCACCGAGTTCAGCACCAGCTACCGCCCGGACAACCCCGTGCACGACACGGCCTACCAGGCGGCGTCGCTGGCGCCCGTGCTCTCCGAGGGCGGCGACCTCGTGGACTCCTTCTCCTACTGGACGTTCTGTGACGTCTTCGAGGAGGAGAACGTGCCGACGTCGGTCTTCCACGGCGGCTTCGGGATGCTCGGGCACCGGCAGCTGCGCAAGCCGGTGTTCCACCTCTACGCCTTCATGGCACGGATGGGCGAGGACGTGCTGCACCGGGGCCTCGACCATCTGGTGACGCGCGACGGCCGCGGCCGGGTGACGGTGCTGGCCTGGCAGCCCGTGGGCGGCTCCGACGACGCCCCGGAGCCGGACCGGCACGAGCTGCGGCTGAGCGTCCCGGTCGGTGGCGCGGCGACGCGTCGGGCGTCGGTGCACCGGTCGCGCGTGAACGACGACGAGGGCAACGCGGTCAGCGCGTGGCGGCACCTGGGCCGGCCGGCGTCGCCGACCGCGCGGCAGCTCGACCTGCTGCACGAGGCGTCCGTGCCGGGGCGCTCGCACACCTCGCTCGAGGTGTCGGGCGGCCGGGTCGACCTGACGCTCACGCTCGCCCGGCACGAGGTGACGCTGGTGGAGATCGACCCGGTGCACGACGAGACGCCGCCCTGGCTCGACGACGCGCGGATCCTCGGTCGAGAGCACGGTCGAGGGCAGGACCGCGCCGGGGAGGCGTCCTGATGGCGGCGGCGGCCGGGACGCCCCGCGAGTTCGGGGACGGCGTGCTGGGCCGGATCACGGCGCGCGTCTACTGGTACGTCGTCGTGGGGGCGCTCGTCGCCCTGGGCTGCGTGCCGACGCTGGTGCTGCTCGCGCTCCTGGACCGGTCCACCGGCAACGCGCTGCTGGTGCCGCTGTGCCTGGTGCCGGCGGCGCCGTTCCTGGCCGCGGGGCTCTTCGCCCTGCACGCGCGGGCGGGCGCCGACGAGCCCGTGCCGGGCCGCACGTTCGTGCGCGGACTGCGGCTGAGCTGGCTCGACGCGCTGCGGCTGTGGGTGCCGGCGACGGCGGTGCTCGGCGTCGTCCTCACGTCGGTGGTGCACCGCGAGACCGCCGGCATCTCCGTGCCCTACGCCGTCGTGCTCGGCCTGGTCGGGCTCGGCGTGCTGCTCTGGGCGGTGCAGGCGCTGGTGCTCGCGTCCCTCTTCTCGTTCCGGGCCCGCGACGTGGCCCGGCTGTCCGTCTACTACCTGGGACGGCGGCCGCTCGTCGCCGTCGGCCTGCTCGCGCTCGTCGTGGTGGCGGGCGGCGTGGTGTGGGTGGTGGGCGAGCCGGTGCTCGCACTCGTCGCCGCCGCGTGGCTCGCCTTCCTGCTGCGCGTCGCGCAGCCCGTGCTCGACGACGTCCGCGCGCGCTTCGTCGCCTGAAACCCCGCCCTCGACCTGGAGATCGTCCGTATGCCTGCTCACCTGCCCGCCGGACGCAAGATCCGCTACGGCGGCGACTACAACCCCGAGCAGTGGCCGCGGGAGGTGTGGGAGGCCGACCACGCCGCGTTCGACCTGGCGTCGATCGACACGGTGACGCTCAACGTCTTCTCCTGGGCGACGCTGCAGCCCGACGAGGACACCTACGACTTCGCGCTGCTCGACGCGATCGTCGAGCGCACCGTGGCCGCGGGCCGCGACGTCGTGCTCGCGACGTCGACCGGCGCGCTGCCGCCGTGGCTCGCGCACCGCCACCCCGAGGTGGAGCGCACCGACTTCCAGGGCCGGCGGCACGTGTACGGGCAGCGGCACAACGCGTGCCCCAGCTCGCCGGTGTACCGGCGGCTGTCCGCGGAGCTCGCGGGGCGTCTCGCCGAGCGGTACGCGGGCACGCCCGGCCTGGTCGCGTGGCACGTCGGCAACGAGTACGGCGGGTTCGACGGCGGCTGCTGGTGCGACCTGTGCGCGGCGGGCTTCCGGGTCTGGCTGCGGGAGCGGTACGGCACGCTCGAGCGCCTGAACGACGCGTGGAACGCGGCGTTCTGGTCGCACACGTTCACCGACTGGGAGCAGGTCGTGCCGCCGAACATGCTCAGCGAGCACTGGCGCGGGCCCGACCACACCGCCTTCCAGGGGATCACGCTCGACTACCGGCGCTTCATGTCCGACGCGATGCTGGCGAACTTCCGCGACGAGAAGGCGCGCATCCGCGAGCACGACGCGACCACGCCCGTGACCACGAACTTCATGGGCATGTTCCGGCCGATCGACTACCACCGCTGGGCGGCCGACCTCGACTTCGCCTCCTGGGACAACTACCCGCCGGGGCAGCGCGAGCACGCCCGCATGGCGCTGGCCCACGACGTCATGCGCGGCCTGAAGGACGGTGCGCCGTTCTGGGTCATGGAGCAGACGCCGACCATCACCGCGTCGCGCGACGTCAACCCGGTGAAGCGGCCGGGCGTGCTGCGGCTGTGGTCGTGGCAGGCGGTGGCGCACGGCGCGGACGCGGTCCTGTACTTCCAGATGCGGCAGTCGAGGGGCGCGTGCGAGAAGTACCACGGCGCCGTCCTCGACCACGCCGGCCGCACCGACACCCGCGCGTTCCGGGAGGTCGCGGCCCTCGGGGCGGAGCTCGACGCGCTGGGCGACGCCGTCCTCGGCGCGCGCACGCCCGCCCGCGTGGCCCTGCTCTTCGACTGGGACTCCTGGTGGGCCGCGGAGATGACGGACGGCTTCAACCGGCACGCCCGCTACGTCGACACCGTGCTCGCCTACTACCGCGCGCTGTGGCAGGCGGGGGCGCAGGTCGACGTCGTGCCGGCGACCGCCGACCTGGCCCGCTACGACGTCGTGCTCGCGCCCATGCTGCACGTGCTCAAGGGCGACGTCGCCGACCGGCTCGAGGGCGTCGTCGCGCGCGGCGGCTCGGTGCTCGCGTCGTACTGGTCCGGCCGTGCGGACGAGGACGCGAACGCGTTCCTCATGGACGCCCCCGGCCCGCTCGGCCGGCTGTTCGGCCTGCGCGTGGAGGAGACGGACTCCGCCGAGCCGGGCGTCACCAACCCCGTCACCCTCAAGGACGGCGCGGGCGACGACGTCGTCTCCGACGCCGCGCTCGTGTTCGAGGTGCTCGTGCCGCAGGGCGCGGAGGTGGTCGGCACCTACGGCGCCGAGTTCTACGCCGGCACGCCCGCGGTGACGCGCCACCGTCCCGGCGGCCACGACGGCGGGGAGGACGGCGGGGCGGACGGCGGCGAGGCCTGGTACGTCGCGACGGCGCTGGACGCCGCGGGCGTCGCGTGGGTGGTCCGCCGCGTGCTCGACCGGCACGGGCTCGTGGGGCCGTACGCCGACGCCGACGACGTCGAGCTCGCCGTGCGGCAGGGAGCGGACGGCGCGCGGACGGCGTTCGTGCTGAACCATGCGACCGCCGCCGTCGACGTCGCGGCTCACGCCTCGGGCACGGACCTGCTCACCGGGAGAGCCGTCGTCGCGGGGGAGACCCTGCACCTCGAGCCCACCGACGTCGTCGTCCTCCGCGAGCACGGCTGACCGGCACCCCCAGAAGGAACGAGCGTGCTGAATTGATCCTCATATGGGCCGCATGAGGATCAATTCAGCAC
>NZ_JBHTVZ010000010.1:7597-18946 GCF_042792715.1 Isoptericola sp. NPDC056618 | reverse complement strand
CGCCGTCGTCGTCCCCCGCGCCCCGGGCTCCCCCCCCCCCCCCCATCCACCGCGCTTTTTTATATCACCATCTTTGGGCCCGATTTATTATAATTCCCCCACGCTCGATGCAGACGTCGGGTCAGCCGACGGTGCCGGTGACCGTGTCGCCGCTGCGCGTGACGGTGTAGTCGACGGTGTCCCCGCTCCAGAAGTGGAACGTCAGCGAGACGGGCTCGCCGTCGCGCAGGGTGGCGAGGTAGGCCGGGCGCAGCAGGACGGCGCCGGCCTCCTCGTCCGGGGCGAACGACGCGTCGAACTCCTGGAACGGCGTCCAGCTCTGCGGACCGGCGCCCGTGCCGTCGGCGTATACGGAGGCCATGGTGGCGAGGCGGTCGCCGCGGAACTCCGTGGGGACCGACACGCCGCCGGCCACGGTGCCCGTGGCGTCGGCGAGCACGGGGGTGTCGGCCGCGATCACGTGGATCCGCCACGGCACCCCCGCCGAGAAGCGCGCCTCGAGCGTGGCGTGCTCGCCGTACGCGCCGTCGCCGACCAGCCGCGTCAGGTAGTCCGCCGCGAGGGTCACCTCGTCGCCCGCGACGGCGGCGTCCGCGGCCGGGACCGGCTCGCCGTCGAGGAACAGCCCCTCGAGCTGCGTGCCGTGCGGCTCGAGCGTGACGGTCTGCGCGGCCACGTCGCCCGGGCGGACGAACACCTGGTCGGTGGAGGCCGTGCCGGACCGGGTGGTCCAGCTCGACGAGATCTGTGCCCACAGCTCGGGGTCGCTCCACGTGAACCCGGTGCGGTCGAGGTGCTGCCCGTTGTCCCAGAGCATGGTCGTGACGCCCGCCTGGCGCGCCTGGTGGCCGAGCTCCTCGAAGAACGTCAGCTTCTCGCCCTGCTCGATCGTGCCGGTGTGGCGGTCGAAGCCGAGCAGCCCGTACTCGCCGAGGATCACAGGGACCCCCTGGTCGACGAACGTGGCGCGCACGCGGTCGAACGTGCCCGTCATGTCCGCCAGGGCGACGTCGTCGAACCGGGTGCCGCCCGCGACGTTCACGCTGAACGGCCAGTAGCCGTAGTAGTGCACGGTGGCGGCGAGGTTCGGGTCGTCGAGCTCGGCGATGGTGCCGGCGAGCGCGTCGAGCCGCTCCTGCCCGGCGTTGGTGTGCAGCGTGGGCAGCACGAGCACGCGGTCGGCGTTGCCGCCGCCGGACGCCCGGACCACCTCGTGGAACACGGTGTTGAGGTCGTCGAGCAGCACGTCGCCCTGCGCGTCGTCGACGCCGGCGAACTGGGGCTCGTTGAGGCTCTCGAAGAGCAGCCCGGCCGGGTGGTCGCGGAAGCGCTCGGCGAGCTGCTCCCACGTGGCGCGGAAGCGGTCGCGGACGCCGTCCGGGTCGGAGGACATCGCGTTCGTCCAGATCCACGAGTCGTGGTGGATGTCGAGCAGCACGTACAGGTCCTCGGCGAGCGCCTGGTCGACCACCTCCTCGACGCGGTCGAGGTACGCCGCGTCGAGGGTGAAGTCCGGGGCGCCGCCCTGGTGGTCGTCCCAGGTGACCGGGACGCGGATGCTGCGGAACCCCTGGTCCTTGACAGCGGCGATCAGCTCGGGCGTGACGCGCGGGTTGCCCCAGGCGGTCTCGTCCGCGCCCACGGAGTCGAGCGAGTTGCCGAGGTTCCAGCCCGGCTGCATCGCGGCCACCGTCTCGGCCGCGTCGGCGGCGCGGTGCGGGTGCGCGGGGTGCGCCGGATGCGCGGGGTGCGCCGGATGCGTGGGGTGCGTGGGGTGGGCCGGGTGTGCGGGGTGCTGCGGGTGCGCCGGTGCGGCGCCGGCCGGGGCGGCGAGCCCGGCGGCGAGCGCGAGGCCCGCCGCGAGCGCGGTGAGCGTCGTCCTGAGCGGTCGTTTCACGGTGGTGTGCCCTTCGTCGCGCACGGGTGGTGGACGTCGCGCCCCGACCGCCGGTGGACCGTCGCGCCCTCCGGATGTCGAAGCGCTTCGACGACCCTTCCGGGCTCGCCGTCGCCCTGTCAAGGACCTGAAACGTTTCGGATCCGCCGCGTCGCCGGCCGTCAGACGACCCGGCGGTAGACCACCACGGCGGCGGTGCCGAAGACGGCGAGGAAGGCCGCGCTCCAGAGCAGGGTGGCGGTGACCGGCCCGGCGACCGGGCCGCCGAGCAGCAGGCCCTGGCTGGCCTCGATCGCCCGGCTCACGGGGTTCACCCCGGCCCAGGCCTGCAGCCAGCCCGGCATCGTCTCGACCGGCGCCGCCATGCCGGTGCCGAACACGAGCGGGAACGGCAGCAGGAAGCCCACGGTGGACACCATGATCTCGTCGCGCAGCAGCACCGCCACGAGCACGGTCAGCCAGCACAGGGAGAAGCCGAGGACGATCGCCAGCCCGCACGCGGCGAGGGCCGGCAGCAGCCCCGTCTCGACCCGGAAGCCGAGCGCGTACCCGACGCCGAACAGCACGGCGAGGGCGATGACGTACCGGACGCCGTCGGCGAGGACGGAGCCCAGCAGCATCGAGGCGCGCGGCACGGGCATGCTGCGGAACCGGTCGAACACGCCCTTCTTCATGTCCTGCACGATGCTGAGCCCGGTCGCGACCTGGCCCGTGAGCACGGTGGTGAGCACGAGGATCCCGGGGAACAGGTACTGGAGGTACTCCTGCGTGGACCCCGCGACCGCCCCGCCGAACAGGTAGACGAACAGCACCAGGAACACGACCGGCAGGATCACCGCGTCCGCCAGCTCGCCCGGGTTGCGCCGGGTCTTGACGAGGGCGCGGCGCGCCAGGGCGAGGCTGTGCCGGGCGAGCGGCCAGCGGCGCGCGGGCGTCGTGCCGACCCGGTGGGCCGGCGCGGTGGGGGCGGTCGTCGCGGTGGTGGTCATGGTTCCTCCCTCGGGGTGGTGCGGGGGCCGTCGGTCAGGGCGAAGAAGACCTCGTCGAGGCCGGGCAGGCGCAGCGCCAGCTCGGTGACCGCGACGTCCGCGTCCTCGAGCCCGCGCACGACGGCGGCGAACACGCGCTCGTCGTCCACGGACGCCGTGACCGCGCCGCCGCGGGGCGGCGCGACGTCCTGCCCGGTGGCGCGCGCGACGACGACCGCCGCGGTGCCGACCTGGCCCGGGTCGCGCGGGCGCACGACCACCGTCTGCCCGCCGACCTGCTGCTTCAGCCCCGCCGGGGTGTCGTGGGCGATGACCCGGCCGCCGTCGATCACGGTGATCTCGTCGGCCAGGGCGTCGGCCTCCTCCAGGTACTGCGTGGTGAGGAGCACGGTGGTGCCGTCGTCGGCGAGCGACCGGATGGTCTGCCACAGCTCCTCGCGCCTGCCCGGGTCGAGGCCGGTCGTGGGCTCGTCGAGGAACAGGACGCTGGGCGAGCCGACGAGGCTGGCCGCCAGGTCGAGGCGGCGGCGCATCCCGCCGGAGTAGGTGGAGGCGCGCCGGCCGCCCGCGTCGGCGAGCCCGAACCGGTCCAGGAGCCGGGTGGCGCGGGCGCGGGCCTCGGGCGTCGGCAGGTCGAGCAGGCGACCGAACAGCACGAGGTTCTCGACGCCCGTGAGGTCCTCGTCGACCGTGGCGTACTGGCCGGTGAGGCCGATACGGCGCCGCACCGCGACGGGGTCGCGGCCCACGTCCACGCCGTCGACCGTGGCCCTCCCGGCGTCCGGCCGCAGCAGCGTGGCCAGCACCCGGATGGCGGTGGTCTTGCCCGCCCCGTTGGGCCCCAGGACGCCGAGCACCGTGCCGCGCTCGGCGCGCAGGTCGACGCCGTCGAGCGCCGTCGTCGCGCCGAACCTCTTGACGAGGCCCTCGGCCTCGAACGCGGCGCTCACGACGACGTCCCCGGGCCGGCCACGGCACGGGGCGCGCCGTCGAGGCGGCGCGCGAACAGGGCGCCCGGGTCGTAGGAGCGCTCGACCGCGCGCAGCCGGGCGAGCGTCGCGGGCGGGTACGCCGCGTCCAGGTCGGCCGCGGTGGCGGTGCCCTGGAAGTTCACGTACGCGCCGGTGCCGTGGGCCGCGACGCCGCGCCAGCCGGCCAGAGCGGCCTCGACGTCGGCGTCGGGCGCGTCCTGGGGGACGACGGCGCCGCCCACCACCAGCGCCTCGGCGTCGCGGTGCGCGAAGGCCGTCTCGTCGGGCAGCACCCGCGAGACCGCGCCGCCGAGGGCGCGCAGCGCGAGCGCGAGCGGCCGCGCGCCCGTGGACGCCGCGACGACGGCCGCCACGGCGTCGTCGTCGAGCCGCGGCACCAGCACGTTGCGGCCGACGAGGCGCACCCCCGGCGGGTGGTGGCCGCCCGCGGCGAGGACGTCGGCGTACGGCACGGTCGCGACGTCGTCGGCGAGCACGGTGCCGAGGCGCCGCAGGGGCTCGATCGACCGCCCGGCCGCGGCCGCGTCGTCGTGCGACGCGCACACCAGGACCGACGCGGACGCCGGACGGTCACCCCTGGCCGGCGCCAGCACCAACGTGCTGCTCAGCTCCTCGTCGGCCGTCCGCAGGGCGTCGCGCCAGCCCGCGACGAGGCCGGCCGGGTCGTCGGGGGCGAAGGAGATCGCGCCGTAGCGGACGTCGCCCACGCGGGCCGCGACGAGGTCGAGGCTCGTCACGACGCCGACGTGGCCGCCCCCGCCGCGCAACGCCCAGAACAGGCCCGCGTGCGAGTCCGGGCTCGCCACCACCGTCCGTCCGTCGGCGAGCACCACCCGGGCCCCGACCACGGCGTCGACCGCCAGGCCGTGCCGGCGCACCATCCACCCGATGCCGCCGCCGAGCGTCAGCCCGCCCACACCGACGCTCGCGGTGTCGCCGGAGGAGATCCCCAGGCCGTGCGGCGCGAGCGCCGCCGCGACCCGCCCCCACGTCGCGCCGGTGCCCACGCGCACCAGGCGCCGGTGCGGGTCCACCACCTCGACCGCGTCCAGGTGGCGCAGGTCCACGACGATCCCGCCGTCGTTCGTGGCGTGGCCGGTGAGGCCGTGCCCGCCCGAGCGGACCGACAGCGGCAGCCCCGCGCGGGCCGCGTACGTCACGGCGGCCGCCACCTCCGCCTCGTGGCGGGGGCGCGTGACCAGGGCGGGGGAGCCGGTGGCGAACACGGTGTGTCGCGCGTCGTCGTAGTCGTGGTCGCCGGGGACGACGACGTCGCCCAGCCCGGCGGGCGTGCGCCTGAGTGCTGGGGTGCTCGGTGCCGGGATGCTCATGGCTGTTCTCCTCGGTCCTCGGGCGTCCTGCTGAGGGCGTCCTTGCTGATCCGTCGGGTCGATCCTTCGCGGCGGGGGTGCCCCGGCGCGTCCGCCCGTCGGCGACACCTGCGGCTACCGGGCCGGGCGTCGGCCCGGCGTGGTCCTACCGCGCGGGGAGTACGCGCAGGGTGCTCCCCGCGCCGGATGCGGCGGCTCCCGGGCCGCACCTACGCTGCCGGGATGGGAACGGGACGGGCACGGGAGCGGATCCTCGCGGCGGGCTGGCTGGTGTCCCTCGGCGTCGCCGGCGTGGCGGTGCTCCAGTGGCGCGCGTACGTGCGCGAGGTGGAGCAGCGGGCCGAGGACGCCGAGCGCACGCGCGACGAGGTCGCCCGGCGCCGCGCCGTCGAGGAACGGCTGCGCATCGCCCGCGAGCTGCACGACTCCCTGACGCACAGCATCTCCGTGATCAAGATGCAGGCGGGCGTGGCCGCCCACCTCGCGCGCAAGCGGGGCGAGGAGCCGCCGCCCGCGCTGCTCGCGATCCAGGAGGCCAGCACGGACGCCGCCCGCGAGCTGCGCTCGACCCTCGACGTGCTGCGGCGCGACGGCGAGCCCAACGGGAACGGTCTCGACCGGCTCGGGGCCCTCGTCGAGCGCGCGGAGAACGCGGGGGTGCCCACCACCGTGCGGGTCGCCGGCGCCCGGCGCACCGTGCCCGCCGAGACCGACCAGGCCGCGTACCGCGTGGTGCAGGAGGCGCTCACCAACGTCGCCCGGCACGGGGGCCCGGCGGCGACCGCGACCGTGCGCGTGACGTTCGAGGCCCGCGAGCTCACCCTGCGGGTCGACGACGACGGCCGCGGCGCGCCGGGTGCGCCGGAGCCCGGGCACGGGCTCACCGGGATGCGCGAGCGCGTCGCCGCCCTCGGCGGCACGCTCGACGCCGGGCCGCGGGAGGACGGCGGGTTCTCCGTGCGCGTCGCCCTGCCGCTGCCGGCGCCGTCCGGGCTGCCCGCGGCGGCGGCCGGCACGGGCGAGCCGGCGGCCCGCGCGTGATCCGCGTCGGCCTCGTCGACGACCAGGCGCTCATCCGCTCCGGCATCCGCGCGCTGCTCGACGCGGAGGACGACGTCGAGGTGGTCGCCGAGGGCGCGGACGGGCACGACGGCGTGCGCCTCGCACGCGAGCTGCGGCCCGACGTCGTGCTCATGGACGTGCAGATGCCCGGGCTCGACGGCATCGCCGCGACCCGCGAGATCGCGGCGGACGACGCGCTGGCGGGCGTGCACGTCGTCGTGCTGACGAACTACGGCATCGACGAGTACGTGTTCGAGGCGCTGCGGGCCGGGGCGAGCGGGTTCGTCGTGAAGGACACCGAGCCCGCCGACCTCGTCGAGGCCGTGCGCGCCGCCGTGCGCGGGGACGCGCTGCTGTCGCCGGCCATCACGCGCCGGCTGATCAGCGAGTTCGTGGCCCGCCCCCCGGACGCGATCGCCCCCGACGGCCTCGACCTGCTCACGCCGCGCGAGCGCGAGGTGGTGGCCCTCGTCGCCCACGGCCTGTCCAACGACGAGATCGCCGCGCGGATGGTGCTCAGCCCGCTCACCGCGAAGACGCACGTCAGCCGCGCCATGACCAAGCTCGGCGCCCGCGACCGCGCCCAGCTCGTCGTGTTCGCGTACGAGTCGGGGATCGTCTCCCCGCGCTCGCGTCCCGCCGGCCGCGCGTAGCGGCGCCCGCGCTGCCTACGCTGCCTCCTGTGCCGGAACCGCCCCACCCGCCGGAGCGCCGCCGCCGCGTCGCCGTCCTCGTGCTGGAGGGCGCCAAGCCCCTCGACGTCGGCATCCCCGCGCAGGTCTTCACGACGCGCCCGAGCATGCCCTACGAGGTGCGGGCCTGCGCCGCGGCGCCCGGGCTCGTCACCGGCGGGGACGGCCTCTCCTACCACCTGGACCACGGCCTCGAGGCGTTGGCCTGGGCCGACGTCGTGTTCCTCCCCGGGTACCGGCACCCGGACCGCGACGACCCGCCGCCCGCCGTCGTCGACGCGCTCCTGGCCGCGCACGACCGCGGCGCGCGCCTGGCCGCCATCTCGACCGGCGCGTTCGCGCTCGCGGCCACCGGCCTGCTCGACGGCCGCCGCGCCACGACGCACTGGCACTACACGCGGGCGCTGGCGGCCAAGCACCCGAGCGTGCGGGTGGACGAGAACGTGCTGTTCGTCGACGAGGGCAACGTGCTCACGTCTGCGGGCGCCGCGTCGGGCATCGACCTGTGCCTGCACGTGCTGCGCGGCGACCTGGGCGTGGCGGCGTCGAACCACGCGGCCCGCCGCCTCGTCGCGGCGCCTTACCGCAGCGGCGGCCAGGCGCAGTACGTGCCCCGGAGCGTGCCCGAGCCGCTCGGTGAGCGGTTCGCCGCCACCCGCGAGTGGGTGCTGCACCACCTGACCGAGGACCTCGCCCTCGAGGACCTGGCCCGGCACGCGGCCGTCTCGCCGCGCACGTTCTCGCGCCGGTTCGCCGACGACACCGGGTACACGCCGATGGCCTGGGTGCTGCGGGTGCGCGTGGACGTGGCGCGCGAGCTGCTGGAGCGCTCGGAGCGCAGCATCGAGCAGGTCGCCGCCGACGTCGGGCTCGGGACGGGCGCGAACCTCCGCGCGCACTTCCGGCGCATCCTCGGCACGACGCCCAGCGAGTACCGGCGCACGTTCGCCCGCGGGGAGTGAGTGCCGGGACCCGGGCATGGCGAGATCCTTGCGGACCGTGGCGTGCGCGCCGGTGTTCGGCTCGTGCGACGGCGGCGAGCCTGGTGGCGACACGAAAGGAGGGTCACATGACCCGCATCGCCATCAACGGGTTCGGCCGCATCGGGCGCAACGTGGTGCGAGCGCTGCTCGAACGCGACAGCGACCTCGAGCTCGTCGCCGTCAACGACCTCACCGAGCCCGCGGCGCTCGCCCGGCTGCTCGCCTTCGACACCACGGCCGGCCGGCTCGGCCGCCCGGTCACCGCCGAGGACGACGCGATCGTCGTCGACGGTCACCGCGTCGCCGTGCTGGGGGAGCGCGAGCCCGGCGCCCTGCCGTGGCGCGAGCTCGGCGTCGACGTCGTGCTCGAGTCCACCGGCCGCTTCACCTCCGCCGACGCGGCGCGCGCCCACCTCGACGCCGGGGCGCGCAAGGTGCTCGTGAGCGCGCCGTCCGCCGGCGCGGACGTCACGCTCGCCCCCGGCGTCAACACCGGCGCCTACGACCCGGCCGCGCACACGATCGTCTCCAACGCGTCGTGCACCACCAACGCGCTCGCGCCGCTCGCGTCCGTGCTCGACGACCTCGCCGGCATCGAGCACGGGTTCATGACCACCGTGCACGCCTACACCCAGGAGCAGAACCTCCAGGATGCCCCGCACCGCGACCCTCGCCGCGCCCGCGCCGCCGCCGTGAACATCGTGCCCACCACGACCGGCGCCGCCAAGGCGATCGGGCTGGTGCTGCCGCGCCTCGACGGGAAGCTCTCGGGCGACTCGATCCGGGTGCCCGTGCCGGTGGGCTCGATCGTCGAGCTGAACGCCGCCGTCGCGCGCGACGTGACGCGCGAGGACGTGCTCGCCGCCTACCGGGAGGCCGCGCGGGGACCGCTGGCGGGGGTGCTCGAGTACTCCGAGGACCCCCTGGTGTCGTCGGACATCACGGGCAACCCGGCGTCGGCGGTCTTCGACTCCCTGCTGACGCGCGTCGACGGCCGGCACGTGAAGGTCGTGGCCTGGTACGACAACGAGTGGGGGTTCTCCCACCGCGTGGTCGACACCCTGGAGCTGCTCGCCGCGGGCTGACCCGGCCGCGTGGGCCGCTCGGCTCAGTGGATCGTGCGGCCGTGGGCGTCCGGGATCCCGGACTTCCGGAAGAAGTACGTGTTCAGCTGGTCGCGCCACTCGACGGCCGACCGCAGCTGCTCGGCGAGGCGCTCGCGGACGCGGGCGTCGACGTCGGGCGGGAGCGCGCCGGGGACGAGGTCGGCCAGCGACTCCCACGCCGCGACGGCCTCGCGCACCCGCTCGACACCCGCGAAGTGCGTGTCGTAGACGTGCTGGACCACGGTGACGCCGGAGCGCAGCACGTGCGTGTACGGCACGTGGTGGAAGAACAGCAGCAGCTCGTCGGGGCAGGTCGCGAGGTCCTCGTAGACGTCACGCCAGGGCGCCGGGTACTGGCCCGTGAACCCGGTCCCCGTGGCCCGGGTGCGGTCCACGCCGATGCCGTCGCGGTCGGCGAAGTGGTACGTGCCCCACGGCGTGTACTCGTAGCCGTCCACGTCCGGGCCGTAGTGGTGGCCGGGGCGCACCATGAAACCGACGCCCAGCGGCGCGGTGTACGACTCGTAGGTGCGCCACGAGTCGTCGAGCACCGCGTGCAGCGCCTCGCGGACCCGCGGCTCGACGCCGCCGTCCGGCCCGGCGAAGGTCAGGCCGACCCACTCGTCGAGGATGGTCGCCGGGTCGAGCGTCGGGTCCCACGCCAGTCGCCCGAAGGCGTACAGGTTCGCCTGCGCCAGCGGGTGGCCGGTCCAGAACCGGTCGTCGCCCACGTTCGAGACGGCGGCGATCCCCCCGCCCCCGGCGTCCGCGACCGCGGCCGGCGCGGACGTGCCGCGCCCGGCGACGACGTCGCGCACCGCGGCGCCGTCCGCGCCCTCTCCCCACGGCCGGAAGCCCAGGTTCTCGCTCCACCACGGCGCGAGGTAGCACGCGTGCCGCTGCTGGCCCGTGTACTCCTGCGTCACCTGCAGCTCGAGGGCCAGCCGGGTGGCGGGCATCCCCGCGAGGACCGGCGAGACCGCCTCGCGCGTCTGGAAGTCGATCGGGCCGTGCTTGACCTGCACCACCACGTTGTCCGCGAACCGGCCGTCCAGCGGCGCGAAGTGGTCGTACGCGGCGCGGGCGCGGTCGGTGGAGCGGTCGCGCCAGTCCTGCGCGTGGTCGTAGACGAACGCCCGCCAGTGCACGACGCCGTCGTGCGGGGCGACCGCCTCGGCCAGCAGGTTCGCGCCGTCGGCGTGGTCGCGCCCGTACGCGAACGGCCCCGGCTGGCCCTCGGAGTCGGCCTTGACGACGAAGCCGCCGAAGTCCGGGACCGCGGCCCAGACGCGGTCGGCGGCGGCGCGCCACCAGGCGCGGACGTCGTCGTCGAGCGGGTCGGACGTCGTGAGGCCGCCGAGCGTCATCGGCGCGGCGAAGCTCACGGCGAGGTGGGTGCGCACGCCGTACGGCCGCAGGGCGGCCGCGACCCGCGCGACCTCCAGCAGGTCGTCGGTGAGCAGCCGCGCCTCGCGGGCGTGCACGTTGACGTTGTTGATGCAGACCCGGTCGACGCC
The DNA here is from genome assembly GCF_042792715.1 of Isoptericola sp. NPDC056618. Classification (NCBI taxonomy): domain Bacteria; kingdom Bacillati; phylum Actinomycetota; class Actinomycetes; order Micrococcales; family Promicromonosporaceae; genus Isoptericola; species Isoptericola sp. NPDC056618. Next base: position 8,377 of record NZ_JBHTVZ010000010.1, on the reverse strand, counting down.
CGTCGCGGCGAGCAGGCGCGCGTACGCCGTGACGCGGGACAGGTCGTCGCGCACCCGGCCGTCGGCGTAGAAGATCGACCCGCCCGAGTACCCGCGCTCGACCTGCCCCATCACCGGGTGCACGTCCACGTTGTCCCAGTGGTCCAGCACGCGCAGCGCGAACGCGGGGGCGTGCCGCTCGTCGACGTCGGGCCCCGTGAACGCCGTCTCGCCGAGCCGCACCACGTGGAACCAGCCGTGCAGCAACGCCGTCGCCGTGGCCGCCGTGACGGTGACCCGGCCGCCGTCCCGCACGAGCCCGAACCCGGACTCGGCATCGAGCGTGCTGACGTGATCCTCATTCAGGCCGTTGGAGGAGGAATCCAGCACGCTCGATGCCTCGAGGAGGATGTCGGGGGAGTCGTCGGGGCCGACGACGGCGCCGCCGTACGCGGACGTCGCGCGCTCCGCCTCGCGGCGCACGGTGACGAGCACCTCGTCGTCCGGTGGGCCGACGACGGCGACTCGGCGTCGCCCGACGGCGGCCAGCGCGCCGTCGGGCAGCCAGGCCGCGTGCGGCGCGGGGTCGACAACGATTTCGGACGACGTCGTCTCGTCGGGCATGACAGGCCTCTCGGTCGGGTTTTCGACAAGCTCAACCGGCGGGTCAGCCGGTCGGGGGCGGGGGGGGGGGCGGGGGGGGCGGGCGCGGGGCGCGCCCGCGGGGCGCCGCGGCGGGGCGGGGCGCGGGGCCCCCGGGCCGCCGCGGGGGGGGGGGCGACGGCGGCGGGCCGCGCGAAG
>NZ_JBHTVZ010000010.1:0-7587 GCF_042792715.1 Isoptericola sp. NPDC056618 | reverse complement strand
CGGCGGTCGTCTGGTGGGGCATGCCTGCCCTCTCGTTGGGGTTTTCGACATGCACACCGGGGGGGTCCGCGGGGCGGGCCCGTCGAGACGTCAGGTCTCGACGGGCCCGACCGACGGATCAGACGGCGTAACGGAACGCGTCCCACGCGCCGAGCAGGTACTGGATGCCCAGCGCGCGGTCGTACAGGCCGTAGCCGGGGCGGGGCTTGTTCGTGGTGTTCTCGTCCCACAGGTGGCGGCCGTGGTCGGGGCGGACGTAGCCGGTGTACCCGGCCTCGGCGTACGCCTTCATGATCCCGGTCGTGTCGACGTCGCCCTCGCACGCCCGGTGCCCCACCTCCGTGAAGTCGCCGTTCGGGAAGTGCTTGATGTTCCGCACGTGGGTGAAGTGGATGCGGTCCATGAACCGGCGCACGGTGTCCGCCGCGAGCGGCGCCTGCGCCGGGTTCGCCGAGAAGCTGCCGAGGCACAGCGTGAGGCCGTGGTTCGGGCTCGGGTGCAGGTCGAGCACGCGCTGCAGGTCGTCCGGCGTCGACACGACGCGCGGCCAGCCGAAGACGTCGAACGGCGGGTCGTCCGGGTGCACGCCCAGCTTGATCCCGGCCTCCTCCGCCGCCGGGACCACCGCGTCGAGGAAGTACCGGTAGTTCGCGTACATGTCCTCGTGCGTGACACCCTCGTACGCGGCGTTGAGCTCGGTGAAGCCCGCGAGCCGCTCGGGCTCCCAGCCGGGCAGCGTGAGGCCGTGCGACCCGGCCTCCATGTCGGCGATGAGGCCCTCGGGCGTCATCCGGTCCACGACCGCCTTCTCGAAGAACAGCGCGGTCGAGCCGTCGGGCAGCGGGTGCCACAGGTCGGTGCGCAGCCAGTCGAAGACGGGCATGAAGTTGTAGCAGACCACCTTCACGCCGGCCCGGCCCAGCCGCCGGAGCGTCGTCACGTAGTTCTCGATCGCCTCGTCACGGCTCAGCCCGAGGACGGTGCGCCCCAGCTTGATCGACTCGTGCACGTTGACCGACTCGACCACCTCGGCGTCGAGCGTGCGCGTCACGCCGCGGGCCCGGGCCTCGTCGGTCAGGCCGGTGATGCGTGCGACCTCGGCGTCGATCTCCGCCTGCTCCCACACCTCGCCGGCCTGCTTGTGGTGCAGGCTCCACACGATCGTCTCGACGCCGGGGATCTGCCGGACGTGGTCCAGCGTGACCGTGTCGTTGCCCTCGCCGTACCAGCGGAAACCCATCTTCACTGCGTGACTCCAAGCGTTCGTCGTGCGTCGTTCTGCGCGCCCACCACGATCAGGGGCGGGAGTAGGCCGCCTGCGGCAGGCGGTAGGTCAGGTCGGTGGCCACGTCGACCGCCTCGTCCAGGTCGAGGCGGTGCTCCGCCACCAGGCGGGCCAGGTAGCCGGCGTCGACGCGCCGGGCCAGGTCGTGCCGGGCGGGGATGGAGCAGAACGCGCGGGTGTCGTCCACGAAGCCGCTCATGTTGCTGAACCCGGCCGTCTCGGTGGCGGCCTCGCGGAACCGCCGCATCGCGTCGGGGGCGTCGAGGAACCACCACGGGGCGCCGAGCCGCAGCGACGGGTAGACGCCGGCCAGCGGAGCGAGCTCGCGCGAGTACACGTCCTCGTCCACCGTGAACGCGATCATCCGGAAGCCCGGGTGGTGGCCGAAGGCGTCCAGCACGGGGCGCAGCGAGTGCGTGAACTCGGTGACCACCGGGATGTCGTAGCCCTTGTCCGGGCCGAACGCGGCGAACGGGGCGCTCGCGTGGTCGCGCAGCACGCCGGGGTGCAGCTGCATCACGAGGCCGTCCTCCGCCGACATCGCGGCCATCTGGAACAGCATGTGCCCGCTGAACGCCTGCGCCTCGGCGGCCGTGACCGTGCCGGCGAGGGCCTTGTCGAGGATGCGCGCGGCGTCGGCGTCGTCCAGCGGCGCCGTGTCGGCGTACAGGTGGCCGTGGTCGGTGGCCCGCGCGCCCGCGGCGACGAAGCGCTCGCGCTGCGCGCGCAGGGCCTCGAGGTAGCGGTCGTACGACGTGACGTCGACGCCGGCCGCCTCGCCGAGCCGCGCGACGTCGTCGCGCCAGGTGGCGCGGTCGACGTGCAGCAGGGGGTCGGGCCGGAAGGTGGGCAGCACGCGGTCGCCGTAGCCGTCGGCGGCGAGCTTCGCGTGGGCGTCGAGGGTCGCCCAGGCGGGGTCGGTCGTGGCGATGACCTCGATGTTGAAGGCGTCGAGCAGTGCGCGGGGACGGAACTCCTGCTCCGCGAGCCGCGCGGCCACCTGGTCGTACAGGGCGTCGGCCGTCTCGGCCGACGGGCGCTGCGTGACGCCGAAGATCTCGACGAGCACGTGCTCCAGCCAGTAGCGGGTGGGCGTGCCGCGGAAGTGCTTCCACCCGGCGCAGAACCGGCGCCAGATCTCGCGCGGGTCGGTCTCGACGGCCTCGTCGTCCGTGGAGCCGACGCCGAGGCGGGGCAGGGTCTCGCCCTGGGAGACCAGCATCCGCGTGAGGTAGTGGTCGGGCACGACGACGAGCTGGGCCGGGTCGCCGAAGGGCGCGTCGTCCGCGAACCACTCGACCGGCACGTGGCCGTGCATCGAGACGATCGGCAGGTCCCGCACCGCGGCGTAGATCTCGCGGGCCAGTACCCGGGATCCGGGGTCGGCGGGCAGCGCCCGGTCGGGGTGCAGGGTCCAGCGCTCGCTCACAGGAGCTCCTCAACGTCGAGATGGGATGCGAACGTTTGCATCGTAGCCTGCCGACCGCCGGGCACGGAATCCCCAAGGCGTCCGCGGCGGGGTGCAGACACGGCGAGCCGAGATGTGCGACGATCTGGCAAACGTTCGCATCGTCCGGATGCGAGCGGCGGTTCGAGGAGACGGTGGTCGTGGTCACGGTGCACGACGTCGCGCGGGCGGCCGGCGTGTCGATCTCGACGGTCTCGCGCGCCCTGACCGACCCGCAGCGGGTCGCCGTGGCGACGCGCGACCGGGTGACGTCCGCGGCGCGCGAGCTCGGCTACCGGCCCAACCGGGCGGCCAGCGTGCTCCGCGCGGGCCGCTCCGGAGCGCTCGGGCTCGTGGTGCCCGACCTCGCCAACCCCTACTTCGCGGCGATCGCCAAGGGCGCCCAGGCCCAGGCGCGCGAACGCGGCGTCGGGCTCTTCGTCGTCGACTCCGACGAGGACCCCGAGCTCGAGACCGAGGCCGTCTCGGGCCTGGCTCCGCAGACCGACGGCATCATCCTGTGCTCGCCGCGCGCGGTGGAGCGCACGGTCGAGGCGCTCGAGGGCCGACCGGTGGTGCTGGTCAACCACCACGTCGACGGGCTGCCGTCGGTCGTCGCCGACCACGAGGCGGGCATGCTGCGCACCCTCGAGCACCTGCGGGCGCTGGGTCACGCGAAGGTCGCCTACGTGGGCGGGCCCGCCCGCTCGTGGTCGGACGGCCGCCGCCGCGCCGGCCTCCGCGCGGCCGCCGCGCGGCTCGGCGACGTCGAGCTCGTGGAGCTCGGGCCGCACCGGCCCCAGGTCGCCGGCGGGCACGCGGCGGCGGACCTCGTCGTCGCCACCCGCGCGACGGCGGTCGTGACCTTCAACGACCTCGTGGCCGCCGGCCTGGTCGAGCGCCTGCGGGTGCGCGGCCTCGACGTGCCCGGCGACCTGTCCGTGGTCGGCTGCGACGACGCGTACGTCGCGGAGCTCCTGGCCCCGCCCCTCACCACCCTGCGGACCGACCTCCGCGACTCCGGCCGGGTGGCCGTCGACCGCCTGGTCCTGCGCCCGGGCAAGGACGACGGGGCCCTGCAGGGCGACGTGACGCTCCCCGTCGAGCTCGTCGTCCGCGGATCGACCGCACCCCCGCGCGCCGCGGCGCCGAGGCCCGCCCCCGACGCCCCCTGACCACCCCGACCGACACGGACGCACCATCCCGGCGACGCCGCCGGACGACGGAGGAACCATGACCGACCGCCTGCACCGCTCCCACCTGCCCGCCCACCTCGAGGCGCCGGTGACCCCCGACCAGGTGGGCATCGTGCACCTGGGGATCGGGGCGTTCCACCGTGCGCACCAGGCGGTGTTCACGGAGCTGGCCGCCCGCGCCACGGGGGACCGCCGCTGGGGCATCCTCGGCGTCACACAGCGGTCGGCCTCCGTGCGCGACCAGCTCCGGCCGCAGGGCGGCGCCTACGCGGTGCTCACCGCGGGCACGCACGAGACCCGGCTGGACCTGGTCGGGGCGGTGCTCGACGTCGCCTGGCCGGCGGAGGAGACCGCGCGGGTGCTGGAGGCGATCGCGGCGCCCACGACCCACGTCGTGACGCTGACCGTCACCGAGAAGGGGTACGCCCGCGGCGCGGACGGCGGGCTCGACGTCGAGCGGGTGCGCCCGGACCTGGACGCCCTCGCCGCCGGCGACGCCGCCGTCCCGGGCGCGACGGCGGTCGGGCTGCTCGTGCGCGGGCTCGCGGCCCGGTGGCGTGCTGCCCAGGCGGCGGGGGAGCGGCGCCCGATCACGGTGCTGACCTGCGACAACATGGTCGACAACGGGCACGTTCTGGGGCGGCTCGTGGGCGAGGCGGTGGACGCGGCGCTCCCGGGGGAGCAGGGCGCCGGGCTGCGGTCGTGGCTGGCGACCGACGTCGCGTTCCCGTGCTCGATGGTGGACCGGATCGTGCCCGCGACGACGCCCGCCCAGCGGGACGCCGTGGAGCGCGAGCTCGGCACCCGCGACGAGGGCCTCGTCGTCGGGGAGCCGTTCCGCCAGTGGGTGATCGAGGACCGGTTCGCCGGGCCGCGCCCCGCCTGGGAGAAGGCGGGCGCGACGTTCACCGACGACGTCGCGCCCTGGGAGCAGGCCAAGCTGCGGCTGCTCAACGGTACGCACTCGCTGCTCGCGTACGCGGGTCGGCTGGCGGGTCACGCGACGCTCGCGGAGGCCGTGACCGACCCCGTGCTGCACGAGCGGGCCCGCGCCTTCATGCTCGACGACGCGCTGCCGACGCTCACCCCGCCCGACGGCTCCGACCTGCGCGCGTACGCGGAGTCGCTGCTGGAGCGGTTCGCCAACCCGGCCACGGGCCACACCACGGTCCAGGTGTCGATGGACGGCACCCAGAAGATCCCGTTCCGCTGGGGCGGCATCGTCGCGGACCGGCTCGCGGCGGGCGCGGTCCCGGCCGGGGCGGCGTTCGCGCTCGCGGCGTGGAGCGAGGTGGTGCGCCGGGAGGCGGCCGCCGGCCGGCTCGTCGACGACCCGCGGGCGCAGGACCTCGCCGACGTCGTGGCCGGTGCCGGGGGCGGGGACCCGGCGGCCGCGTCGCCGGCCGACGTCGCGCGGGCGCTGCTGGCGCTGCCGGGCCTGCTGCCGGAGGGCGTCGGCACGGACGCCGGGCTCGTGGACGCCGTGCTGGCCCAGGTGCCGGAGCTCGCGGAGGTCTGAGCTCGCCCGCCGCGGGCTGGTGACCGCACGATCTCGCGAGCTGTCAGAGCCAGGTGGCCCCAGGCCCGCCTGGCTCTGACGGCTCGAGGGAACGCGGGCGGACAGGGCAGCGCCCCCTCTCTCCTGCGGGTTCGTCGCACGGCGCCGCCGCCACGTAGGCTGCCGGCCGGATGTGAGCGATCACACGTGCGCGGGCCGTCGCGGCTCTCGCCGTGCCGCGACGGGTCGTCGCCGCGGGAACGCGTCAGGGCTCGTTGCGAGATCGTGATGTGACTCGGAGCACCCCGGGGCTGGACAACGCTTACCGAATCCTGTTTTATCGATTCAGTCGGCAGCCGAACGAGGGGTCAACGGGGCGTCCTCGTCGCCGACGATCGTGGACGATCGACGAGCGAGGAGGCTCACATGAGGATCACGCGGAAGGCCGCCGGCGCGGCCGCGGCGGCGGTCGCCGTCGCCCTCACCCTCACCGCCTGCGGAGGCGGCGCCGACACTGCGGAGCCGGGCTCCGCGGAGAAGGTGAGCACCGACGAGGACATCACCATCTCGCTCGCCTGGTGGGGCGAGCCCGCCCGTGCCGAGATGTACGAGAAGGCGGTGGACCTCTTCGAGGAGAAGCACCCCAACATCACGGTGCAGACCCAGTTCCAGGACTGGGACGGCTACTGGACCGCGCGCGCCACCGAGGCCGCGGGCGGCGCACTGCCGGACGTCATCCAGATGGACCTGTCCTACCTGCGCCAGTACGGCGCCACGGGGCAGCTTCTCGACCTGGGCGGCCAGGTGGGCGTCAACCTGAACACCGACGGCGTGGAGGACTCGCTCCTCACCTCCGGGCAGATCGACGGCGCGCAGTACGGCGTCCCGACGAGCACCAACACGCTCGCCACGTTCTACAACGCCGACCTGCTCAAGAAGGTGGGCGTCGAGCCGCTCGCCGAGGGCTACACCTGGGACGACTACAGCGCGTGGATCGAGAAGGTCACCGAGGCGGGCGCCGGCGAGGACCCGGCCCTGTACGGCGGCGGCGACTTCACCGCGACGTTCTGGTTCTTCCTGCAGTGGCTCATCCAGCAGGGCGTCGAGCCGTTCAGCGAGGACGGCAAGCTCAACTTCGACGAGGCGCAGATGACCGAGTGGCTGAACCTGGGCCAGGGGCTGCGCGACTCCGAGGCGATCTACCCGATCAAGAAGAACAAGCAGCTGGAGCCGCTCGGCGGGTTCCACGTCAACGAGGTCGCGTCCGAGTCGACGTGGGACAACTTCCTGGCGGGCTACGTGGCCGAGTCCGGCGAGGACATCCAGATGCTCCCGATCCCGTCCGGCGAGAACGGCCCGTCGCAGTTCTGGAAGCCGTCGATGCTGCTCTCCGCGTCGGCGCAGACCCAGCAGCCGGAGGCTTCCGCGGCGCTCATCGACTTCCTCATCAACGAGCCGGAGGTCGGCAAGATCTTCGGCACCTCGAAGGGCGTGCCCGCCGTCCAGGCGCAGATCGACGCGATGGAGGTCGAGCCCGGCTCGGTGGACGAGCAGGTCGTGAAGTACGAGGAGCAGGTGGCGGACGTCGTCACCGAGCCCGCCCCGGTCCCGGTCGAGGGCTTCGGCGAGATCGAGGCGGAGTTCAAGCGCCTCGGTGAGGAGCTCGGGTACGGCAACATCACGGTCGACGAGTTCGTCACGCAGTGGTTCTCCTTCGCCGACAGCGCGGTGAAGCAGTCGTGACTGCGGTGACTTCGGGCACCACGCTCGACGCCGCTCGGGGGACGCAGAACGCGTCCCCCGAGCGGGGGCGCGCCAAGCGTCGCCGTGAGGCGGGTGCGGGGTTCGCGTTCTTGTCGCCGTGGTTGGTGGGTTTTGTGGTGCTGACGGCGTTCCCGATGGTGGCGTCGTTGTATCTGGCGTTCACGGACTATGACCTGTTCAGGCCGCCGTCGTGGGTGGGGTTGGAGAACTTCACGAAGCTGTTCGAGGACCCCCGGTTCTGGACGTCGGCGAAGGTGACGGCGATCTATGTGCTGGTCGGCACGCCGATCAAGCTGGCGGCTGCCCTGTTGGTCGCGATGGTGCTGAACATGAAGCACCGGGGTCAGGGCGCGTACCGGTCGATCTTCTACGCCCCCTCGCTGATCGGCGCGAGCGT
>NZ_JBHTVZ010000009.1:0-164954 GCF_042792715.1 Isoptericola sp. NPDC056618 | reverse complement strand
CTCCCTCGCTGTGGTTTGTGGGTTTTTGTGGGTGGTGTTTTTTTTTTTTTTTGCGGCGGGGGGGGGGGGGGGGGGGGGGGGGGGGGGGGGGGGGGGGGGCCGCGCCTCGGGGGGCCCCCCCCCCCGCCGCTCGTGCGCCCTGACCAGGGCGTCCGGCCCGTCAGGCCTCGACGACCACCGGCACGATCATCGGCCGGCGGCGGAGGCGCCGGTTGACCCACTGCCCGATGACGCGGCGCATCACCTGCTGCAGCTGGTAGGTGTCGGCGGCGCCGCCCGCGATCGCGTTCTCGAGCGCCGCCACGACGTCGGGCTGGATCTCCTCGAAGACCGCGTTGTCCTCCGCCATGCCGCGGGCGAGGATCTGCGGGCCGGCGATCACCTTGCCGGTCGCGGTGTCGACGACGGCGAAGACGGAGACGAAGCCCTCCTCGGACAGCGTCCGGCGGTCCTTGAGCTCGTTCTCCGTGACCGCGCCCACGGTCGAGCCGTCGACGAAGACGTAGCCGCAGGGCACCGCGCCCACGACGGACGCCTTGCCGTCCACGAGGTCGACGACGACGCCGTCCTCGGCGAGGATCACGCGGTCGGCGGGCACGCCCGTGCGGACGGCGAGCGCGCCGTTCGCCACCAGGTGGCGGACCTCGCCGTGCACCGGCATGACGTTCTTCGGCTTGAGCACGTTGTAGCAGTACAGGAGCTCGCCGGCGCTCGCGTGACCGGACACGTGCACCTTCGCGTTGCCCGAGTGCACGACGCGGGCGCCGAGGCGGGTGAGCCCGTTGATGACCCGGAACACGGAGTTCTCGTTGCCGGGGATGAGCGACGACGCGAGGATCACGGTGTCGCCGTGGCCGACCTGCACCTTGTGGTCGCCGTTGGCCATGCGGCTCAGGGCGGCCATCGGCTCGCCCTGCGACCCGGTCGACATGTAGACGATGCGGTCGTCGGGCAGGCTCGCGGCCTGCTTGAGCTCGACGAGGACGCCCGGGGGGACGTCGAGGTAGCCGAGCTCCGCGGCGATGCCCATGTTGCGCACCATCGAGCGGCCGACGAGCGCGACTTTGCGGCCGTGCGCGTGCGCGGCGTTGAGGACCTGCTGCACGCGGTGCACGTGGGAGGAGAAGGACGCGACGACGATCCGCTTCTCCGCCTGCGCGAAGGCGGCGTCCAGCGCCGGGCCGATCTCGACCTCGTTGGTGACGAAGCCGGGCACCTCGGCGTTGGTGGAGTCGACCATGAACAGGTCGACGCCCTTCTCGCCCAGCCGGGCGAACGCGCGCAGGTCGGTGATGCGGCCGTCGAGCGGCAGCTGGTCCATCTTGAAGTCGCCCGTGTGCAGCACCGTTCCGGCGCCGGTCGTGACGGCGACGGCGAGCGCGTCCGGGATCGAGTGGTTGACGGCGACGAACTCGCAGTCGAAGGGGCCGAACCGCTCGGTCTGGTCCTCCGCGACGACGCGCAGCACCGGCTTGATGCGGTGCTCCTTGAGCTTCGCCTCGACGAACGCGAGGGTGAGCCGCGAGCCGACGAGCGGGATGTCCCGGCGCAGCCGCAGCAGGTAGGGCACGGCGCCGATGTGGTCCTCGTGCCCGTGCGTCAGGACGATCGCCTCGATGTCGTCGAGACGGTCCTTGATGTAGTCGAAGTCCGGCAGGATCAGGTCCACGCCGGGCTGGTGGTCCTCGGGGAAGAGGACGCCGCAGTCGATGATCAGCAGGCGGCCCTCGTACTCGAGGACGGCCATGTTGCGGCCCACCTCGCCCAGGCCGCCGAGGGCCACGATGCGCAGCCCCTTCGACGGCAGGGCGGGGGGCAGGGGAAGTTCGGGGTGAGGGTGGCTCACGGGGCCTCCAGGCCGGTAGGTCTTACGGAAGTGTGGTGGCGCCCGCACGGACGCCGTCGTTCAGGTAGCCCGCCGTCGCGAGGGCGTCGCGCAGGCGCGCGACGTCGTCCTCGGAGGCGGCCACGTTGGGCAGGCGCAGCTCGCGGTTGTCCACGAGGCCGAGCGCCTCGATCGCGGCCTTGGCCATCACGGCCTGCGCTCCGGCGCCGTTGAGCGCCTCGATGACAGGCACGGTGGGCAGGTAGGCCCGCAGGGCGCCGGCGGTGTCCCCGGCGTCCCAGCAACGCACGACCTCGGCGAACGCCCCGCCCACCACGTGCGCGGAGACGGACACGACGCCGGCGCCGCCCATGGACAGGAACGGCAGCAGCAGGCTGTCGTCGCCCGAGTACCAGGCGAGGCCCGTCGCGGCCGCCAGCGGCGCGACGGACGACACGTCACCGGTGGCGTCCTTCGTGGCGACGACCTGCGGGTGCCGCGCGATGCGCTCGTAGGTCGACGCCGCGATCCGCACGCAGGTGCGCCCCGGGACGTCGTACAGCATCACGGGCAGCTCGGTGGCGTCGGCGACGGTCGCGAAGTGCCGGTACAGGCCCTCCTGCGACGGGCGCGAGTAGTAGGGCGAGACGACGAGCAGCCCGTGGGCGCCCGCCTCCGCCGCCTGCTCGGCCATGCGCACGGCGTGCACGGTGTCGTTGGAGCCGGCACCCGCCAGGACGTACGCCCGGTCGCCGACGGCGTCCACGACGGCGCGCACGAGGTCCGCCTTCTCAGGGGCGTGCGTCGTCGGCGACTCGCCGGTGGTCCCCGACAGCACGAGCCCGTCGTTGCCGTCGTCCACCAGGCGCTTCGCCACCTTGACCGCCGCATCCAGGTCCAGGTCGCCCGAGGGCGTCATGGGGGTCACCATCGCGGTGAGGACGGCGCCGAACGGGCGCGCGGCGGCAGGGGCGAGCGTCATGAGGTCAACCGTACCGGGCGCGACCGTCCACGACGGACGGGACTCACTCGTCGAGCAGGCGCCCCAGCCGCGCCGCCAGGCCGGGGACGTCCGCCGCGTCGGCGTCGACCTCGACCGCGGCCGCCGTGCGGACCACCTCGCGCAGGCCCGCCGCGTACGCGCCCCGGGCGGCGTCGTCGAGGTCGGCGCGGTGCGCCGCACGGCCCGCAGCACGGTCGGCCGCCACCCGGCGCGCGAGCGTCGCCGGCGCGACCCGCAGGATCACGTGGACGAACCGCGCGCCGCCGTCCGCGGCGGCGCGCGCGAACCGTGCGACCTGGTCGGGCCGCGCCACGAGCTGCGGGACGACGACGTGGGCGCCGGCCCGGAGGTGCGAGCGCGCCATGTCGAGGGCGAGGCGCCGGGCGGGCTCCGCCGCCAGGGCGGGGTCGCCGGAGATCAGCGCGCGCACCACGTCCACGTCGAGGGCGAGCGTGCCGGGCCGCCCGGCCGCGAGCGCCCCGGCGACGGTCGACTTGCCGGCGCCCGGCAGCCCGTTGAGCAGCAGCAGCGTCACCGCGCCCTCGCCCCGCCCGTCGCCCATCCCCCGATCGTAGGGAACCTCGCGGGGAACCGGCCGCGGGCGAGGTCCGCCGTTCCCCGTGTCGAGCGGACCGCGCGCTGTGCATACTCGGGGCATGAGCTCGCTGTCCCCCGCGCTCGTCGCCCACCTGCCGACCGGCATGCTCGCCGACGGTCACTGGACCGCGGCCTCGGGCGGGAGGACGTTCGAGGTCACCGACCCCGCCACGGGAGAGGTGCTGTTCGACGTCGCCGACGCCTCCCCGGAGGACGGCCGGCGCGCGCTCGCCTCGGCCGCCGACGCCGCGCCCGCGTGGCGCGCCGTCGCACCGCGCGAGCGGTCCGAGCTGCTGCGGGCCGTGTACGAGCGGCTCGTCGCGCGCAGCGACGCCGTCGCGTCCCTCATCACCGCCGAGTGCGGCAAGCCCCTGGCCGAGGCCCGGGCCGAGGTCGCGTACGGCGCCGACTTCCTGCGCTGGTACGCCGAGCAGGCGGTCCGGGCCGAGGGCCTGGTGCGCACCGCCCCCGCCGGCGCGAACCGGCAGCTCGTGCACCGGCGGCCGGTCGGCCCGGCGCTGCTGGTCACGCCGTGGAACTTCCCCATCGCGATGGCGACGCGCAAGATCGGCCCCGCGCTCGCGGCGGGCTGCACGATCGTGATCAAGCCGGCCCACCAGACCCCGCTCACCACGATGCTCGTCGCCGAGGTGATCCGGTCGGAGGCGGCCGAGCGCGGGCTGCCGCGGGGCATCGTGAACGTCGTGCCCACGGCGAGCTCGGGGGACCTCGTGGCGCCGCTGCTGGCCGACGACCGGCTGCGCAAGCTGTCCTTCACCGGATCCACCGCCGTCGGGCGCACCCTGCTGCAACAGTCCGCCGACCAGGTGCTGCGCACGTCGATGGAGCTCGGCGGCAACGCGCCGTTCGTGGTCTTCGCCGACGCCGACCTCGACGCCGCCGTCGACGGCGCGACGGTCGCGAAGCTCCGCAACGCCGGCCAGTCCTGCGTCGCGGCCAACCGGTTCCTCGTGCACGACTCCGTCGCCCGCGAGTTCGCGCGGCGGCTCGCCGACCGGTTCGCCGCCCTGCGCGTCGGGCGCGGCGACGTCGACGGCGTCGACGTCGGCCCGCTCATCGACGCCCCGGCCGTCGAGAAGGTGGCCGCGCTCGTCGACGACGCCGTGGACCGCGGCGCGCAGGTGCTCACGGGCGGCGGTCGCCCCGACGGCCCCGGCACGTTCTTCGAGCCCACCGTGCTCGCCGGCGTCGACCGGGACGCGCGGGCCGTGCGCGAGGAGATCTTCGGCCCGGTGGCGCCCGTCGTCGGGTTCGCCGACGACGACGAGGCCTTCGCCCTCGCGAACGACACGGAGTACGGGCTCGCCGCGTACGCCTACACGACGTCCCTGGAGCGGGCCCTGCGCGTCGGGGCGGAGATCGACGCCGGGATGATCGGGATCAACCGCGGCATGGTCTCCGACGCGAGCGCCCCGTTCGGCGGCATGAAGCAGTCCGGCCTGGGCCGGGAGGGCGGCGAGGCGGGACTCGAGGAGTTCCTCGAGACGGTGTACGTGGCGCTCTGAGCACGGTGTCCGTGGCGCCCTGAGCGCCGCGCCGGGTCAGCCGAGGCGCTCGACGAGGACCTGCCGTCCCGGGCCCGCCAGGTCGTGCGCCGCACCGCGGCGACCGGCGAGCGTCATGAGCACGGCCTCCGCCGGACCCCGCGCCTCCGGCCCCCGGCCGCGCCGCCAGTCCACGTCGGTCGACACGAGACGCACCCCGCGGGCGTGCCAGAACCCCCGCAGGGGCGGCGCGAGGACGGCGAAGTCGAGGGCGACGCGCAGCCTGTCGGCGGGCACCGTCCGGCGCCGGCCCAGCGGGCGGCGGATGTCCTGGTGGTGCACCAGCGCGTCGACCATGCCGACCCGGTAGCCCATCGACGCCGTCGAGCCGCGCGGCTCGAGGTGCGACCTGAGGAACGCGACGAGCTCCGCCGGCGTCAGGTGCCGGTACTCCGCGAGCGCCACGTCGTTGAGGTGGCCGGGGCGCCACCGGGCCCGGGCGAGGCGGCGCAGCAGGTCGCGCCGCGAGTGCTCCTCGAAGCTCACGACGTGCGCGACGACGTCGTGCACGCTCCAGCCCTCGCAGAGCGAGGGGGTCTCCCACAGGTCGTCGTCCAGCGAGTCGAGGAAGTCCGCGAGCTCCGACCGCTCGGCGACGGCCATCGCGCGCACGTCCGCTGTCCCTCCACGCATTTCTCCACGCTACGAGAGTCGTGGTTTCCTGGCGCGCGTGAGTTCTCGACAGCAGTCCCCGGCGGTGCGGTCTGCCGTCCGCCAGGGGGCGAGCGTGGCGGTCGCCACCGGCCTGTACGGCGTCTCGTTCGGGGCGCTGTCGGTCGTGGCCGGCGTGAGCGTGCCCCAGACGATGGCGCTGAGCCTGCTGCTCTTCTCCGGCGGGTCGCAGTTCGCCCTCATCGGGGTCGTCGCCGCGGGCGGCTCCCCCGTCGCCGCGATCGCCACGTCGACGCTGCTGGGCGTGCGCAACACGCTGTACGGCGCCGTCGTCGCGCCGCTGCTCGAGGTGCGCGGCTGGCGACGCCTCGCCGCGGCGCAGCTCACGATCGACGAGTCGACCGCGGTGGCCGTCGGCCAGCGGGAGCGCGCCGCCACCCGGGCCGGGTTCTGGGTCACCGGGATCGGCGTGTTCGTGCTGTGGAACGCGTTCACGCTGCTGGGCGCGCTCGCCGGCGACGCGCTGGGCGACCCGCGCGCCTGGGGGCTCGACGCCGCCGCGGGTGCCGCGTTCCTCGCCCTCGTGTGGCCGCGCCTGGCCGCCCGGCGCGCGCAGGTCGTCGCGGCGCTCGCCGTCGTCGTCACCGCCGCGCTGATCCCCGTCGTCCCCGCGGGCGTGCCCGTCCTCGCCGCCGCGGCGGTCGCGATCGTCGTGGGCGTGGTCGCGACGCCGAGCACGCCGGACGACCGGAAGGAGGACGCGTGACCACCACCGCGCTGTGGGTGGCCGTCCTCGCCGCCTCGCTGCTCAGCTTCGGGCTCAAGCTCGCCGGCCATCTCATCCCGGAGCACTGGCTCGCGACGGAGCGCGTGCAGCGCACGTCGACCCTCGTGACCGTGGCGCTGCTCGTCTCCCTCGTGGTCGTGCAGACCTTCGCGGACGGGCAGGCGCTCGTCGTCGACGCGCGCGTGCCCGCGCTCGCCGTCGCGGCGATCGCCCTCGCCCTGCGCGCCCCGTTCATCCTCGTGGTCGTGCTCGCGGCCGCCACCGCGGCGGGGCTGCGGGCCCTCGGCTGGGGCTGAGCGCGCGGCGAACTCACCAGGCGTACTCACTAGGGTGGCCCGATGGCACTCTTCCGCGAGACGGCCGACGTCTCGGTCCGCCCGGCGGTCCCCGGCGACGAGGACGCGGTCACCCGCGTCCAGGTGTCGGCGTGGCGCGCGACGCACGAGGTGGCGCTGGGCGACGGCGTCGTCGACGCGCTCGACACCGACACCATGCGCGAGCGATGGGCGCGGGCGATCACCGCTCCCCCGGGCCCCGGCTTCGCGGTGCTCGTCGCCCTGGACGGGCCGGAGATCGTCGGCTTCGCGGCCGTGGGCCCCGGCCAGCTCGTGGCGCTCGAGGTGGAGCCGCGGCACCAGCGCGGCGGCCACGGCTCGCGGCTGCTGTCCGCCGCGGTCGACCGGCTCCGCACCGACGGCGCCGAGCAGGTCGTCACCTGGGTGCTCGACGACGACTCGGCGCGCGAGCGCTTCCTCTCCTCGGCCGGCCTGGGGCCGGACGGCACGTCCCGCACCCTCGCGACCGGCGTGCGCGACGTCGTCGAGCGGCGCTGGTCCGCCGCCATCTGAGGCCACCTCCATCTTCCCTACCGCACGGTAGGTTTCTTGCTACGCTGCAGGGGTTGCCCGTCGCCGACCCCAGGAGCGCCCCCGTGACCCTCGACCAGACCGTGCCCGCCCACACACCGTCCACCGCGGCGGACGGCGCGACCGAGCACCCCGCCCACCCGTTCGACGTCGAGCGCGTGCTCGCCGGGCTGACGCTCGAGGAGAAGGCCTCGCTGCTCTCCGGCGTCGACTTCTGGCACACGCAGCCGGTCGAGCGCGACGGCCGCACGCTGGTCCCGTCCGTGATGGTCACCGACGGCCCGCACGGCCTGCGCAAGCAGGACGAGAACGCGGACCACCTCGGCCTCGGCAACAGCGTGCCCGCCACCTGCTTCCCGACGGCCGCCGCGCTCGGGTCGAGCTGGGACGCCGACCTGCTGCACCGGGTCGGCGAGGCCCTCGGCCGGGAGACCCGCGCGAACGACGTCGCGGTCCTCCTCGGCCCGGGCGTGAACATCAAGCGGTCGCCGCTGTGCGGGCGCAACTTCGAGTACTTCTCCGAGGACCCGGTGGTGGCCGGCGAGCTCGCCACGGCCCTCGTCGAGGGCGTCCAGTCGCTCGGCGTCGGCACGTCCCTCAAGCACTTCGCCGCCAACAACCAGGAGGCGGACCGGATGCGGGTGTCCGCCGACGTCGACGAGCGCACGCTGCGGGAGATCTACCTGCCCGCCTTCGAGCGCGTCGTCACCAGGGCGCAGCCCTGGACCGTCATGTGCGCCTACAACAAGGTGAACGACGTCTACGCCTCGCAGCACGACTGGCTGCTCACCACGGTGCTGCGCGACGAGTGGGGCTTCGAGGGCCTCGTCGTGTCCGACTGGGGCGCGGTGCGCGACCGCGTCGCCGGGGTCGCCGCCGGCCTCGACCTGGAGATGCCGTCCTCCGGCGGGCGCACCGACGCCGAGGTCGTCGCCGCGGTGCGCGGCGGCGAGCTCGACGAGGCCCTGGTCGACGCGGCCGCCCGCCGCGTCCTGCACCTCGTCGCCCGGTCGCTGCCGGCGGCCGAGGCGCCCGGGTCGTTCGACGTCGACACCCACCACGCGCTCGCCCGCGAGGCCGCGGCCGCGGGCACCGTGCTGCTCAAGAACGCCCCGGTCGACGGCGCGCCCCTCCTCCCCCTGGCGCCCGACGACCTCGCCGGCGTCGCCGTCGTCGGCGAGCTCGCCCGGACCCCGCGCTACCAGGGCGCCGGGTCCTCGCAGGTCAACCCGACCCGCCTCGACGACGCGCTCACCGCGCTGAGGGCGGCCGCCGGCGCCGACCTCCCGTTCGCCGCGGGGTACACGCTGGCCGAGGGGCCGGCCGACGACCGCTCGCCCGACACCCTGGTCGCCGAGGCCGTCGAGGCGGCGCGCGGCGCACGCACCGTGCTCGTGTTCCTCGGCCTCCCCGCCGCGTACGAGTCGGAGGGCTACGACCGCGACCACCTAGACCTGCCCGCCGACCAGGTCGCGCTGCTGCGCGCCGTCGCGGCGGCGAACCCGCGGGTCGTCGTCGCGCTCGCCGGCGGCTCCGCGATCTCGGTGGCCCCGTGGCAGGACGTCGCCCCCGCGCTGCTCACCGGCTGGCTGGGCGGCCAGGCCGGCGGCTCCGCCGTCGCCGACGTGCTCACGGGCGCCGTCGCGCCCTCGGGCCGGCTCACCGAGACCCTGCCCCTGCGCCTCGAGGACACCCCGGCCTTCGGGAACTTCCCCGGCGAGCTCGGCCACGTCCGCTACGGCGAGGGCGTGCTGGTGGGCTACCGCTGGTACGACGCCCGCCAGGTCGACGTCGCGTACCCGTTCGGGCACGGCCTGTCGTACACGACGTTCGCGTACGACGACGCGGCGGCGGAGGTCACCGGGTCCGGCACCGACACCCAGGTGCGCGTCACCGTGCGCGTGACCAACACCGGCCCAGTCGCCGGCTCCGAGGTCGTCCAGGTGTACGTGGGCGACCCGCAGGCCCAGGTGCAGCGGCCCGAGCGCGAGCTCAAGGCGTTCGCCAAGGTGCGCCTCGAGCCGGGCGCGTCGCAGGTCGTGACGTTCGGCCTCGACGCCCGCGACCTGTCGTACTGGCACCCCGTGCTGCGCCGCTGGGTGCTGGAGGGCGGCGAGTTCCGCGTCGCCGTGGGCGCGTCGTCCCGCGACCTGCGCGCCGAGCTCGTGGTCGACGTCGTCGGCGAGGACGTCACCCTCCCGCTCCACGAGCTGTCGACGCTCGGCGAGGCGCTCGAGCACCCGGTGGCCGGGCCCGTGGTGCGCGGCGCCCTCGACGGCGCACCGGTCGACCCGGGCCTCCTGGCCATGGCGACCGACATGCCGCTCGCGGTCATCGCCGACTTCGGCCTGGCCGGCTTCGACCGGCGCACCCTCGTGCAGCTCGTCGAGGCCGCGAACGCCTGACCACGCCACACCGTTCGACGGTTGGACCTGTCGAGACCCCGTGCGGAGGTTCCGACAGGTCCGACCGTCGAACGGGGCGGAGCCAGGCTCAGCCGGCGGCGGGCTCGACGACGAGGTCGAGGTACGCCCGCAGGCCCGCCGCCATGTCGACGCGCTCCGCGCGCGGCCGCTCGAGCGAGTACAGCCACTGGACCTGCAGCCCGTCCATGAGGGCCACGACCGTGCGCGCGGCGACGGCGGGATCCACGCCGGCGCGGAGCCGCCCGGCGTCGGCGAGACGCTCCAGCTCGCCGCGCATGCGGGACACGGTGTCGCGGTAGCGCGCCGCGAAGAACTCGTGCGCCGGATGGTCGACCGACGTCGCCTCGGCCGCGAGACCGGCGAACACCTCGACCACTGGACGCCGCAGCGCGTTGCGCTCCACGAGCCGCACGATCGCCTCGAACAGCGACCGCCCCTGCGTGAGGTCGGTGTCGACGTCGGCGAAGTCGACGGCGTCCCGGTGCTCGAGCACCGCCTCGAGCAGCGCGGCCTTGGTCGGGAAGTGGTGCAGCAGCCCCGGGTGCGAGATGCCGACGCGCGCGGCGATCTCCCGGAGCGAGGCGCCGTGATACCCGACCTCGGCGAACGCCACGATCGCCGCCTGCAGGATCTCCTCGCGCTTGGCCCGGCCCTTGGCGTAGCCCCGGCGGGGCGCGGCCTGGTCCTCGATCGTCGTGTCGCTCACGGCGCCATTCTCCCCTCTTCCCCGCGGCGTCCGCCGTGGCGGTCACCCGCATGCCCCTGGGCAGGACCCTTGGCATCAATACCTACCATGCGGTAACCTCCATTTCCGACCAGCCGGTAGGCATTGGTCGAGGCGCGGGTCCGACGGTGGGCCCGGCAGAGAATCAGGAGTCGTCCATGGCAGACGTTCAGGCCCCCGCACCGGCCGGCCAGTCCCCCGCGTCCCCGACCCACGTCCCGGAGGCCGGCCGCGCCGCTGCCGGTACCGGGACGGTCGTCGCCTACGTCCTCGCGTTCTTCGCGCTGTACATCGCGGTGCTCACCCCCGTGGTCAGCACGCTGGCGCTCAAGGTCGACGCCCTGTCCACGCCCGAGACCCGCGCCGCCGACCTCGCGCTCGTCACCGGCGTCGGGGCCTTCTTCGCCTTCGTCGCCAACCCGGTCGCCGGCGCCCTGTCCGACCGCACGACGTCGCGGCTCGGCATGCGGCGGCCCTGGCTGCTGTGGGGCGTGCTGCTCGGCGCCGTCGGCCTCCTGCTCATCGCGTTCGCGCCGGCGATCTGGATGGTCGTGATCGGGTGGGCCGTCACGCAGGCCGCGATGAACGGCACCCAGGCCGCGCTCCAGGCGCTGCTGCCCGACCAGGTCGCCGAGACCCAGCGCGCCCGCGTCTCCAGCCTGCTCGGCATGGCCCAGCAGCTCGCCCCGCTGGTCGGCATCGCGCTCGCCTTCGGGTTCACCGCCGCCGGGGCGAACGAGATCTGGATCTTCCTCGTCCCCACGTTCCTGGCCGTCGTCGGCGTGCTCGCGCTCGTGGCCGTCCTCAAGGACCGCCGCCTCGACCGGGCCGACGTCGCCCCGTTCCGCCTCGGCGTGTTCCTCAAGGGCTTCTGGGTCTCCCCGCGACAGCACCCCGACTTCGCGTGGACCTTCCTCGGCCGCTTCCTCATGCTGTTCGGCTTCGCGCTCTACAACACCTACCAGCTGTACTTCCTCATCGACCGGTTCGGCTTCGACAACGCCACGGCGCTGAGCTGGCAGCTGCGGCTCATGGTCGTGCAGGCCGTCGTCATGGTGGTGGCGTCCCTCCTGGGCGGCGTGCTGTCCGACCGCACCGGCCGCCGCAAGGTCTTCGTCGTCGTCGCCACCCTGCTGGCCGGCGCCGGCCTCCTCACGTTCGCGCTCGTGCAGGGTCCGGGCACGCTCTACCTGGGCGCGTCCCTGTTCGGCGCCGGCCTCGGCGCCTACTTCGCCGTCGACCTCGCGCTCGTCACCGACGTGCTGCCGAACGCCGAGACCGAGGCCGCGAAGAACATGGGCGTCTTCAACATCGCCAACGCGCTGCCGCAGTCCGTGGCCCCGGCTCTCGCCCCGGCGTTCCTCGCCATCGGTTCCGGCACCGGCGCCGGCGGCGGCAACTACACCGCCCTGTTCGCCATCTCCGCGGTCATCGTCGCCCTCGGCGCCGTGGCCACCCTGTTCATCCGAGGAGCCCGCTGATGACCGCACCGACCGGCGCCGCCGACGCGCCCGTCCCCGCCGACGCCCCGTACCGCGACGCGTCACGCCCCGTCGCCGAGCGCGTGGCCGACCTGCTCGCCCGCATGACCCTCGAGGAGAAGGCCGGCCAGCTCTTCCAGACCATGATCGAGGTGGGCAAGGGCGGCGCGCTGTCCGAGGGCCCGTCCGCGATGGGCGTGCCCGCCACCACCGACATGGTGGTGAAGCGCCAGATGACGCACTTCAACGTGCTCATGGCGCCGCCCACGGCCCGCGAGTTCGCGCTCTGGCACAACCGGCTCCAGGAGCTCGCGGCGTCCACCCGCCTCGGCATCCCCGTGACGGTGTCCACCGACCCGCGGCACGCGTTCACCGACAACCCCGGCACCGCGCTGCTGTCCGGGCCGTTCTCGCAGTGGCCGGAGACGCTCGGCCTCGCCGCCACCCGAGACGAGCGCCTGGTCGAGGAGCACGCCGACGCAGCGCGCCGCGAGTACCTCGCGGTCGGCATCCGCACGGCCCTGCACCCGCAGGTCGACCTCGCCACCGAGCCCCGCTGGTCCCGCGCGAACGGCACCTTCGGCGAGGACGCCGCGCTCACCGGCCGGATGGGCGCCGCGTACGTGCGCGGGTTCCAGGCCACCGGCGACGTCGCCCGCGCGGCCGGCCTGCCCGGCACGTTCGGCGAGCGCTCCGTCTCGACCATGACCAAGCACTTCCCCGGCGGCGGGCCGCAGCAGGACGGCGAGGACCCGCACTTCGCCTACGGGCGCGAGCAGGTGTACCCCGGCGGGCGCTTCGCCGAGCACCTGGAGCCGTTCAAGGCGCTGCTGGCCGCGGGGACGCGCCAGATGATGCCGTACTACGGCATGCCGGTGGGCCTCGAGGCGGACCTCGGCGACGGGCCCGAGGCCGTCGAGCAGGTCGGGTTCGGCTTCAACCGGCAGATCCTCACGCGCCTGCTGCGCGACGAGCTCGGCTTCGACGGCGTCGTGTGCACCGACTGGGGCCTGGTGTCCGACGCCGAGATCCTCGGCCAGCCGTTCCCGGCCCGCGCCTGGGGCGTCGAGCACCTCGCTCCGGTCGACCGGCTGGAGAGGATCCTCGCGGCCGGCGCCGACCAGCTCGGCGGCGAGGCGTGCCCCGAGCTCGTCGTGGAGCTGGTCCGCGCGGGTCGGGTCACCGAGGCGCGGGTCGACGAGTCCGTCGCCCGCCTGCTGCGGGAGAAGTTCGAGCTGGGCCTGTTCGACGGCGCCCGCGACGTCGACGCCGACGCCGCGGCGTCCGTCGTCGGGCACCCGGACCTCGTGGCCGCGGGGCGGCGCGCCCAGTCGCGGTCCGTGACCCCGCTGGCGTCCGCGGCCGACGGCGCGGCCCGCCTCCCGCTGGCCCGCGGCCTGCGCGTCTTCGTGGAGGGCGCCGCCGACGTCGTCGACGGGCTCGAGGGCGCCACCCTGGTCGCCTCCCCCGCCGAGGCCGACGTCGCGCTGCTGCGCCTCAAGGCGCCGTACGACGACCGCGGGCCCGGCTTCGAGGGCTTCTTCCACGCCGGCTCGCTCGACTTCCCCGCGGAGGTCGTCGCGCACGTGGCCGAGACCGCCGCGCAGGTGCCGACCGTCGTCGACGTCTACCTCGACCGGCCCGCGATCCTCGCCCCCGTGCTCGAGGCGCTGGGCGGCCGCGGGTCGCTGGTCGCGAACTTCGGGGCGTCCACCCCGGCGCTGCTCGACGCCCTCACCGGCATCGTCCCCGCCGAGGGCCGCCTCCCGTTCGACCTGCCCCGGTCGACGGCCGCCGTGGAGGCGTCCCGCGAGGACGTGCCGTTCGACACCGCGGACCCGCTGTTCCGGTTCGGCCACGGCCTGGCGCTCTGACCGGTGGTGGGTGCCCGGCGCGACCGGCGACCACCGATGGGAGGATGAGGCGGTGACGTCCTCCTCCCCGGCCCCCGCCCGTACCGTCCGGGACGCCGCGGCGGGGATCGCCGTCCTCGGCGTCGCCAACTTCGTCGCCATCACCACCGAGGTGCTGCCGGTGGGCCTGCTGCCGCAGGTCGCGCGCGGCGTCGGCGTGAGCGAGTCGACGGCAGGCCTGCTGGTCACGGTCTACGCGTTCGTGGTCGCCGCCTGCGCGGTACCGCTGACGATCGCCACCCGGTCGCTCGCCCGCAAGCCCCTGCTGCTCGCGACGCTCGCCACGTACGCGGCGAGCAACCTGCTGGTGGCCGTCGCGCCGTCGTACGCCGTGGTCGCGGGCGCGCGCGTGCTCGGCGGGCTGGGGCACGCGGTGTTCTTCTCCGTGTCGATCGCGTACGCCGCGCGCCTCGTCAGCCCCCTGTACACCGGCCGCGCCCTCACCCTCGTGACCGCCGGCGGCACCCTCGGCTTCGTGCTCGGCGTGCCGCTGTCGACGTCGCTCGGGGCCGCGGTGGGCTGGCGCTGGTCGTTCGGCGTGCTCGCCGCGGTCTGCACGGTGACCGCCCTGCTCGTGGCGCGCCTGCTGCCGTCCGTCGCCGTCGAGCCCGCCGCCCCGCGCGACGCCGCGGCCGCCCGCCGCGGGCGCGCCCGCCTCGGGCTCGTGGTCGGCACCAACACCGTGCTGTTCGGCGGCCAGTACACCGTGTACACGTACATCTCCGTGCTGCTGCTGGCCGCCGGGCTGTCGGAGGCCGCCGTCGGGCCGGTGCTGCTGGTGTTCGGCGCGCTCGGGCTGGTCGGGCTCTGGGCCGCGGCCCGCTACCTCGACCACAGCCCGCGCGCCCTGACGATCGCGTCCATGGCCTCGATCGCCGTGGCCCTCGTCGCCGTCGCGCTCGCGCTGCCGGGCGCCGTCGGCGTGCTGGTCGCGGCGGGCGTGTGGCTCGCCGCGTTCGGCGCCATCCCTGCCACGTTCCAGGCCGCGGCGCTGCGTACCCAGGGCGCCACGCCCGACATCGCCGGGGCGTTCGTCAACGCGACCTCGAACTTCGGCATCGGGCTCGGCGCGGCCGTGGGCGCGGCGGTGGTCGCCGGTCCCGGGCCGCGCGCCCTGGCGCTGACCGGGGCCGCGATCGTCGCCGTCGCGCTCGTGGCGGTGCTCGTCGCCCGCCAGGCGTTCCCGCGTCACGCGACGTCGTAGGCGCCGGCAGGCCGGGCGAACCGTTCCGACGATCCGTTCCCGGGTCGTCACGACGCCGTGACGCGCCCGTAGCACCCGGGTGCGAGCGTGTCCCCATGAACCTGTCGGGGTCCCTGCCGGGAGCGCGGCGCGGCGGCCGCGCCGCGCCCCTCGTGACCGACTACTTCGCGGCGCCCACCGACGCCGTCGCGGCGACGGTGGTGCACCAGGAGGCGGGGCCGTCGGTCCTGGCGCGAGGCTCGGGCCGACCGCTCTTCGACACCGTGCGGCTGCCGGCGGTGGAGCCGTTCGTGATGCTGGGACGCGTCGCGGAGGCGCTGTGCGCGCGGCCGTACGCGGAGGTCACGGCCCATCCGCGGCACGGCGCCCTCGTGGACGGCGCGGACGAGGGCCCCTGGGTGGTGGCCGTCTCGGACGAGCTCGCGGAGGCGCTGGCCGCCGCGGCCCCGGACCGGCTGCTCGACGTCGCACGCTCGTGGGCGACGGCGGGCGGCGGGAGCCTGCCCGCCGCCGACCGGCTCGCGCCCGCCCTGGTCGCGCTGGGCGGGCTCGCCGACCGCGCACG
This sequence comes from Isoptericola sp. NPDC056618, assembly GCF_042792715.1. Classification (NCBI taxonomy): domain Bacteria; kingdom Bacillati; phylum Actinomycetota; class Actinomycetes; order Micrococcales; family Promicromonosporaceae; genus Isoptericola; species Isoptericola sp. NPDC056618. The sequence continues at coordinate 149,386 of NZ_JBHTVZ010000009.1, read as the reverse complement.
CCAGGTGCGCCACGGGTTGTACTGCTGGGCGCGGCTCACGCCGCTGGACCCGCCGGCCGTCGGGACCCCGGCCGGCGGCCGGGTCAGGACGTCGCGCCCGGCCTGAACATCGACGACGCCTTGCGGAGCGTCTCGCGGGCCCGGCGGCGGTCGCCGGCCGCGTCGTAGGCGAACGCCAGGTGGTACCAGGCCTTCCAGTCGTCCGGGTCCTGCTCCACCGCGGCCCGGCGCTCCTCGAACGCGGCGTCCGCGGCCGCGCGGTCCACCCGTCCGCCCGGCGAGCGCGGCAGGTCGTCCACCGGCAGCTCGTCCGCGGCCGCGAGCACGTCGGCCATGTGCTGCACCCGTGTCGCGAGGCGGTACTCGCGCGCGATGAGCACGATGACGAGCAGCGGGATGACCAGCACGGCCAGGCCGATGGCGATCAGCACCGGCTCGCCGGTGCCGATCATCGACACGCCGCGCCCGGCGATCTGCCAGACGTACAGCGCGAGCAGCGCGGTGACGGAGACCGCCCCCGCGAGCCCCCGCGGCAGCCGCCGGCGCGGCGCGTCGCTCACGACAGGTCCAGCACGTTCTCGAGTCCCACGGTCAGCCCGGGCCGGGAGACGACCTCGCGCACCGCCAGCAGCACGCCGGGCATGAACGACGCCCGGTCGAACGAGTCCTGCCGGATCACGAGCTGCTCGCCGACGTTCCCGAACAGGATCTCCTCGTGCGCCACGAGGCCCCGCAGCCGGACGGCGTGCACGCGCACCCCGTCGACGTCGGCGCCCCGCGCCTCGACGCCCGTCTCGGTGGCGTCGGGCATCGCGGCCAGGCCGGCCTCGGACCGCGCGCGGGCGATCGCCGCGGCGGTGTGCCGCGCCGTGCCCGACGGGGCGTCGACCTTGTCGGGGTGGTGCAGCTCGACCACCTCGGCCGACTCGAAGTACCGCGCCGCCTTGGCCGCGAACGTCATCGCGAGCACGGCCGACAGGCCGAAGTTCGGCGCGATGAGCACGCCCAGCCCGTCCTGTCCGGCCCGTGCGGCGTTGACGCGCTCCAGGTGCTCCGTGACCCGGCCGCGCGAGGCGTCGTCCCACCCGGTCGTCCCGACGACGGCGTGCGCGCCGGCGTCGAGCACCGCGTGCACGTTCGCCTCGGTGGCGGCCGGCACCGTGAAGTCGATCGCCACGTCGGCGCCGGCCAGGGCGTCGGCGTCGACCGTGTCGCCCGCGTCGAGGCGCGCGACCAGCTCGAGGTCCGCCGCCTCCTCGACCGCCCGGCACACGGTGGCGCCCATCCGCCCGGCTGCGCCGAGCACGGCCACCTTGATGCTCTTGCTCATGGGTGAGTCTCCGATCTCGTTCCTCATGTCGTCGGGACCGGTCTCAGTCGCCGAACGGACCGACGCGCACGACGGACCGCGGCCGCGCGGCCAGGTCGGCGGCGAGCTCGCGGACGTCGTCGACGGTCACGGCGCGGACCCGCTCGAGGGACTCCTCCAGGGTCAGCAGCTCGCCGTACACCAGCTCGGCCTTGCCCAGCCGGCTCATGCGCGACCCGGAGTCCTCCAGGCCGAGCACGAGGCCGCCCGAGAGCTGCCCGATGCTGCGCTCCAGCTCGGCGTCCGTGATGGGCTCGGTCGCCATCCGCTCCAGCTCGGCGACCAGCAGCTCGGTGACCTGGTCGACCTTCGCGGGCGAGCAGCCGGCGTACAACCCGAACGTGCCGATCCCGCCGTGGCCGGAGGCGAACGAGTACGTGGTGTATGCCAGGCCGCGGCGCTCGCGCACCTCCTGGAAGAGGCGCGACGACATGCCGCCGCCCAGGACGGCGTTGAGCACGGACAGCGTGAAGCGGCGGTCGTCGGTGGCCGCGAGACCCGTGGACCCCACGATGACGTTCGCCTGCTCCACCTGGCGCCGCACGGTGAGCTCGACGCCCTCCGTCGGGACGCCGACGGGGTCGGCGGCGGTCGGGCGCCGGTCGCGCGGGGCCGCGCCGGCGGCCAGGTCCCAACCGCCGGTGGCGAGGGCGTCCGTCACCTGCCCGACGAGGGCGTCGTGGTCGACGCCGCCCGCGGCCGAGACCACCAGGGTCTCGGGCCGGTAGTGCCAGCGGTAGTGCTCCCAGACGGCGTCGCGCGGCACGGCCCGGATCGTGTCCGGGGTGCCGCCGATCGGCCGGCCGAGCGGGTGCGTGCCGAGCACAGCGGCGGAGAACTCCTCGTGCACGACGTCGCCCGGGTCGTCGTCGTTCATCGCGAGCTCTTCGAGGATCACGCCGCGCTCGGTCTCGAGCTCGCCCTCGTCGAGGCGCGCGGAGGTGACCATGTCGGCGATGACGTCGACCGCCATCGGCAGGTCGGCGTCGAGCACGCGGGCGTAGTAGCACGTGTGCTCCTTGCCCGTGGCCGCGTTGGCCTCGCCGCCCACGGCGTCGAAGGCCTCGGCGATGTCCATCGCCGAGCGGCGGGGCGTGCCCTTGAACAGCAGGTGCTCGAGGAAGTGCGTGGAGCCGAAGTGGCCGTCGGTCTCGTCGCGGGAGCCGACGCCGACCCAGGCGCCCACCGTGGCCGAGCGCAGGCCCGGCATCGACTCGGTGAGCACACGAACACCGCCGGGCAGGACGGTGCGACGGATCGTCGCACCGTCCTGCCCGGCGGTCAGGTCGGCACCGGGCTCGCCCGCGGGGACGAGCGGAAGGTGCCAGGACATCAGAGCGTCAGGCCTCCACCTGGTCCGTGGTGGCGGCGTCGGCGGCGGGCTCCTCGGCCTTCTCGTCCTCGGTCACCGCGACGAGCGAGAGCTTGCCGCGCGGGTCGATCTCACCGATCTCGACCTGGACCTTCTGGCCCACGGACAGCACGTCGTCGACGTTCTCGACACGCTTGCCGCCCACGAGCTTGCGGATCTGGCTGATGTGCAGCAGACCGTCCTTGCCCGGCGAGAGGGAGATGAACGCGCCGAACGACGTCGTCTTGACGACGGTGCCGACGAAGCGCTCGCCCACCTCGGGGACGTGCGGGTTGGCGATCGCGTTGATCGCCGCGCGGGCGGCCTCGGCCGAGGGGCCGTCGGTGGCGCCGATGTAGACGGTGCCGTCGTCCTCGATGGAGATGTCCGCGCCCGTCTCCTCCTGGATCTGGTTGATCATCTTGCCCTTGGGCCCGATGACCTCGCCGATCTTGTCGACCGGCACCTTCACGGAGATGACGCGCGGGGCGTTCGGGGACATCTCGTCAGGCACGTCGATCGCCTCGGCGAGCACCTCGAGGATGGTCAGGCGCGCGTCGCGGGCCTGGGTCAGCGCGCCGGCCAGGACCGACGCCGGGATGCCGTCGAGCTTGGTGTCGAGCTGGATGGCCGTGACGAACTCGCTGGTGCCGGCGACCTTGAAGTCCATGTCGCCGAACGCGTCCTCCGCGCCCAGGATGTCGGTCAGGGCCGCGTAGCGGGTCTCGCCGTCGACCGTGTCGGAGATGAGGCCCATGGCGATGCCCGCGACCGGCGCCTTCAGCGGCACGCCCGCGTTGAGCAGCGACAGCGTCGAGGCGCAGACGGAGCCCATCGAGGTGGAGCCGTTCGACCCCAGCGCCTCGGACACCTGGCGGATCGCGTAGGGGAACTCCTCGCGCGACGGCAGCACGGGCACGAGGGCCCGCTCGGCCAGCGCGCCGTGGCCGATCTCGCGGCGCTTCGGGCTGCCGACGCGGCCCGTCTCACCCGTGGAGAACGGCGGGAAGTTGTAGTTGTGCATGTAGCGCTTGCGCGTGACCGGCCCGAGCGAGTCGATCTGCTGCTCCATGCGCAGCATGTTCAGCGTGGTGACGCCCAGGATCTGGGTCTCGCCGCGCTCGAACAGGGCGGAGCCGTGCACGCGCGGGATGACCTCGACCTCGGCGGACAGGGTGCGGATGTCCGCGAGCCCACGACCGTCGATGCGCACGCCGTCGGTGAGGACGCGCTGGCGGATGAGCTTCTTCTGCAGGGCGCGGTACGCGGCCGACAGCTCCTTCTCGCGGCCCTCGAAGCGCTCGCCGAGCGCGCCGAGCAGGCCCTCCTTGAGCTCGTCGAGGCGGTTCTCGCGGTCCTGCTTGTCCGCGATCGCGAGCGCGTCGCGCAGCGTCGTGGAGACCTCGTCCTCGACGGCGGCGAACGCGTCGTCCTGGTAGTCGAGGAAGACCGGGTAGTCCTTGACCTCCTTGGCCGCCTGGGCGGCGAGCGAGGCCTGCGCCTCGCAGAGGGCCTTGAGGAACGGCTTCGACGCCTCGATGCCCTGGGCGACGACCTCCTCGGTCGGCGCGGCGACGCCCTCGGTCTTGATGAGCTTCCAGGCGTCGTCGGTCGCCTCGGCCTCGATCATCGCGATGGCGACGTCGTCGCCCACGATGCGGCCGGCCACGACCATGTTGAAGACGGCGCGCTCGAGGTCCGAGTACTTCGGGAACGCGACCCACTGGCCGTCGATCAGCGCGACGCGCACGCCCGCGACCGGGCCGGAGAACGGCAGGCCGGAGATCTGCGTTGACGCCGACGCGGCGTTGATCGCCAGGACGTCGTAGGCGTCGTCGGGGTGGATGGCCAGGACGTCGATGACGACCTGGACCTCGTTGCGCAGGCCCTTGACGAACAGCGGGCGCAGCGGGCGGTCGATGAGGCGGCAGGCCAGGATCGCCTCCGTCGAGGGGCGGCCCTCGCGGCGGAAGAACGAGCCGGGGATCTTGCCGGCGGCGTACTGCCGCTCCTCGACGTCCACCGTCAGCGGGAAGAAGTCGAACTGGTCCTTGGGGTGCTTGCCGGCCGTCGTGGCCGACAGCAGCATCGTCTCGCCGTCCAGGTACGCGGCGACGGAGCCGGCGGCCTGGCGGGCGAGGCGGCCCGTCTCGAAGCGGACGGTGCGGGTGCCGAAGCGGCCGTTGTCGATGACGGCCTCGGCGAACTGGATCTCGGGACCCTCCACGGGTGCCCTCCTTGATCTCGAGGGCGCCGCCGCGGCTCGGCGGTCTTCGATCGAGGCCCACGGAGCCGGGCCCGGCCGCGGGGCCGGACGGTTCGGGGGGCCACTACCGAGGACCGGACGAGGATCCGGCGGCGCGATGGTGGTTATGACAGGGACATCACACCAGACCAGCCCGGCCCCCGCGAGGGTGACCGGGCTGGCGGGCGGAGTCAGCGGCGCAGGCCGAGGCGCTGGATCAGCGCGCGGTAACGCTCGATGTCGATCTTCTGCAGGTAGGCCTGCAGGCGGCGGCGCTGGCCGACGAGGAGCAGCAGGCCACGACGCGAGTGGTGGTCGTGCTTGTGCTCCTTGAGGTGCTCGTTCAGGTCGTTGATGCGCTGCGTGAGGAGCGCGATCTGCACCTCGGGCGAGCCGGTGTCGCCCTCGTGAGTGGCGTACTCGGTGATGATGGACTGCTTGGTGGCAGCGTCGAGCGGCATGGCTCTCCTTCGGTGTCGTTGCGCGGTGCTCCGGGACTCGTTCACCGGGGCGCTCTGGATCCGCGGCCGTTCGTACGGCCCCACCATGCTACCAGCGCGGCGCCCCCCCGGTAACCCCGGGGGGGGGGGCGCGTGGCCCCCCCCCCCCCCCCCGCCCATCCCCGCACTACCTCGGCGCGATCCGCACCCACCTCGGCAGGACCGGTACCACCTCGCGGTCAGCCGCGGCGGCGGAAGGCCACCGGCTCCTCGAGGTAGGCCTCCCAGGCCGCGCGCTCGTCGTCGGCGATGCGCCGCGGGGCGCCGGACGCGGCGTCGACGACGACGATCGTCGTCGCGGCCTTGACGTACGCCTTGCCGCCGGACGCCGGACCGGTGCGGTCGAACCCGCCGGGGACGCCGTCGTGCACCTCGTAGCAGACCTCGAGGCTCGCGCCCCCGATCGCGCCGATCCACATCTCGACCCGGACCGGGGTGCGGGAGAAGGCGAGCGGCCGCAGGTACTCGATCTGCTGCCCGGCCACCAGCGTGTGCGACGTGGCGTGCGGGCCGGTGTCGAGGACCGCGGTGGGCCACTCCTCGCCGTCCGCGGCCTCCGGGTGCCGCCAGAACGCCGTGATGCGCGCGTCCTCCAGGAGGCGCAGCATCGCGACGTTGTTGACGTGCTGGTAGGCGTCGAGGTCCGACCAGCGCAGGGGGACGGGCACGTGCAGACGGGTCATGGTCCGCATCGTCGCACGGCGTCGCCTCCCGGACGGCATCGCCCGGGACCGGCGTCAGCCGGCCGCGATCGCCGCCGCGGCGCGGCAGCGGGCGAGGGCGGCGAGCTCGTCCCCCACCGGCACGCGCACCAGCCGGTCCGCGACGCCCGAGACGGACTCGCGCAGCCGGCGGCGCACGCGCGACGCACGGCGACGCGCGCCCCACGCCGTGAAGGCCCGCGAGACGAGCGCGAGCAGCAGCCCCGCGACGAGCCCCCCGATCGCCAGCAGAGTGGGCCACGGCACCTCGAGCACCCCGCCACCCGAGGCGGTGAGGTCCACGGTGAGCACCGGCAGGATCAGCGACGGCAGCCGGAAGTACTCGACCGCCGCGGCGGCGCCGAGCCACAGCAGGCCCACGACCGCGGCCGCGAGGAGCACCCACTGCACGGCGCCCACCGCCGCCCACCAGCGCGGCGGGCGCGCCGCCTCCAGCCGGGTGCCGACGACCGCCTGGTCGAGGTCCCCGGGCATCCGGTCGATCGCGTCCTGCGCCCGGGCGCGCGCCACCAGCACCCACGGGTCGGGCGCACCCTCGGTCACCTCGTCGACGTACCGGCGCACCGCCGACGCCGACGCCGCGCGCACGGCGGGACGCGTCGTCGGGAGGGAGCTGCGCACCAGGTCGGGTCGCTCGGGTCCCGTCACGGTTCCCGACCTGTCCGTCGACGTACCGTCGGGGCCGCGCCGGAGCCCGAGCCGCCGCAGCGGGTCGCGCTTGAGCCGCGACACCCACCGGGTGACCGGCCAGCCCGTGGCGAGGTGGGCGTCCCGGCGGTGCGCGGCCGCCACCGCGTCGGCGACCGTCGGCACCCCGGCGGCGGCCTCGAGCGCGTCCACCAGCGCGTCGGCCGCCCGCTCCCCCGCGCGCGACGCCGGGCTGGACCCGCACGCGTCCGCGATGCGCTGGGCCGCGGCACGGGCGTCCGCGGCGAGCCGGGCGGTCGCCGCCTCGCGGCGCGCCGCGGCCTCCGCGAGCAGCCCCTTGAGCTGGTCGATCCCCCGCCCCGTCGCGGCCGACACGGCCAGCACCCGCGCACCGTCGAGACCGTCGGCGGCGACCAGCCGGCGCAGGTCGGCGAGCATCGCGTCGGTCTCGGCGTCGGACAGCCGGTCCGCCTGGTTGAGCACCACGACGACGACCTCCGACCGGCCCGCCAGCCGTCGCAGGTACCGCTCGTGCAGCGCCGCGTCGGCGTACTTCTGCGGGTCCACGACCCACACCAGCAGGTCGGCCCGCTCCACCAGCCGCTCGGCCCGCACCCGGTGCTCCACGACGACCGAGTCGTGGTCGGGCAGGTCGAGCAGCACCAGGCCGGTCGAGATCCCCGCCGGGCCGCGCCTCCCCCGCAGCCGGGCCAGCCCTCGCCGCGGGCGCGCCGCACCGGGGTCGTCGCCCGGGTCGTCGTCCGCCGGCGTCGGCATCTCCTGACGCCGACGGACCTCCAGCCAGTCGAGCAGCGGCCCGGCGCCGTCGCCCCAGACCGCCGCGACGGCGTGGGACGTCGTGGGACGGCGCACCCCGACGGTCGCGATCTCCGCGCCCGCGACGGCGTTGAGCACGCTCGACTTGCCGGAGCCGGTGGCGCCCGCGAGCGCCACGACCGTGTGCTCCGCGGAGAGCCCGCCGCGCTCACGGGCCCGCTTCACGACGGCGCGCGCGTCGTCGAGCAGCTCGCGGTCGAGGCGGCCGCTCGACGCGACGACGGCAGTCTCCAGCGCCGCGGTCCGGTCCGCGAGGTCGATCCGGCTCACCGGTCGCCCTCCTCGCGCCGGGACCGGCGGCGCGACCACCAGCCGCCCCGCCGGGCGGGGGGCGTCTCCTCGGCGGCGGGCGGTTCGCCGGGGACCGCCGGGGCCTCCGGCGGTCGGAACGTGCCGGCGCCGCGCAGCAGCCCGCCGCTCCACGGTCGGGTGACGCCCTCGGTCGGGACGGACCGGGCCGCCCGCTCGGCGCGGGCGGCCGCGGCGACCCGGTGGGCGGCGTCCCGGACGCCGCCGGCCCCGGTCGCCTGCGTGCCGAGCGCGTCGAGCTGCGCCGTGTACCGGGCCGCCTGCCCGCGCAGCACCGCGTCGACGCGGCCGTTCAGCCGCTCCTTGGCCTGGGCCGCGAGCCGGCGCACGGCCTCGTCGCCGAACACGGCCTCGAGCAGCTTCTGCGCGACGATCGCCGTGCCGCCGGCGATGCCGATCTCGGCGCCCGTCAGACCGGCGGTCGACGCGAAGACGATGACCATGAGGCTCACGCCGAGCGCGTTCACCCCGAAGGAGACCGCCCGGGCGGTACCGCGCCGCGACTCGCCCTGCTCGCGCACGAGCGCCAGCACGTCCTCCTGCCAGCCGCGGATCTGCTCCGCCACCTCGGTGCGCAGTGCCGCCGGGACGCGCGCCAGGTCGAGGCCCTCCAGGAGCGCCGCGCCCGCGCCGTCGCTGCGCCAGGCCGCGAACGTGCGCTCGGCAGCCTGCTCCGCCGCGTCGAGGATCACCGACTCCAGCCCGTGCGCGATGGCCTGCTCCACCTGCGGCGCCTCCTTCGGCCGGCCGCGGAAGAAGCGCGCGACCGCGTCCCGCACGCGCCCCACGCCCGCCTCGACGGACCGGAAGAACTCACCCGTCCCGACGAAGTCCTGCCAGCGGGCGAGCACCTCGCCGCGCAGGAGCGCGCCGTCGGACGTCGCCGCCTCGACCTGCTCCAACGCCTCCGCGTGGTACCGCCGGGCGGCGTCGCGCAGCCGGGCGTCGGCCACCTCCTGCCCGTCCGCGGTCTCCGCGAGGGCGACCGCGCGGCGCACGAGGTCGTCCACCACGCCGTCGCGGGTGGCGGCGATGACCCGTGCCCGCGCCTCGGGGTCGCCGCCCAGCCCGGACAGCCACGTGGCGACCTCCGCGACGGCGGCCTCCGGCAGCAGCCCGTCCACGAGCGCCCCGGGTCCCTGCTCGGCGGCCTCGCCGAGCACGAAGACGTGGGCGTCGCCCAGCCCGTGCTCCACCGTCATGCGACGCAGGTCGTCGGCCACGACCTCCGCCCCCGGGTCCACGCGGTCGAGGACGATCGCGACCTGCGCCCGCCGGCGGGCGGCCTGGCTCAGCAGGTCCCACGGCACGGCGTCCGCGTACCGTGCCGCGGTCGTGACGAAGAGCCACAGGTCGGCGGCCCCCAGCAGCTGCGCGGACAGCTCGCGGTTGGCCGCCTCCACGGAGTCGATGTCGGGGGCGTCGAGCAGGGCGAGCCCCTGCGGCAGCGCCTCGCTCGCGACCAGCCGCAGCGCAGCGGCCCCCTCCGCCCCGGACCCGTCAGACGCACCCGCCGCCCCGGTGGGCCGGGTCTCTGACAGGCGGCCCGACGACGTCACGCGCGCCAGCCCGGGCAGCACCCGGTCGGTGGTGAACCAGCGCGCGTCGAGGGGGTGGTGCACGAGGACGGGCGCGCGGGTGGTGGGACGCAGCACCCCCGGCGCGGACACCGGCTCCCCGAGCAGCGAGTTGACCAGGGTGGACTTCCCCGCGCCGGTCGATCCGCCGACGACGACGAGCAGCGGCGCGCGTTCCGCCCGCAGCCTCGGCAGCAGGTAGTCGTCGAGCTGGTCGACGGCCTGGTGCAGGTCGGCCCGCGCCGCACCCACCCCGGGCGTCTCCAGCGGCAGGCGCAGGGCACCGAGCCGGGCACGCAACGTCTCGAGCGCGTCGACCAGCCCCCGGGCCGCCGCCTCGTCCCGCGGGTCGGGGGCGGCGGTCGTGTCCGGGTCGGTCATGTGCCCAGTCTGCCCATCAGGGACGATCCGTGCAGAGCCGACTTGTGAGATGGCGCGCCCGGGTCGGGTGCAGCCGCTCGCGCCGTCCTGACACCTTCCGCCCGGAGCGTCAGGCCAGACGACGGCGCAGCCACGCGACGCACGCCTCGCCCTGGGCACGCTGGAACGCCCGCAGGTGCGGGATGCCGGGGACCGGCGGCTGCAGCGACGAGTGCACGAAGTACCCGGTGAGCGCGACGAGGTAGGCCGTCACCGCGTCCTCGTCGGCCCCCGCCGGCAGCGGGCGGAGCCGTAGCGCCTCCTCCGGCGCCGGCCCGCCCTCCACCTGCACGGCCGGCAGCATGCCCACCAGGTCGCAGAACGCCGCACCCCGGCCCGGGTACGCCCAGTCGACGGCGACCGCCCGGACCCGGGCCGCTCCGCGGCCCGATCCTCCGCCGACCAGCAGCGCGTTGTCGCCGCGCAGGTCGCCATGGACGAGCCGGTTCCCGGCGACGGCCGCCGGCGCCTCGAGCTCGAGCGTCGCGAGCCGGTCCAGATGCTGCCCGAGCCACGGGTCGTACGACGCGAGGCCATCCGGCCGCTCCGCCGCGAGCCGCCCGGTGAGACGCGCGGGCAGCTCGGCGGCGAACTCGGGGAGCACCCCCGCGCCGACCTCGTGCGTCCCCACCTCGACCGCGAGGTCGAGCACGGCACGCAGCTCCTCCTCGCGCCAGGGCTGCACCGGCGCGCGCCCGTCGACGGCGTCGAAGGCGAGCACGACCCACTCGGGCCTCTCGGCGACGCCGACCTCGGCGAGCCACCGCAGGCGCGGCGCGGGCACGCCGTCGCCCAGCCGGGCAGCGCGCTCCGCCTCCTGGCGGTACAGGCCCACCGTGAAGGAGTGCTCCGGACCGACCGCCTTGACGAACACGTCGTCGCGGTCGGTGCGCAGCGTGGACGCCAGCCCTTGGGAGTACCCGCCGTCGTGGCTGGTCCACCCCGTCACCGGTGCCCCGAGCCGCGCCTCGATCCCCGCGCGCACGGCGGCGGGCAGGTCGGGCCAGACGGGGCGGGTGCGGGTGGTCGTCGCGGTCATCGCAGGAGTATCGCCGACGAGCGGTCCCGTGCCCACGCATTTCCCCGGACGCAGGACACCCCCGGCACCGCGGGGGGCCGGGGGCGTCGTGCTGCCGTGCTGGCTGTGCGGGCTCGGGGCCCGCGCGCTCAGTCGCGCGTGAGCTTGCGGTACGTCACGCGGTGCGGGCGCGCGGCGTCGGCGCCCAGGCGCTCGACCTTGTTCTCCTCGTACGAGGCGAAGTTGCCCTCGAACCAGTACCAGTTGGCCGGGTCCTCCTCCGTGCCCTCGTACGCGAGGATGTGCGTCGCGACCCGGTCGAGGAACCACCGGTCGTGGGAGACCACGACGGCGCAGCCGGGGAACTCGAGCAGCGCGTTCTCCAGCGAGCCGAGGGTCTCGACGTCGAGGTCGTTGGTGGGCTCGTCGAGGAGCAGCAGGTTGCCGCCCTGCTTGAGGGTCAGCGCCAGGTTGAGGCGGTTGCGCTCACCACCGGACAGCACGCCCGCGGGCTTCTGCTGGTCCGGGCCCTTGAAGCCGAACGACGCCACGTACGCGCGCGAGGGGATCTCGACGTTGCCGACCTTGATGAAGTCGAGCCCGTCGGAGACGACCTCCCACAGCGTCTTCTTCGGGTCGATGCCGCCGCGCGACTGGTCGACGTAGGAGATCTTGACGGTCTCACCGACCTTGAGGTCGCCGCCGTCGAGCGGCTCCAGGCCGACGATCGTCTTGAACAGCGTGGTCTTGCCGACGCCGTTCGGGCCGATGACGCCGACGATGCCGTTGCGCGGCAGCGTGAAGCTCAGGCCGTCGATGAGCTGGCGGCCGTCGAAGCCCTTCTGCAGGTTGCTGGCCTCGAGGACCACGCTGCCCAGGCGCGGGCCCGCGGGGATCTGGATCTCCTCGAAGTCGAGCTTCCGCGTCCGCTCCGCCTCCGCAGCCATCTCCTCGTAGCGGGCCAGGCGCGCCTTCGACTTCGTCTGGCGCCCCTTCGCGTTGGAGCGCACCCACTCGAGCTCGTCCTTGAGGCGCTTGGCGAGCTTGGCGTCCTTCTTGCCCTGCACCTCGAGGCGGGCCTGCTTCTTCTCCAGGTAGGTGGAGTAGTTGCCCTCGTACGGGTAGAGGCGGCCGCGGTCGACCTCGCAGATCCACTCCGCGACGTGGTCGAGGAAGTACCGGTCGTGGGTGACGGCGAGGACGGCGCCCGGGTAGGTGGCCAGGTGCTGCTCGAGCCACAGCACCGACTCGGCGTCGAGGTGGTTGGTGGGCTCGTCGAGCAGCAGCAGGTCGGGCTTCTCCAGCAGCAGCTTGCACAGCGCCACGCGGCGGCGCTCACCACCGGAGAGCACCTTCACGTCGGCGTCCGGCGGCGGGCAGCGCAGGGCGTCCATCGCCTGCTCGAGCTGGGAGTCGAGGTCCCACGCGTCGGCGGCGTCGATGTCCTCCTGCAGCGTGCCCATCTCGGCCAGCAGGCTGTCGAAGTCGGCGTCGGGCTCCGCCATGAGGGCGGAGATCTCGTTGAAGCGGTCGATCTTCGCCTTGAGCGGGCCGACCGCCTCCTCGACGTTGCCGAGCACGGTCTTGTCCTCGTTGAGCGGCGGCTCCTGCAGGAGGATGCCGACCGTGTACCCCGGGGAGAGCCGCGCCTCGCCGTTGGACGGCTGCTCGAGGCCCGCCATGATCTTGAGGATCGTCGACTTCCCGGCACCGTTGGGGCCGACGACGCCGATCTTGGCGCCGGGCAGGAAGTTCAGCGAGACGTCGTCGAGGATGACCTTGTCGCCGTGCGCCTTGCGCGCCTTGTACATGGAGTAGATGAACTCAGCCACTGGCTCTGCTTCCACCGTTCGATCGCGCGGCGAACCCGAGGGATCGGGTCCGAGAGGTTCGAGGCTCCAGCGGGCAGGCTGGAGGACCGGCATGGCGGCCGGTCCACCAGCCTACGCGACCTCGGGCCTCACACGCCGACCGGCACCGGCTCGGGCTCCCGATCGGGCTCCGGCAGGTCCTCGGCGTCCGCCCGGTCGACCACGCGCGTGAACCGCGCCAGCCCGCGGGTGACGTCCGGGCCCACGCCGTGCGCGTCGATCACGAGCTGCCAGCGGTCCTTGCCCTCCTTGTCGGTCCACTCCTCCGTGGACAGCCTGCCGGTGACGACCACGGGGTCGCCCTGCGCCAGCGACTCCGCCACGTGGCGGGCGCCGGTACGGAAGGACTTCACCGTGAACCACAGCGTCTGGCCGTCGGACCACTCGCCGCTGCGGGGGTCGCGCAGCCGCCGCGTGCTCGCCACGCGGAACGTGGTCCACTCGACGCCGCCGTCGGACCGGTGCAGCGTCGGCTTCGTCCCGACGAACCCGTTCACCGTGATGCTGACCTCGTTCATGCGCTCCTCCTGGGTCCGCCGCCGGCAGGCGCCGGCGGGCCCCCAGGATCAGTCGCCCGAGGCCCGGTGCGCCCCCGCCTTCGGCGTGGCTGTGGACGACGGCGTCAGCTCGGAGCCTGTGGGCAGCCTCAGGGACCCGGTGAGCGGCAGCGACGTCGGGAGCTCGGTCGCCGCCTGCGCCAGCTCGCGCACGCGCCGGTGCTCGTGGAGCAACTTCTGCGTCGGCTCGCCGAGCCCCTCGGACAGCACCCGCTCGAGCGCCGCCCGGCCCGCGGACGCCACGGCCTGCTCGCGCCTGCGTGCCAGCGCCCTCCGCGAGGCCGTGCCCGCGAGTGCCACCACCACGGCGGCCACGGCCGCGACGCCGGCCAGCGCCAGCACGACGGCCGGCCAGGGCGAGGCGACGTCGAGCACGCCCGTGAGGGCGAGGACCCCCACGACCGCCGCCACCACCGCGACGGCGCCGAGCACCCATGCCGTGCGGCGCAGCGTCCGGGCCGCCGACGGCCCCCGCGTGTCGAGCGCGATGCCGCGCAGCGCGCCCGCCACCGACGTGCGCAGCTGGTCCGCTCCCGCCACCGACGACGCGAGCGAGCGCTGCCACCCCGGCCGCAACGAGGCGCCCGCGCGGGTCAGCCAGCGGGCCCGCGAGAGCGCGACGGCGTCGCGGTCCGGAGGCGGCACCTCGGGCCGCCCGTAGCCGTTGCGCACCGCGTTGCCCACCTGGCTCGCGACCGCGTCGAGCCCGGTCGCGGTCACCAGGGCGTCCAGCTCACGCTCGACCGCGGGCCCCATCTGCCACGGCACCTCCGCCGGCGTCTGGGCCAGCAGCAGCCGCGCCGCGACGTCCAGCTCGGCGGCCGCGCGGCCCGCCGCGACCGACCGTCGCGCGCACGCCTCCTCCAGCAGCCCGCGGACCCGGTCGATCCCCTCGCCCGTCTTCGCGGACACCCCCTGCACGTACACGCCGGTCAGGCCGTCGTCCTCGAGCAGTCGCGCCAGGTCGGCCAGCAGGTTCTCCCGCTGCGCGTCCGGCACGGTGTCCACCTGGTTGAGCAGCACCACCATCGACGACTCGGAGCCCACGGACTCGCGCAGGTACCCCGAGTGCAGGGCGTCGTCCGCGTACTTCTGCGGGTCCACGACCCAGACCAGCAGGTCCACGAGCGGCAGCACGCGGTCCACGACCTCGCGGTGCGCCGGCTCGACGGAGTCGTGGTCCGGCAGGTCGAGCAGCACCAGCCCGGCGAGCTTCTCCTCGTCCTCGCCGTCGAGCTCGCCGCCCTGGGTGATGCGGCGCTCGCGGTCCACGCCCACCCAGTCGAGCAGCGACTCCGCGTCGTCCGACCACGAGCAGGCCGTCACGCGCGCCGTCGTCGGCCGCTTCACGCCGACGTCGGCGAAGCTCAGCCGCGACACCTTGTTGAACAGGCTGGACTTGCCCGAACCCGTGCCCCCGGCGAACGCCACCACCGTGTGGTCGACGCCGAGCGCGAGCCGCTCCCGCACCCCCTCGACCGCGGCCGACACGCGCTGCGACGTGGCGTCGTCGAGCCGGGGCCCGGCGATCTCGAGCGCCTGCGCGAGGTCCTCGGTGCGGGCGCGCAGCGTCGCGTCGTGGGACGGGCTCTCGGTCATGTCAGCCTCCTGAGCTCGGCGAGCCGGACGCGCAGCCCCGCGGCCGCGTCGTCGGCGGGTTCGGACGGACCGAGGTCGTCCAGCACGGCCTGCACCTCGGCGTCGACGACGGCGGCCGCGCGGTCACCGAGGTCGTCGCGCAGGGTGGCGACGGGCGCCGCGGCCAGGTCCCCCAGGACGCGCTCCAGCAGGCGGTCGGCGTCGCCGCTGCCCGCGGCGGAGGCGAGGAACAGCGTGGCGAGCCCGCGCGCCCCGAAAGCCTTGACGGCGGCCTCGACGCGGGCGCCCGACGCGGCGTCTCCGGTGAGCTCCCCGACGAGGGCGTCGGCCCGGTCGGCCCACTGCGCCACCCGCCCCGGCACGTCGGCCTCGCGCGCCGCGGTGCGGGCCGCGCCGTCGGGCGCGACGGCCTCGCCGCCGGCGGGCGCGCCCGGCCCGGCGAGGACGGCGCGCAGCCGCTCCTCGACCCGGGCCCCCGACGCCGCCAGGGTGCGCGACGCGGCGTCGACGACGTCGGACCGGAGCCCCTCCAGCGCGGCCTCGCGCGCGCGGCCGGCGCGGCGCGTGCTGCGCGCGCGGTCGCCGCGGACCTTGACGCGGTCGACTCCGACGGCGCCGGACAGCTCCCGCCACCGCGCCTCGACCGACGCCCCGGCGACGACCCCGGCCGCGACCGCGTCGCGGGCGAGCTGCTCCGCCGCAGGGATCTCCTCCGTGACCCGGCGGCGCAGCACGTGCACGGCCTCCTGCTGCGCGTCGATCGCGTCCGCGAGCGACGTGACCCAGCCGGGCAGCGCGCCCAGCGCACCCTTGAGGGTGCGCACGACGACGGCCCGCGAGCGGTCCGGCCCGGCCAGCATCGTCAGCCAGCGCCGCACCGGCTGCACGACCGACGGGTCGAGCAGGCCCTCGTGCGGGCCGACGTCGGGGACCACGAACAGCGGGACGTCGGTCATGCCGTGCTCGCGCAGGCGCTGCAGCAGGTCGCCGCGGACCGTCGTCAGCGTCTCCTTCGGCACCCGGTTGAGCACCATCGCCACCGACGCCCCGCGCTCCGTGGCGCGGGCCAGCGCCTGCCACGGCAGCGCGTCGCCGTAGCGTGCGGCCGTGGTGACGAAGAGCCACAGGTCGGCGGCCTCGAGCAGCTGCTGCGCGGTCGAACGGTTCTGCTGCACGAACGAGTCGAGGTCCGGCGCGTCCAGCAGGGCCGTCCCGCGCGGCACGCCCTCGTGCTGCACCACGCGCGACAGCTCCGTGACGGGCCCGGCCGCCATGACGTCGGCGTCGGCCGGGTGGTGGGCGAGGACCGGCTCGCGCGTGGTGGGGCGCAGGACGCCCGCCTCGGAGACGGCCTCCCCCAGCAGCGAGTTGTACAGCGTGGACTTGCCCGCGCCGGTCGAGCCCGCGACGACGACGACGGCCGGCGACGACAGCTCCTTGAGGCGCGGCAGCAGGTGCTCGTCGAGCTGGGCGAGCAACCGGTCGCGGGACGCCGCGGCGTCCTCGGCCCCGTCGATCGGGAGGGGGAGCTCGACCGCCGCGACGTCGCGACGCAGGTCGCGGGCGACGTCGTGGACGGTGACGCCGATCTCCTCGCCCGCCCCGGCGTCCTTCCTGCTCGCGGCGCGGCGCGAGGCACGGGTCTCCAGGGAAGGTGTCACGGGCACATCCTTCCCGTTGGCGCGTTCCGTGCCAAAC
This sequence comes from Isoptericola sp. NPDC056618, assembly GCF_042792715.1. Lineage (NCBI taxonomy): Bacteria > Bacillati > Actinomycetota > Actinomycetes > Micrococcales > Promicromonosporaceae > Isoptericola > Isoptericola sp. NPDC056618. Next base: position 132,665 of record NZ_JBHTVZ010000009.1, on the reverse strand, counting down.
GCGCGCGCCGGGCGCCCGCGGGTTCAGCGGCGGCGCAGGCTCTCGTAGATGCGCGCGAAGCCGTCCGCCCCGTGCCCGGCGTCCACCTGGCGCCGACGCAGCGCCTCCACCATGGCGATCGGCGCCGGGTCCACGCCCTGCTCCTCGCTCGCGCGCACCAGGTGCCCGAGGTCGGACCAGTCCAGGCTCTGCACCGGGTCGGAGTAGTCGCCGCGGTCGACCGCCTCGGCGTCGAGCACGAAGTACTCGGTCATCGCCGCGAGGAACGGCGCCGGCCGCCGCGCGTAGCTCCCGGCGTCGACACCGTCGGCTCCCACCATCGCGGCGCCGTGCAGGAACGCCGTGAACATCACGTACATCCCCGAGAGCATCGCGAGGTCCAGCAGCGACGCCCGGCCCGGGTCCGCGTCCTCGAACGTGCTGCCGGCCCACCGGTCCAGCACGGCCCGGGTCTCGTCGAACACGCCCTCGTCGCCGCTGTAGAGGATCGTGGCTCCCGGCGCGCCGATCATCGGCGGGGTCGCCATGATCGCGCCGTCGAGGTACCGCACCCCGCGCTCCTCCGCCCAGGCGGCGAGCTCGCGGGCCTCGGACGGCGTGGTGGTGGTGAGGTTGACGACGGCGCGGCCCCGCAGGTCCGCGGCGAGCGGGTCGAGCGCCTCGTGGACCGACGCGTGGTCGTCCAGGCACACGACGACGGTCGGCGCCGCGAGCACGGCGCCCCGGGCGCTCGCGGCCCGTCGGGCGCCGCGCGCCACCAGGTCGACGTCGCGGCCGGGGGTGCGGTTCCAGACCGCGACGTCGTGGCCGACGTCCAGCAGCGCGCCGGCCAGCGCGCGCCCCATCTCGCCCAGCCCGAGCAGGGCGACCTCGGCGCCCCCGGGCGTCCCGGCGCTCATCGCGGGTCCCGGATGCCGTCGACGATGCGCGTCCAGCCGTCGCCGCCGTGGCCGGCGTCGATCGCCCGGCGGTAGTGCTCCCGCACCGCGCGCGGCAGGCCGACGTCGATCCCGGCCGCCGCGCTGGCGGCGACCAGGTGGTCGGCGGTGGCGCCCATCATGGTCGCCGTGCTCAGGTCGCCGGGGTGCCGCCCGGCGTCGATCTGCTCGCCGACGCCCTCCGGCGTGCCGTCCCCGGCCGCGAGCATCGCGGGGATGTCCGCGAGCGTGGTCAGCGCCTCGGGAAGGAAGTCGCGCGCCGGGATACCGGCGCTCCCCACGAGGGCGGTCGCGTGCATCAGGGCGGACAGCCCGGTGAGGAAGACGTCGAGCTGCGCCTGGTACATGAGCTGCGCCAGGCCGGGGTCCGCGCCGACGTAGCGGGGCTCCCCGATCAGCGCGAGGACGTCGCGGTGCCGCTCGAGCAGCTCCTGCGGACCGCTGTAGTAGACGTAGGCGTCCGGCGTGCCGACCGTCGGCGCCGGGCTCATCACCCCGCCGGTGAGGAAGCCGGCGCCGAGCGCGGACGCCCACGCCGCGGCCTCGCGGGTGCGGTCCGGGGTGTCCGAGCTGAGATTGACCAGCGTGCGTCCGTCGAGCGCGTCGGTCGCGCCGTCGAGGATCGCGTCCATGGCGGCGTAGTCGGTGAGGCTGAGGACGACCAGGTCCGCCGCCTCGAGCGCCGCGCGCGGGTTCGCGGCGAGGACGGCGCCGTCCGCCACCACGCCGTCGGCACGCGACGGCGTGCGGTTCCAGACGGTGACGGGGCGGCCTCCGGCCAGCAGGCTGCGGACCATCGCCTGCCCCATCGGGCCGAGGTCGATCACGGTGACCGGTGCGTGCTGTGCAGTCATGCGCGGTGCTCCTCTGGTGCGTCGTGCCTTGTGGTGAAGCCGCTGTGCCTCCATGCTCTGGGGGTACGGAGACGCTGAGAAGTACGCACTCATGACTGCGGTACTTACCTCGAGGGAAGTACCCCGACCGAGGAGCACCATGACCGTCAGCACCCGGCGCGGCCCCTACGTCTGCGGCATCGACGCCGCGCTCGACGTCGTCAGCGGCAAGTGGAAGGGCCTCATCCTCTGGGAGCTCGAGGAGCACGGCGTGCGCCGGTTCGCCGAGCTGCGCCGCGGCCTGCCGGGCGTGAGCGAGAAGATGCTCACCCAGCACCTGCGGGAGATGGAGGCCGACGACCTCGTGGTGCGCACCGTCTACGCCGAGGTGCCGCCCCGCGTCGAGTACGCCCTCACCGAGCACGGCCGCGCGCTCAACGACGCCCTCGCCCCTCTCGGCGTGTGGGGCTCCGAGCGGATCCGTCGCGAGGGCCGCGAGCTGGTCGACCACGCCGACGCGGCGGCGATGCCCCGGCCCTGAAGACGATCGAAGGTGCCCCCAGCAGGACTCGAACCTGCAACCTACGGATTAGAAGGCCGTTGCTCTATCCATTGAGCTATGGAGGCGCGGGGCTCATCGTATCCGCCCGGCCGCACGCACCTCAGATGCCAGCGGCCGCTGCCCAGCACGCTCTCGACCTCGCCACCTGGGAAAAAACCGTGCGCCGGCCGACACCGTCCCGGCAGACTCGTCCATGCACCGCGGTGACGCGCGGCCGGTCCTACACCGGTCGCACGGGTGGTCCCTGGCCCGGACCGACGACCCCACGTCACGAAGGACACCATCACCATGTTTCCCCCGGAGAACCTGCTTCTCGTGCAGGTCATCCAGCGCGAGCGCCTCGAGGAGGCCGAGCGCGAACGTACCGTCCACCGACTGCAGCAGCAGCGCAAGCTGCGCCGGCAGCCGCACGCCCGCCGACAGCGCACCAGCGTCGCCCGCTGGCTGTTCGACTGGCTGACCGCATGACACCCGCCGGGCGAGCGCCCGCCGGGTACCGACCCGGCGACGACACCGCCACGAGGGCCCCGCGGCCCGGACCGTTCCCCGAACGTTCCGGAGCAGCGGGGCCCTCGTCATGTCCCCGCCCGTTCCCCGGGCCGCTCCTGGTCACGCGGACCGTAGGCTGACCCCGTGAGCCCCGCGAACCCGAACGAACGCATCGTGTGGATCGACTGCGAGATGACCGGCCTGGACCTGCGCGCGGACGCGCTGGTCGAGGTCGCCGCCGTGGTCACGGACTCCGAGCTGAACGTGCTCGGTGAGGGGGTGGACGTGGTCATCGCGCCTCCCGCGGAAGCGGTCGAGCAGATGAACGACTTCGTCCGCGACATGCACACCACGTCCGGCCTCATCGAGGAGCTCTCCGGCGGCATGACCCTCGCCGACGCCGAGCACGCCGTGCTCGACTACGTGCGCGAGTGGGTGCCCGACCCGGGCAAGGCACCGCTGGCCGGCAACTCCGTCGGCACGGACAAGATGTTCCTCGACCGCGACATGCCCGAGCTGGTGGGGCACCTGCACTACCGGATCGTCGACGTGTCGTCGATCAAGGAGCTCGCCCGGCGCTGGTACCCGCGCGTGTACTTCGCCTCGCCCAAGAAGGACGGCGGCCACCGCGCGCTCGCGGACATCCTGGAGAGCATCGACGAGCTCCGCTACTACCGCGAGGCGCTGTTCGTGCCCCAGCCGGGGCCCGACACAAAGACGGCGCGCGCGGTCGCCGAGCGCGTCAGCGAGACGTCGGTCACCCGGCACCGCACGGAGGCCTGAACCGCCCCGCGGAGCATGTACACTTTTCGACGGCCCGGTGCTTCGGCATCTGTCGCAGTCACAGGGCCGTGGTGGCTATAGCTCAGTCGGTAGAGCGCCTGGTTGTGGTCCAGGAGGTCGCCGGTTCAAGCCCGGTTAGCCACCCCACCACGAGAGGCCCCGCAGCGTCCGGTCGGACGCGGCGGGGCCTCTCGTCGTCCCGGGCGAGGATCCGGCGTGCGCGGAGCCCGGACGCTAGCGTCGGCGTCATGGGCGAGGACGGGCGGGACGACCAGGGCGACGTCGCCGCCGTGCTCGACGGCCTCGCTCCCCCGGTGCGCGCCGTCACGGAGCGGCTCCGCGCCCTCGTGGCGGAGGTGCTGCCCGACGCCGTCGAGGAGCCGGACCCGTCCGCCCGCCTTCTCGGGTACACCTACCGGCCCGGCACGTACGTGGGGCTGGTCGCGGCGGTGGCGCCCTACCGGCGGCACGTGAACCTCGTGCTCGCCCGCGGCGCCGCGCTCGTCGACGACGACCCGCACGGGCTGCTGGAGGGCGCGGGCCGACGGGCGCGGCACGTCGCGTTCCGCACGGAGGAGGACGTCGACCGGCCCGGCGTCCGCGAGCTCCTGCTCGCCGCGGCGCGGCGCACCCCGCGCCCCTGACCGCGGCGGCGCCATCCCGGTATACCATCGTCGCGGCCGCGGAAGCGGTCCCCCCGCGACCCGAAGGAGACACCGCCGCCGTGGCACGACAGGCCGCCCTCGCCCGACCGGGCGGACCCTCCGGCGCGTTCTCCTCCCTGCGGGGCAACCGCCCCTTCCAGCTCCTGTGGGCGTCGAACCTGTTCTTCTTCGGCGGCGTCTGGACGCAGACCCTGGTGCTCGGCTGGCTCGCCTTCGAGCTCACCGGGTCCGAGCTCCTCGTCGCGGTCTACACGGCGGCACGCCTGGCGCCCATGCTGCTCGGCCCCGTCGCGGGGGCGCTCGCCGACCGCTACGACCGCATCCGGCTCCTGCTCGTCGCCTGCGCCTGGGCCACCGGCGCCGTGGCCGTGGTCGCCGCCCTCGCGACCGCCGACCTGCTGCCGTACTGGGCGCTCGTCGCGGGAGGCTTCGCCATCGGCATCGCGCAGTCCCCCTCCCAGCCGGCCAGGATGTCGCTGGTCCTCGACCTCGTGGGCCGCGAGAACCTCTCGAACGCGAACGCGCTGAACTCGATGGCGATGAACATGACGCAGGTGATCGGGCCGGCGCTGGGGGGCGGCATGATCGCCGCGATCGGCGCGCCCGCGGCCCTGTGGGTCTCGACCGCCTGGTACGTGGCGTCCCTGCTGCTCCTGCTGCCGCTGCGGCGCCTGCGCACGCGCACCGGCCCGGGCGGCCACGCCTCGATCTCGGTGCTCGCCATGGTGGCGGGCGGCTTCCGCGCCCTCGCCGGGAACCGGCTCGCCGTCGCCGTCCTGCTGGTCACCCTGGCCGCGAACATCTTCCTGTGGCCGGTGTTCCAGTCGTTCATGCCGGTCTTCGCCGCCGAGTCGTTCGGGCTGGACGCCGCAGGCCTGGGTGCGCTGCTGACGTGCGCCGGCGTGGGCGGCCTCGTGGGCTCGCTCGTCATCGCCGCGCTGGGCGACTTCCGGTTCAAGGGCGCGCTGTTCGTCCTCGGCACGACCGTGTGGGGGCTGGCCTGGGCGGCGTTCTCGCTGACCGCCTCGCCCGGCCCCGCGTTCGTGCTCATGGGCGTCATCGGGCTGGCCAGCGCGGCGTTCGGCGTGCTGCAGACCACCCTGCTGCTCATGGTCACCGAGCCCGCGGTGCACGGTCGCGCGCTCGGCCTGCAGGAGCTCGTCATCGGCGTCATGCCCGCCGCGACGCTCGTGATCGGCGCCGTCGCCGAGCGCGTCGGCGTGCCGCACACCGCGCTCGGCGCCAGCCTGGCGTTGGTCGCCTGTCTGGTCGTCCTCATGGTCGCCGTCCCCGCCCTGCTGCGTCTCGGCCGGGCGGGGGACGTCGTCGAGACCGCGCCCGAGACGACCGAAAGGCCCCGATCCGCGACATGACCGGCCCGCTCCCTCGCGTCGAGGGCGGGGATGTGGTCGGCTAGGGCGTCGGAGCACGTCGGCCCGCGTCCGTGCTCCTCCGAACCAGGACGGAGGCGCCGCCCATGATCGAGTTCCGGTCGGTCACCAAGACGTACCCCGACGGCACGGTGGCGGTCGCGGACTTCGACCTCGTGGTGCCGCCGCACCGCACGACGGTGCTCGTCGGCTCGTCCGGCAGCGGCAAGACGACTCTGCTGCGTATGATCAACCGGATGGTGGACCCCACCGCGGGGACGGTCGCGATCGACGGCACCTCGGTACTCGACCGCGACCCGGTGAAGCTGCGGCGCAGCATCGGGTACGTGCTGCAGAACGGCGGTCTGCTCCCCCACCACCGGGTGCTCGACAACGTCATGACGGTGCTGCGCCTGGAGGGCACGCCGAAGGCCCGGGCCCGGGACCGGGCCCTGGAGGTGCTCGACGTGGTCGGCCTCGACCGCTCGCTCGCCGAGCGGTACCCGAGCCAGCTCTCGGGCGGTCAGCAGCAGCGCGTGGGCGTGGCGCGCGCCCTCGCGGCCGACCCCAACATCCTGCTCATGGACGAGCCGTTCGGCGCCGTCGACCCCATCGTGCGCGCGGAGCTGCAGACCGAGACCCTGCGCCTGCAGCAGGAGCTGAACAAGACGATCGTCTTCGTCACCCACGACATCGACGAGGCGTTCCTGCTGGGCGACCAGGTCGTCATCCTCGAGACCGGGGCCCAGGTCGCCCAGGCGGGCAGCCCGAGCGAGATCATCGAGGCGCCCGCAAGCGACTTCGTCGCCAGCTTCATCGGCGTCGAGCGCGGGACGCGGGCGCTGCACACGAAGGAGACCGACCGCGGCACGGTGCTCGTCGACACCACCGGCCGCACCCAGGGCGTGCTGGTGGAGGACGCCCCGTGACCTGGGTCGCCGACAACCTCGACCTCATCGGTCGGCTCACCGTCGAGCACCTGCGCCAGAGCGCCCTGCCGATCCTGCTGGGGCTCCTGGTCTCGATCCCGGCGGGCTGGCTCGCGTTCCGCTTCCGCCTCACCCGCGGGCTGGTGCTCACGCTGGTCGGGCTGCTGTACACGATCCCGTCGCTCGCCCTGTTCGCGCTGCTGCCGCCTCTGCTCGGCATCAGCTTCCTGTCCGAGGTCAACCTGATCATCGCCCTGACGATCTACGCGATCGCGATCATGACCCGCTTCGTCGCCGACGCCCTCGCCTCCGTCGAGCCCACCGTGCGACAGGCGGCCGTCGCCGTCGGCTACGGCCCCTGGCGCCGCTTCTGGCAGGTCGACCTGCCGCTGGCCGGGCCCGTCGTGCTCGCCGGGCTGCGGGTCACGGCGGTGTCGACGATCTCCCTGGCCACCGTCGGCATCCTCATCGGCATCGACAACCTCGGCTACCTGTTCACGAACGGGTACCAGCGCCAGATCGTCGCCGAGATCCTCGCGGGCGTCGTCGCGGTGGTGGTCGTGGCCCTGCTCGTCGACTGGCTCCTGGTGCTGCTCGGGCGGGTCCTGCTGCCCTGGACGCGACGGAGGGCGGCCGCATGAACCTGTTCGGGGACGCCATCGCGTGGATCTTCTCCCCCGACCGCGCGTCCGGGGCGCTGCCGCTCTCCGAGGCGATCGGCACGCACCTGGCCTTCACGTTCGTCTCCGTGCTCCTGGCCGCGCTGCTCGCCGTGCCCGCCGGCTGGCTCATCGGCCACACGGGTCGCGGCCGCGAGGTCGCGGTCGCCCTGTCCGGCGCCGCCCGCGCCGTGCCGTCGTTCGGGTTGGTGCTGCTGCTCGTGCTGGTCCTCGGGGTCACGCACAAGGTCGCGGCGTCGACGACGGCGTTCGTGCTGCTGGCGATCCCACCGATCTTGGCCGGCGCCTACGCCGGCATCGAGGCCGTCGACCGGCGCGTCGTCGACGGCGCGCGCGCGGTCGGCATGACCTCCGGGCAGGTGCTCCGCACCGTCGAGGTGCCCCTCGGCCTCCCCCTGCTCATCGGCGGGCTGCGGTCCGCGACGCTGCAGGTGGTCGCCACCGTCACCCTGGCCGGCTACGTCGGGAACTGGGGCCTCGGCTTCTACATCGTCCAGGGCATCCAGCTGCGGGACTTCTCCCAGATCCTCGGTGCCGCCCTCGTGATCGTCGTGCTGGCCGTCGTCCTCGACCTGGCCTTCGCGCTCCTGGAACGCGCCGTCGTCCCCCGCGGCGTCGCGGCCGGCCGGGCGACGCCGGACGCGCCCACCCGTTCCCGCCGGGGCCCCCACCCCGCCCCTGCGCCCGACCCGACCTGACGGACTGACCTGAGAGGCAGCATCATGCGCATCACACGACGCACGACCGCGACCGTCGCCGCCACCGCAACGGCACTCCTCGCGCTCACCGCGTGCGGCGGCGGGTCCGACCCGCTCGAGCCCGACTCCGAGGGGGGCGGCTCGCCGGCGTCCGGGACCATCGTCGTCGGGTCCCAGGCGTACTACTCCAACGAGATCGTCGCCGAGATCTACGCCCAGGCGCTGGAGGCCGGGGGCTTCACCGTCGAGCGGAACTTCAGCATCGGCCAGCGCGACGCCTACATGCCCGCGCTCGAGAGCGGCGAGGTCCAGGTGTTCCCCGAGTACACGGGCAACCTGCTGCAGTTCTTCGACCCGGAGACGACCGCGACGTCGACCGACGACGTCTACGCCGCCCTGCAGGAGGCCCTGCCGGACGGGCTGACCGTGCTCGAGCAGTCCCCCGCGACGGACCAGGACTCCTACACCGTCACGTCCGACTTCGCCGAGCAGCACGGCCTGACCACCATCGCGGACCTGGCGGACGCGGGCGACCTCACGCTCGGCGGCCCGGCCGAGCTGGAGCAGCGCCCCTACGGCCCGAAGGGCCTCAAGGACGTCTACGGCGTGGACGTGAAGTTCGAGGCCACCGGCGACACCACCGTCCAGGACCTCGTGGCCGGCACGGTGGACGTCGCGAACGTCTTCACCGCCGACCCGCGCATCCAGACCGAGGACCTCGTCGTCCTCGAGGACCCCGAGGCACTGTTCCTCGCCTCGCACGTCGTCCCGCTGGTCTCCGAGGACGTCGCCGACCAGGTCGCCGACGTCCTCGACCCGGTGAGCGCCGCCCTCACCCCCGAGGGGCTCGTGGAGCTCAACGTCCAGTCCACCGAGGAGCAGGGCTCCACCGAGGACATCGCCGCCGGCTGGCTCGAGGAGAACGGCCTGAGCTGACCGGGGGCAGCCAGGCCGCCCACGCGGTCGCGGCGCGCCGGCTCAGGCCACGCGCGCCGCGATCGCGTCGGCGAACGCTCCCAGCGATGCCCCGTCCCCGTCGTGCTGCAACCACAGCGACGGCTCGGTGAGCTCCAGCTCGATGACCATCGGCGTGCCGTCGTCCCCGGTCACGAGGTCGACGCGCGCGTACAGCAGCGGCCGGTCGAGGTCGAGCTCCTTCGCCGCCACCGCGAGCGCCCGGCGGGCCACCGCCACCTGCTCCTCCGTCGCCTGCGCGGGCATCATCTGCTCGCGGAGGTACGGCTCGTCCGACTCGCTGCTCGGGCCGGTGAGCAGGGCGTCCTTGCGCACGGCGTGACTCAGCTCGCCGTCGATGAAGACGAGGCCGGTCTCCCCCGCCGTGTCGACCGACGTCACGTAGGGCTGGATCATCACAGCGCGCCCGGCGTCGAGCAGCCCGACCGCGTGGCTGATGGCCAGGGCCCGGGACTGCGCGCTGACCGGCTGGTAGCGGCCGGCGTCCTTGGCCCCCGCGCCCACCACCGGCTTGACGACGAAGTCGCCGAAGGCCGGCATGCGCGTGTGCACCGCGCGCTTCGACAGGTGCCGCGACGGGTCCAGCCAGATCGTCGGAATGACCGGGATCCCGGCCTCCTCGAGGACGCGCAGGTACCCCTTGTCCGTGTTCCAGGCGAGGACGTCCGCGGGGTTGACGAGCCGCGGCACCTGCCGCGTCCAGGCGACGAACTCGTCCCGCCGCGGCGAGTAGTCCCAGGTCGAGCGGACGACGACGAGGTCGAACGCCGACCAGTCGATGTCCGGGTCGTCCCACACGAGGGGCTCCGCGCGGAACCCGCGGTCCGAGAGCTCCTCGAGCAGGGGACGGTCGTCGGCGTCGAGGCCGGGCAGAGCCCGGCAGGTGGCGAGTCCGATGCGCTTCGTCGTGGTCACGCGCCGAGCCTAGTGGGCGGCGCGCCGACGGGCCCCGCCGAGACCGTGGTCTCGGCGGGGCCCGTCGGGCACCAGGTCGGCGTCGTCAGTGCTTGGCGACGGCCTTCTCGGCGCCGGCGCCGGTGAGCGAGCGGACCTCCATCTCGGCGAACTTCTCCGGGTGCGGCTTCTCCTTCGACAGGAAGGTGCCGACGATCCCGAGCAGGAAGCCCAGCGGGATGGACACGAGGCCCGGGTTCGTCAGCGGGAAGACGTCGAAGTCCGCCGACGGGAACATCGCCTTCTCGTTCCCGGACACCGTGGGCGACAGGACGATCAGCACGATGCAGGAGATCAGGCCGCCGTAGATGCTCCACAGCGCGCCCGAGGTGTTGAACCGCTTCCAGAACAGCGAGAACACGATCGTGGGCAGGTTGGCCGACGCCGCCACCGCGAACGCGAGCGCCACGAGGAACGCGACGTTCTGGTTCTGGGCGAAGATGCCGCCCACGATGGCGATGATGCCGATCACGACCACGGTCCACCGGGCGATCCGCACCTCGGAGTCGGGCTTGACCTCCCCCTTCTTGATGACATTCGCGTAGATGTCGTGGGAGAAGCTCGCCGCCGCGGTGATCGTCAGCCCGGCCACCACGGCCAGGATCGTCGCGAAGGCGACCGCGGAGATGAGCCCGAGCAGGATCTCGCCGCCCAGGGCGAAGGCCAGCAGCGGTGCCGCCGAGTTCACTCCCCCGGGGGCGTTGTTGATCGCCTCCGGCCCCACCAGCGCGCCCGCGCCGTAGCCGAGCACCAGCGTGAACAGGTAGAAGATGCCGATCAGCCAGATCGCCCAGACCACCGAGCGCCGCGCCTCCTTGGCCGTCGGCACCGTGTAGAAGCGCATGAGCACGTGGGGCAGGCCCGCGGTGCCGAGCACCAGGGCGAGCGCGAGCGACAGGAAGCTCAGCTTGGACGTGCCGTCCGCGCCGTACTGCTTGCCCGGCTCGAGGAGCGCCTGGCCGCCCGGACCGGCCGCCTCCACGGCGCCCCCGAGCAGGTCGGACAGGTTGAAGCCGAACTTGGCCAGCACCCAGACGGTCATGATGGCGGCGCCCGCGATGAGCAGCACGGCCTTGATGATCTGCACCCAGGTGGTGCCCTTCATCCCGCCGACCAGCACGTAGAGGATCATCAGCGCGCCGACCACGGCGATGACGAGGCTCTGCCCGGCGCGGCTGTCGACGCCCAGCAGCAGCGCGACGAGGCCGCCGGCGCCGGCCATCTGGGCGAGCAGGTAGAAGAAGACCACGAGCAGGGTCGCGAGGGCGGCCGCCATCCGCACCGGACGCTGGCGCAGCCGGAAGGACAGCACGTCGGCCATCGTGAACTTGCCGGTGTTGCGCAGCAGCTCCGCCACCAGCAGGAGGGCCACGAGCCACGCGACGAGGAAGCCGATCGAGTAGAGGAAGCCGTCGTAGCCGTTGAGCGCGATGGCGCCGCAGATGCCGAGGAACGACGCGGCCGACAGGTAGTCGCCCGCGATGGCGGTGCCGTTCTGGGGGCCGGTGAAGTTGCGGCCGCCGGCGTAGAAGTCGGCGGCGGACTTGTTCTGCCGGGAGGCACGGAACACGATCACCAGGGTGACCAGGACGAACGCCCCGAAGATGCCGATGTTCACCCAGGGGTTGCCGATGTCCGTGGCCTCGGCGGCGGAGACGACGGGGGTCCCCGCGAGGGGCTGGGTCACGATGCCGCTCACAGCTCGCCCTCCTCGATCTCACGGCGCAGCGCGTCGGCCCGCGCGTCGAACTTCTTGTTCGCCCAGCGGGCGTAGAGCATGGTGATGACGAAGGTGGAGACGAACTGCCCGAGCCCGAACAGCAGCCCCACCGTGATGTTGCTGTCGCCCAGCCTGATGCTCATGAAGTCGTGGGCGTAGTTGGCGAGCAGGACGTAGACGAAGTACCAGACGAGGAACAGCGCCGTCATCGGGAACACGAAGTTCCGGAAGGCGCGCCGCAGCCCCTGGAACTCGTCCGACCGCTGCACCCGTTGGTACTCGGTCTCTCCCGGTGGCGGCCCCGCGGTGGACAGGTCGCTCATGATGCCTCCGATGGCTCAGGCGTCCGACGGGGCCACGCTGCCCCGTTCGAGAACGTTTCGCGTGGCACACCTTGCTAGAGCCGAGCCGTGTGGCGCAAGTCACTTCCCGGGCGCGTCCCAGGTCGGGCGACGAGGTCGGCGGCGCGTCGGTACGGGAGCCGGGCTCAGCGGCGCACGTACTCCAGGTCGGTCGCGCCCCGGCCCGCGGCGGAGCCCTTCTTCTCGAAGCTCGTGAGCACGCGCCCCTCGAACCGCGGCGCCCGCTCCCCCGGCCCGTGGGCGTTCCGGAAGGCGTCGGAGGCCTCGAGCACCTCGAGCATCTGGTCGGCGTAGTGCGACCAGTCGGTGGCGAGCCGCCACACCCCGCCGGGCCGCAGCACGCGGGCGACGACCTCGGCGAACGCCGGCGTGACGAGCCGCCGCTTCTGGTGCCGGGACTTGTGCCACGGGTCGGGGAAGAAGACCCACAGCTCCTCGACCGACGCCTCCGGCAGCGCCGTGGCCAGCAGCTCCGCGGCGTCCGCCTGGACCAGCCGGAGGTTGTCGAGCTCGTTGCCGGGCGCGCCGCCGTCCCGTCCGGGGTCGGCACCCGCGTGCCCGGCGCGCACGATCGTCTGCGCCAGGCCCGGCGTGTACACCTCGACGGCGAGGTGGTCGCGCTCGGGGTGCGCGGCGGCCGCCGCGACGATCGCCTCGCCCTGCCCGGACCCGATCTCCACGACCAGCGGGGCGGTGCGGCCGAAGACCCGCGCCGGGTCGAACGTCCAGGACGGGTCGACGGACGTCACGGCGGCGCCGCGCGGCACGTCGACGAGGTACCGGTCGCGGCGGGTGTCCCACGCCTTGCCCTGCGCGGTCGTGAGGCGCGCGCTGCGCCGCACGAAGCTCACGGGCTGGCGGCGGTAGCGCGGGTCGACGGGCTCGGACGTCACGGGATCAGGCACGCCCCCAGGGTAAGCGGGGCACGGGGCACCGAGGATCAGGCGCCGGCGCTCAGGCGCTGAGCTCCACGAGCGCGAGCAGCGCGGCGCCGTAGGCCTCGGCGGGGTCGGCCCCCGTGAAGGTCCGCACCTCGCCGAGCAGCTCGACCTCGACGTCGTAGCGCTCGGCCCCGCCCCGCTCCCCCGCGCCCGGGGTGGTGCGGGTCAGCCCCCGGAAGGTGGAGCGCAGCAGCTCGCGCAGCTGGTCCTCGCGCGGCAGCCACAGCGCGTCCTCGATGGCCACCGAGTCGAGCGCCCACTCGGTGGTGCCGTTGAACCCGAGGATGGTGCCGGTCGGGTAGTCGTGCGCCTCGATCGTCATGGTGCTGACGGTGAACACCTCGGCGGACAGGTCGGCGGCGTCGATGCGGAACCGGTCGCCGTCGGCGGGGCGCCACACCAGCCCCGCGTCGCGCAGCCGGGCCGCGAGCTCGGTGGAGATCATCGCCCCATCCTGGCCCCTCACCCGAGACCGAGCACGCGCTGCACGAGCCAGAAGAGCCCCACGACCGCGACGGCGGCGGCGACCACCGCCGTGACCCACCGGCCCGCCCGCGGTGCCCGCCGGCGCAGCAGCACGAGCAGCGGGTAGAGCACGGCGATGATGCCGAGCTGCACCGCCTCGATGCCCACGTTGAAGACGAGCAGCGACCCGAGCAGCCCCCACGACCAGGGCTCGTCCAGGCCCAGCGCGCCCGCGAAGCCCAGCCCGTGCACGAGGCCGAAGGCGAACACGACGGCGATCCGGACGACGTCGGACCTCGACAGGTCGTGCCAGCGCCGCCAGACCTGCTGACGTGGCTCGGTCGCGACGACGCCCGGCGCGTCGAGCCGCGGCGGTGCGCCCGGCCGCACGGCCCAGAGGTGCCCGGCGGCCACGGCGGCGATCGAGAGCGCGATGACCGGCTCGACCACCGCCCCGGGCGCGCTCACGGCGCCGGTCGCCGCGAGGAGGAACGTCACGGAGTGCGCCACGGTGAACGCCGTCGCCACCAGGACGACGTCGCGCAGGCGGCGGGAACCGACGATCAGGGCCAGCAGGAAGAGCAGGTGGTCGGGGCCGAGCAACAGGTGCTCCGCGCCGAACACGAAGAACTCCCCCAGCCGCTGCCACGTGCCCTGCCCGCCCGTCGTGACGGTGGGGTGGGCCGGCGTGAGCACCGCCGAGCCCTCCTCGCCGTCGAGGCCGTAGGTCACCATCGTCTCGGTGGTGTGCACGAACGACTCGGCGTCCGGGAAGAGGGCGCTGAACAGCGTGTGCGTCCCGGGGCGTCCGGCGTCCCCGGCGGGACACGCGTAGTCGAGCACGACCGTGGCGTAGGCCTTCCCGCCCCGGTCGCCGACCGTGGGGTCCGCCGCGAGCGCCGGGGTGCAGAGGTCGTCGCCCGCCCCCACCTGGAACCGCTCGGTGACGTAGGCGGCGACCTCGTCGGCGTGCTCGGCGAGCTGGGCCTCCTGCGCGGCCTGGCCGCGTGCGTCGTAGGCCTCGGCCGTGAGCCACGCGGACTTCATGAGCAGGTCGTACTCCAGGTCGAGCTCGACGCGGACGTCCGCGCCGTCACCTGCCGTGACCTGCGCGTACGCGTCGGTCGTGGCGTCGTGGGCGGCGGCCGGGCCGGCCGCGCCGACCGTGCCGGCAACGGCGATCCCGGCGGCGACGAGCGCGGTCACGACGAGCCGGGGTGCCGCCAGGACGGCGCCGCGACGCGACGCCGTCCTGGCCGGGGTGGGGAAGGTCACCGCGTGCCGCCCCGCGTGGTGAAGAGGGCCGGCTCGGCGGCGGTGACGCCGCCGCCGCGCGTGGTGGCCGTGACGACCCACGCGTACTGCGTGTCCCGCTTGAGGCCGTCCCACCGCACGGACGCGACCGCGCCGGAGGCCACGGCCTTCGTGCCGATCACCCGCGTGGGCGCGTAGACCGCCAGCGAGTCGGTGACCAGCGACGTGGTGCGGGTGGTGAGGTCCACCGGGAGCACCATGTTGTCGGCGGTCGAGTCGTACCGGGCGTCCGGGTCCCACTCGTCGGCCCCGAAGTCGTCGAGGAACGGCGAATAGGTGTCGACGCTCATCTCGGCCCGGTCGACGTCGAACTGCAGGAGCCGGAAGTACGAGGCACCGAAACGCAGCCGCTCGGACGGGTCGTAGCCCCCGATCGTGCCGAGGCCCACCCGCTGCGCGGGCACCGTGAACGCCTGGTAGTCCGCGAGGAGCTCCACGACGCCGTCCGCGATCTCCCCGACTGGCCTCACGTTGGTCGTGACGCCGTGCACGTGCCCGGCGAGCACGAGGAACACGTTGTCGTTGGGCTCGACCACGTACTTGTACAGCGGCGAGCCGTCGGGGGTGGCGAAGCCTGCGTTGCGCCCGTCCTTCTGCGTGCTGGCCGCGAGATACGCGTGGGTCATGAGGATGCCGTTGCGGTCGGGGTAGCGCTCGAAGATCCCGTCGGCCCACTCGGCCTCCTCGCGGGTGACGCCGTACCCCATGCCGACGGCGACGAAGTCCAGCCCGCCCGCGGAGAACAGGACGTAGTGGTTGGAGTTGTCGCCCTCGCGCCACGAGCCGTACTCGGCGTCCTCCCAGGACTCGGCCGCGGCCTCGTACCGGTCGGGGCCGAAGTACCGGTTGTAGGTGTCGGCACCGCCGTCCGCCCCCGACCAGTTGTCGTGGTTGCCCGCGACGGCGGAGTTGGGGATGCCGTCGATCTTCGCCTGCTGGCGGGAGGAGACCTCGAACTCGCCCGTCACCTGGTCCCGCATGGCGTCGTCCTGCGGTTCCCGGATGTTGTTCTCGATGAGGTCACCGGTGTGCGAGACGAACGCGATCTTGCGCTCCTCGGCGTTCGCGGCGATCCACTCGGTCACGCCCGCGTACGCGGACTCCCAGATCGCCCGCTCCTCGGCGGTCTCCTGCTCGACCGCGCCCTCGGAAAGGTACTGGGTGTCCGTCATGTGCGCGACGGAGAAGTCGTAGTCCGCCGGGTCGGCGAAGCCCTCGGGGCCGGCGTCGAGGTCGTCGGCGAACGGGTCGGTGGCCGTCACCATGAGGTGGACGACGCCGCGGTCGCGGTGCTCCGGACCCGCCGGCGCCACGAGGACGGTGTCGCCGTCGGCGGTACCGCGCGACGCCGCGAGGGTGTCCCACGCCTTCGCCGTCGTGTCCCACACCAGCAGCGACACCTCGCGCGCCGGGTCGGCCGTGCCGCTCCAGCGCACCACCGGGTGCTCCTCGCGGGACTTCACCCGGACGTCGAAACGCTGGTAGGCGACGGCGTCGGCCTTCGGGGAGGCGAGGGTCTTCCCGTCGCCCGCGGCCAGGCCCTTCGCGGGGGCCTTCTTCGCCCCGCGTGGGTTCAGCTCCGTCGGGACGACGTCGGCCGTCCCCTGCCGGACCTCGCCCGGCAGCAGCACGTCCGCCTGCGCGAACGTCGCGGTGACGGTGCCGTCGTCCGGGCCTGCGACACGGGCCGACAGCGTCACCGGCGAGTCGACGTCGGTCGTGCCACGGGCGGGGGCGAGGTCGGTCGGGACGTCGGGCACGCCGGCGCTCGTGAAGGTGATCTCGCGCGTCGCCGTGTTGCCGAGCGAGTCCGCGGTCGCCACCTCGAGGGTGTGCTCGCCCGCGGACAGGCCCGGGCCGACCGGGTCGCCGAGCGCGACGGCCTCGCCGTCGAGCGTCACCTGCGCGTCGCCGACGACGCCGTGCGCGTCGTTCAGCTCCACCGCGAGGGGCACGGACGACGTGACCCGCGCGCCCTCGGCCGGGGCCGCGGACGCGACGCGGGGCGCGGAGTTGTCCGTCTCCAGGACCCGGGTGGCGGTCTCGCCCGTCGTGGAGACCGCGGCGAGCTCGTGCTCGCCGTCCTTCAGGTCCGAGGTGTCCACGTCCGCGCGCAGGCCGCGCGCCGGGGCGTCGACGAGGAAGTGCAGGTCGACCTGGCGGAAGGAGTTGAGGTTCGAGCCGCACGTGCCGTCGCCGAGAGCGTACGACGGCGCCGCGTCCTGCTGCTGCGCCGCGCCGCCCGCCGGGGTCAGGACGACGTCGGAGACGGTGAAGTCGTCGAGGTTGCAGTCGTTCGCGAACGCGCCCGTGACCACGTCGATCTCGTTCCAGCCGGGCAGGAGCCACTCGTTCGGGAACGTGATCTCCCCGCGGCCACCGACGATGGTCTGGTCGATGCGGCGCTCGATGCCGTTGATCCGCAGCGCGTTGGTCGCGGAGCCGTCGAGCGAGTTGGACCCGACGACGAACGAGACCGTGGCCTCGCCGTGCCCCAGGGCGGGGAACGCGGTCACGCCGGGCGCGTCGATCGTCCACACCAGCTCGACCTTGGGCAGCGCGGTGCTGGACGAGCCGCAGCTCCCGTCGCCCATGGCGTAGGAGGCCTGCAGGTCGGCCGGCGGGGTGACCGTGCCGTCCGCGAGGCCCAGCGCCAGGCCCGACGCCGTGAAGTCGTCGAGGTTCGCCCCGCACGACGCGGAGACGTCGCCCGCCACCAGCGCGATCGTGTTCTCGCCCGGGTGCAGCAGGCGGTTCGGCACGCCCACCTGGACCCGCTCGGAGACGAGGTCGCGGCCGCCGTCGCCGCGCAGGTCGAGCCGGGTGCCGTTGACGAGCAGGTGGTTCTGGTAGCGCGTCTCGATCGAGTTCGTGCCGACGTCGAACGAGAACACCGACACCCCCTCGCCGAGGGTCGTCGGGCCGGCGGCGGGCTCGCCGTCGACCGTCAGCGCGGCGGTGCCGCCGTCGCCGTCGGCGGGTGCGGACGCCGTGACGGTCTGCACCCCGCGGGTGAGCGTGCCGTCCTCCGGGAAGAGGGCGGGGGCCCCGACCGGGGAGTTGTTCACGCGCAGGGTGTGCGTGGCGGTGGCCCCCGAGCGGGTGGTCGCGACCACCTCGTGCGCGCCGTCGGCGAGCGCCGTCGTGTCGACGTCCGCGGCGAGCCCCGTGGTCGCGCCGGGCACGGACCCGACCTCGAACGAGACCGTCGCCTCCTTGACGTAGGAGGTGTTGCTGCCGCAGGAGCCGTCGCCCATCGAGTACCCGAAGGAGTTCCCGGCGTCGCCGGCGGTCTCGCCGAGCAGCTCGAGCTGGAGCTCCGAGACCACGAAGTCGTCGAAGTTCACGCCGCACGAGGAGTCCTTGCCGCCGGCGTGGATCTCGACCGTGTTGGTGCCCTGGACGAGCCACTCGTTCGGCACGGGCACGGAGACGCGCTCCGACACCCAGGTGCGGTCCTGGTCGACGCGGTGGCCGTTGACGACGAGGTAGTTGGCGAACGCGACGTCGGCGGAGTTGCTCCCGACGTCGAACGTCAGGGCGGACGTGCCCGCCGTCGCCGCGAGGCCGGGCAGGTCCGCGCCGTCCACCGTGATCCGGCCGACCGGGTCGCCCGCGGTGGTCGGGTCGGCCGCGAACCGCACCGTGCCCTCGAGGTGGGCGCCGTCCTCCGGTGCCAGCGTGGGCGCGGTGCCGGGCTTCCCGGGCCTGCCTGGCTTCTTCCCCCGCTCGGCGGGCGCGTCGTCCGGCCAGCCGGGGAACCCGGGGAACCGGTCGCCCACCGCCGTCGCGGCCGGGTCGGGGATCTCGGGAGCCGCAGTGGCGGGCGCGGCGCCGGCGCCGGGGAGCGCCAGCGCCGCGGCCACCAGACCGGCGGCGAGGGTGGACGCCCGCAGGCGTCCTGGGGGGTTCGGCCGCATCAGCGTGCCGTCCTTCCTGTCGTCGATGAGGGAAGGGCGCTCCCGCCAGGCAGCCCGGGCTCACCCGGGACGACAGCGTGGTGGCGGCCGGTGAACTCCCCGGTGCGTGCCGGGGGCGACCGGGAGAACTCTGGACGACCACTGGACGCCACCTGCTCCGGGGACGACGAAGCCCCGCCCGGCACTGCCGGACGGGGCTTGCTGGTGCGCCATCAGGGACTCGAACCCCGAACCCGCTGATTAAGAGTCAGCTGCTCTGCCAATTGAGCTAATGGCGCGTGGCCAGAGGACGCCCGCAGGCTCGCACCAGGAGGTCCTCACGCGACGAGGTCCCCGCGGTACGGGGACCTCGTGCTGGTGCGCCATCAGGGACTCGAACCCCGAACCCGCTGATTAAGAGTCAGCTGCTCTGCCAATTGAGCTAATGGCGCTGGCGGGGTGAAACATTACCAGCCGTGCGGGGCTGCCGGGAAACCGTCGCGGCCGGACAGCGCTGTGACCTGCACGACAGGTCAACGGAACGCCTGGTGGCCGGTCAGGTGCCGGCCCAGGATCAGGGTGTGCACCTCGTCGGTGCCCTCGTACGTGCGCACCGACTCGAGGTTCGCGGCGTGCCGCATCGGCGAGTGCTCCAGCGTGATGCCGTCGCCCCCGAGCACGGTGCGGGCGGTCCGGGCGACCTCGATCGCGGACCGCACGTTCGCCAGCTTTCCGGCCGAGACCTGGTGCGGCTCCAGCCGCCCGTCGTCCTTGAGCCGCCCGAGCCGCAGCGCCAGGAGCTGCGCCCGGGACACCTCCAGGGCCATGTCGACCAGCTTCGCCTGCGTGAGCTGGAACGCCGCCAGCGGCCGGCCGAACTGAACCCGCTCCCCCGCGTGCCGCAGGGCGGCGTCGAGGCTGTCGCGCGCGGCCCCGGCCGCGCCCCACGCGATGCCGTAGCGCGCCTCCGCCAGGCAGGCGAACGGCCCGGCCAGGCCGGGGTGCTCCGGCAGGATGGCGTCGGCGGGCAGCCGGACGTCGTCGAGCACGACGTCGCACTGGACCGACGCGCGCAGCGACAGCTTCGGCTCGATGGGCGTCGCGACGAACCCGGGGGTCGCCGTCGGGACGAGGAAGCCGCGCACCCGCGGCCGCGCCTCCTCGACGCCCTCGGTCGGGTCGGAGGCGCGCGCCCACACCACGGCGACGTCGGCGACCGACGCGAGCCCGATCCAGCGCTTGCGCCCCGACAGCACCCACTCGTCGCCGACGCGCGTCGCCGTCGTCGTCATCGAGGCGGGGTCGGAGCCGGCGCCGGGCTCGGTGAGCGCGAAGCACCCGATCGTCTCGCCCGCCGCCATCCCCGGCAGCCAGCGCTCCCGCTGCGCGGGCGACCCGTGCTTCGCGATCGCGGTCATCGCGAGCGAGCCCTGCACCGAGACGAAGGTGCGGATCCCGGAGTCCCCCGCCTCCAGCTCCGCCATCGCCAGGCCGTACTCGACCGCCGACCGGCCCGCGCAGCCGTGCCCGTGCAGGTGCATGCCGAGCAGCCCCGCCTCGGCGAGGCGGGGCACCAGCTCGAGCGGGAACACGCCGTCCGCGAACCAGCGCGCGACGTGCGGGCGGACGTGCTCGTCGACCAGCGCCCGCACCCGGTCGCGGCTCTCGCGCTCGGTCGGGCTGAGCTCGTCGTCGAGCGCCAGCAGGTCCAGGGGGTCACCCGTCATGACGTCACTGTGGCAGACGCCACCGTGCCGGCGGCGAACGTCAGAGGTACAGGCCGGTCGCGCCGCCCTCGTCCTCGGTCTCCGTGACGCCGTGCACGTCGCGCTCGCGCAGCAGCACGTAGTCCGTGCCGCCGAGGTCCACCTCCGCCCGGTCCTCCGGGTCGTAGAGCACGCGGTCGCCCACGGCGACCTGGCGCACGTGCTCGCCCTTGGCCACCACCTGCGCCCACGCGAGGCGCTTGGCGCCGGCGGCGGTCGCGGGGATCACGAGGCCCGCCGTCGACTGCCGCTCCGCCGAGTCCACCTCCGGCTGCACCAGCAGGCGGTCGTGCAGCATGCGGATGGGCAGCGGCTTGCTGTCGGGCGTGGTGCGGGGCGCGCGGTCGGTCACGGCACGACGCTAGACGACCCGGGCGTCTAGGCTCGACGCCGAGCGCGCGCCCGCGAGCTCCCGCGAACTCGGTCACGGACCCCGTCGCGGACGCTGTCGCCGCGCACCGCACGACCTCGACACCAAGGAGCACCTGTGACCCGTCTCGCCGTCGGCGACACCGCCCCCGCCCTCGAGCTGCCCGCCGTCCTGCCCGACCCCGCCGGCACCGGCCACACCACCGGCACGTTCTCGCTGGCCGACGCTCTGGCGGAGCCGGGCCGCCAGGGCGTCGTCGTGTACTTCTACCCCGCCGCGATGACGCCGGGCTGCACCACCGAGGCCTGCGACTTCCGCGACTCCCTCGCCTCGCTGCAGGGCGCGGGCTACGCCGTCGTCGGCGTCTCCCCCGACGGCGTCGACAAGCTCGCGACGTTCGCCGAGCGCGACGCCCTGACCTTCCCCCTTCTCGCCGACACCGAGCACGAGGCGCTCGAGGCCTGGGGCGCGTGGGGGGAGAAGAAGAACTACGGCAAGACGTACGTGGGCGTCCTCCGCTCCACCGTCGTCGTCGACCCGGAGGGCAAGGTCGCGGTCGCGCAGTACAACGTCAAGGCCACCGGCCACGTCGCCCGGGTGCGCAAGACCCTGGGGCTCGACTGACGGTGACTGCCTAGACTGACCCGGCGCGCGAGTGGTGGAACAGGCAGACACGCTGGTTTTAGGTACCAGTGTCTTCGGACGTGCGGGTTCGAGTCCCGCCTCGCGCACGGCGAACGACGACGGCCGCCCCGGGAGCTCCCGGGGCGGCCGTCGTGCGCGTGCTGGCGGTGCGGCGATCAGGCCTGCGGCGAACCGTTGTTCGCGGCGGCGATCTGGGCGCGGACCTCGTCCATGTCGAGGCCCTTGACGGCGTCCACGACCTGCTTGAGCGCGGGCGCGGGCAGCGCGCCGGCCTGGTTGAAGACGAGCACGCCCTCGCGGAACGCCATGAGCGTCGGGATGGCGCTCACGCCCGCGGCGGCGGCGATGCGCTGGTGCGCCTCGGTGTCGAGCTTCGCGTGCACCACGTCAGTGTTCTCCTCGGACGAGGCCTCGAAGACGGGACCGAACTGCTTGCACGGGCCGCACCACTCGGCCCAGAAGTCGACCAGCACGATGTCGTTGTCGGTGACGGTCTTCTCGAACGTGTCGTCGGTGAGCTCGACGGTGGCCATGGGTGTCCTTCCGATGGGGGTCTCCTCGGCACAGCACCGGCGCCGCCCCCAGTATTCCCGTCGCGGCCTGCCCGCGCGCTGGCGCGCCGTCCGGGCTGGTAGAAACGACGTGTGACGGACACGGCCGAGTTTCCCCCCGACGACGAGTTCTATCCCGACGAGTCGCAGCCCGCGGGCTGGCTCACGCCGGAGGACCTCGCCGCCGTGCGGGCGCAGCTCCCGCTGGTCTACGTCGACGCCGTGCCCGTGCGCGTGGACGACTCGGGCGACGTGGTCGCCGTCGGCCTGCTGCTGCGCGTCACCCCGCTCGGCACCATGACGCGCGCGCTCGTCTCCGGACGCGTGCTGTACCACGAGCGGGTGCGCGACGCCCTGCTGCGGCACATCGAGAAGGACCTCGGACCCGTCGCGCTGCCGCAGGTCCCGGCGTCGCCGCAGCCGTTCACGGTGGCGGAGTACTTCCCCACGCCCGGCATCACGCCGTACCACGACCCCCGCCAGCACGCCGTCTCCCTGGCGTACGTCGTGCCGGTGACCGGCGACTGCCGCCCGCAGCAGGACGCGCTCGACCTCGCGTGGCTCACCCCCGAGGAGGCGTGCAGCGACACCGTGCAGGCGGAGATGATCCACGGGCAGGGCACGATCGTGAAGCAGGCGATGGCCTGGGTGGGTCGCCTGTCGTGAGCCGGCGGGCGGCGGGCCCCACGCACCTGCTCGTCGCCGTCCCCCCGCTCGATGAAGTGCTCATGGAGCTCGTCATCGCGCTGGTCGCGTCGCGCACCTCGACGCCCTGCCGTGCAGCACATCGCGCAGTCGGCCCGCGGGCGGCAGGCGACCGACATGGTCGTGTTCTCGTGCGCTACCGGACGCGACGAGCCGGGCCGGCGACCACCCGACGCTCCGCGGAGCGACGGGTCCGCGCCCGCTCGCGCGCCTGGCAGCGCGACGAGCAGTACGCGCGGTCCTGACGCGGGGAGGTGTCGGCGAACACGTCGGCGCAGTCGCCGGCGCCGCAGACGCCCAGCCGCGGCGCGCGGACCGGGTGCGGGCCTGCGGGTGCGGGCAGCAGCGCGACGGCCAGCGCCGCCGTCAGGCGGTCGTCCCGCCGAGGCACCGACCACCCCAGCGCGAGGTCCTCCGCCCCGTCGCCCGCCCCGATCCGCGGCACGACGCCGAGCGCCCCCACCAGGGCGTCCAGCAGCCGCGCGCGCTCGGCGGCACGGGTCGCGGCGAACACGGGGTGGACGGCGTCCGCGGCCGCGACGACCGCCGCGTCGTCCGGCGCCGGGCCGGCGACCCACGCCTCCGCGAGCGACCGCCGCTCCACCGAGGCGGCGCCGGGATACCCGGCCCACGGCCGGGAGGAGACGCGTCGCGGCTCGGTGCCCCACTCGTTCACCAGCCCGGCCACGCAGGCGAGCGAGAGGGCGGGGACACCGTGCCCGCGGCTCACGACGACGCCCGCCGTGCGGCGTGCTCGCGCGGGAGCTGGGAGGCGTAGATCGCGCGGTGCACGGGGACGTCGACGCCGGCCGCGTCGGCGTGCGCGACGACGGCCCCGCTCTGGTCGGCCAGCTCGGACGGGACCCCGGCCGCGAGGTCGCGCTGCAGCGACGTGGTGGTGCCGGGTGCGAAGCCGGACTCGTAGGTGCGCAGGATGTCGGCGAGGTCCGCGTCGTCGAGGCGGGCGCCCTCGGCGTTGCCCACGGCGAGCGCCTCCCGCATCGCGCTCTCGACCAGGTCCCGGGTCTCGGGGGTGGTGCGCGTCTCGCCGACCGTCGCACCCGCCAGCGCGCCCACGCCCCCGTAGGACGCGACGAGCGCGAGCTTTTTCCACAGCGCGCTGGCGACGTCGTCGGTCCAACGCGCACCGATCCCCGCCCCTTCGAGGGCGGCCAGGACCCGCCGGTCGGCGTCGTCGGGCGCGACACTGCCGGGGCGCCCGACCGTGAGCGTCGCCTCGCCGCCCACGACCTCGACCTGCCCGGGGCTCACGCGCCGGGCGATGACGACGACGGTCCCGGCCAGCACGGCCTCGGGCGGCACGTGCGCGGCCAGGCGGTCGGGGGCGTCGACGCCGTTCTGCGTCGTGAGCACCCGGGTGCCGGGGCCGACCACCGGCGCGATCTCGCGCGCGGCGTCGGCCACCTGCCACGACTTGGTCGCGACGACGACGAGGTCGAACTCCTCGCCCGCGGGGACGCGGTCGGTCGCGCGGACGCCGGGCACGGCGGTGGCGACGCCGTCGCGCAGCACGCTCAGGTCGGCGTCCCGGAGCGCCGCGACGGTGGTGGCGCGGCCCTTGACCGTCACGTCGTGCCCGGCCGCGGCGAGGCGGGCGGCCGCGTAGAGCCCGATCCCGCCCGCGCCGTGCACGAGGACGCGAAGCCGGTCGTCGGTCAGGTCGTCGGTGTACGGCACGTCGTCGTCCCCTCGTCGCTGTCACGGATACGAGGCAGTGTATGCGTGACAACGCGAGGCCGGGTCAGGCCCCCAGGTCCAGCACGGGCCAGTCCGCCAGGTCCGCGCGCATGCGCCGGTCGTGGGTGGCGACGACGACGGCGGCGGGGGTGGCGACCAGGGCCCGGGTCAGCTCGTCCACGAGGTCCACGGACAGGTGGTTGGTCGGCTCGTCGAGCAGCAGCAGGTGCGGCGCGTGCAGCAGCGCCCGCGCGAGCTCGAACCGGCGCCGCTGCCCGGCCGACAGCTCCGCCAGCGGCCGCTCGAGGTCCTCCTCGCTCAGCAGCCCCAGCGCCGCCACCGGCACGACGTGCTCCGGGTCCAGCTCGCCGCGCTCCAGCAGCCCCAGCGCCTCGGCGGCGTAGGCGTCGAAGCCGGTCTGCGGAGCGTCCCCGCCCGGCGTGGCGCCGGAGGGACGCGCGGGCGCCGCCTCCTGGACCACGACGCCCAGCCGGGCGCCGGGCGTGACCGAGCGGGTGCCGCGGGCCAGCGCCACCCGGCCCGCGAGCGCCGTCAGCAGCGTCGACTTGCCCGTGCCGTTGGGCCCGACGACCAGCAGCCGGCCCGACGGCGGCACGGCGACACGGGTGCCGGGCAGGTCCAGGCGTACGCCGCCGTCGTCGGCCAGCACCCGGGGCGAGCGGAGCTCGACCAGGGGATCGCCCGGGTCCCACCCCGGCGACATCGACGGCAGGTCCGGGAACGTGAGGCGCGCGGGCGGCACGGGGACCTCGACGGCCTCGGCCTCGAGCTTCTCGATCAGCCGGTCGGCGGCCTTGACGTGGGTGCGGGCCCGCGTGGCGCGGCGGTGCTTCTGCGACCCCTTGGGCGGCCGCCACTCGTCGGACAGCCCCTCGTACGACGCGTCCAGCCGCTCGGCGAGCACACGGGCGCGCTCCTGCTCCGCGCGGTAGCGCTGCCGCCACCGGTGCAGGGCCTGGTTCTTCGCGAACCGGTACGCGAGGTAGCCCGGCTGCCCGTACAGGACGGGCTTGCCGTCCATCGACGGGTCGAGGTCGAGGATGGCGGTCGCGACGTCGTCGAGCAGCTCGCGGTCGTGCGTCACGACCACCACCCCGCCCTGCCAGGCGACCAGCTCGCCGGTGAGGAACTCGATCGCGGAGTCGTCGAGGTGGTTGGTGGGCTCGTCGAGGAGCAGCAGGTCGGCGCGCTCCGCGAGCCGGCACGCGAGGCGCACCCGGTACCGCTGCCCCACGGACAGGGTGTCGAGGCGCCGGTCGGGGTCGCGTACCGCGCCGAGGCGGGTGAGCGCGACGTCGACCCGCCGGTCCGCGTCCCACGCGGCCAGGTGCTCGGCACGGGCCAGCAGCCCGGACAGCCGGCGGAGGTCCCCGGTCTCGTGGTCGAACGACACGGCCTCCTTCTCGATCTCGGCCGCGAGCGCACGCAGGTCGGCGAGCGTGCGCCGCACGAGGTCGCCCACCGTCTCCCCCGACGTCGTCGCGAGCTCCTGCTCCACCAGCGCGACGCTCCCCTTGCGCCGGAGCTCTCCGCGGCCCGGCGTGAGGTCGCCGACCAGGAGGTGCAGCAGGGTCGACTTGCCGGACCCGTTCTCCCCCACCACGCCGAGGCGGGTGCCGTCGGAGACGCGCAGGCTGACGCCGTCGAGCACCGGGCGGCCGGGGTAGGCGAACGCGAGGTCCGTGGCGGTGAGCTGCACCGGACAACCCTACGTGCGGCTCGCATAGGGTGGCCGCATGACTTCCCCCGCTTCCCAGGCCGCCACGCCCGACGGTGCACCCCGCGCCGACGGCCGCACGCCCTCTCAGCTCCGCCCGGTGACGATCACGCGCGGCTGGACCCAGAACGCCGAGGGCTCCGTGCTGGTGGAGTTCGGCAGCACCCGCGTGCTGTGCACGGCCTCGTTCACCGAGGGCGTGCCGCGCTGGAAGAAGGGGTCCGGCGAGGGCTGGGTCACCGCGGAGTACGCGATGCTCCCCCGCGCGACGAACGAGCGCAGCCAGCGCGAGTCGGTCAAGGGCAGGATCGGCGGCCGCACGCACGAGATCTCCCGCCTCATCGGCCGTGCGCTGCGCGCCGTCGTCGACGTCGCCGCCCTCGGCGAGAACACGATCGTCCTCGACTGCGACGTCCTCCAGGCCGACGGCGGCACCCGCACCGCGGCCATCACGGGCGCGTACGTCGCGCTCGCCGACGCCGTCGCGTGGGGCACCCGCCACGGCCACGTGACCGGCGGCAAGAAGGTCCTCACGGACTCCGTCGCGGCCGTCAGCGTCGGCATCATCGACGGCACCCCGATGCTCGACCTGCCCTACGTCGAGGACGTGCGGGCCGAGACGGACATGAACGTCGTGACGACGGGCTCGGGCACGTTCGTCGAGGTGCAGGGCACCGCGGAGCACGCGCCGTTCGACCGCGCCGAGCTCGACGCCCTCCTCGACCTCGCCGTCGCCGGCACCGCCGAGCTCACCGAGCTCCAGCGCGCCGCGCTGGCGCAGGAGCTGTGACCGTGCCCGACGCGACGCCCGCGACCGTGACCGTCCCCGCCGGCGCCCGCCTCGTGCTGGCCACGCACAACCGCGGCAAGCTCACCGAGCTGCGCGCGATCCTGCGCGACCAGCCCGGCCTGGACGCCCTGCCGGACGAGGCCGTGGTGTCGGCGGCCGACGTCGGCGCCCCCGAGCCGGTCGAGGACGGCGTGTCGTTCGTCGAGAACGCGCTGATCAAGGCCCGCGCGCTGGCCGCGGCGACCGGCCTGCCCGCCGTCGCGGACGACTCCGGCCTCAGCGTCGACGTCATGGGCGGTGCGCCCGGCATCTTCTCCGCCCGCTGGTCGGGCAGGCACGGCGACGACGAGGCGAACCTCCGCCTCCTCCTCGCCCAGCTGGACGACGTGCACGACGAGCACCGCGCGGCGGCGTTCGTGTGCGCGGCCGCGCTCGTGACCCCGGACGGCCGCGAGGAGGTGTGCCTCGGCGAGATGCCCGGCACCCTCGTGCGCGCCCCGCGCGGGAGCAACGGCTTCGGCTACGACCCGATCCACGTGCCGGTCGAGCAGGCCCCGGCCGCCGACGGCACGCCCGGCGCGCGCACGTCGTCCGAGCTCACCCCGGCGGAGAAGAACGCCATCAGCCACCGTGGCAAGGCGTTCCGCGCCCTCGCCCCGGCGGTCGCCGCCGCCCTCTGACGGCTGCGGGTGCGATCGTCAGGAGGTGCGGCGGCGGGCGGCGAGGGACGCGAGCGCCCGCCAGCCCAGCATCGTCACGCCCAGGAAGACGGCGGTGACGATCGCGAAGGACACCTCGACGCCGCCGATGCCGAGCACGGGCCGCAGCACGAGGCCCAGCACCACGGTGGCGAACCACACGGCCACGCCGGTGGGCCACACCTGCGCGGGGGCGCGCCAGGCGCGCGTCGCGAGCCAGCCGACGGCGAGGCCGACGACGAACGGCAGCCCGACCAGCGCGACGTGCCCGACGCCCGCGGTGTCGTGGCTGAGCGTGCCCACCACGGTGAACACGAGCACGCACACGAGGTCGCAGACGGCGGCGGGCCAGGCGGGCCGTGCCGTCGGGGTCGTCGGGGAGGCGGGGGCCGGGGCAGCGTTCACGGGGCCGAGGCTACCGCTCACAGCTCGTGCACCCCGCCGGCCGTCGCCACGGCGACCGGTCCGTCGTAGGCCGACCGGGCCTCCGCGATCGCGACGTCCGGCGCGTTCCACACCGGCAGGTGGGTGAGCAGCAGGCTCCGCACCCCGGCGGCCGCGGCGGCCTCGCCCGCCCGCAGGCCGGTGAGATGGATACCGCGCTCGACGTCGTCGTCGCGCCCCTCGTGGAAGGCCGCCTCGCACAGGAACAGGTCGGCCCCGCGGGCGCCCTCGACGAGGCCCTCGCACGCGTCCGTATCGCCGGAGTAGACGAGCGTCGCCCGCTCCCCCGGGCGCACCGACGACGGCCCCGTCACGCGGATGCCGTACGCCTCGACCGGGTGGTACACCGCGAACGGCTCCAGCTCGAACGGGCCGACCTGCACCGGCGTCCCCGGCTGCCAGGCGCGGACGTCGTACTCGCCGTCCATCGACTCCCCCGCGGTCAGTCCGTACATCGCCGCCGCGCGGTCCGCCGTCGTGCTCGGCCCGAGCACCGACAGCCGGCGCCCGACGCCCGTGCGGGTGCCGCCCCGCTCCGGGTGGTACCGCAGGTACACGTACAGCCCGGACAGGTCCGCGCAGTGGTCGGGGTGCAGGTGGGACAGCGCGACGGCGTCCAGGTCGAGCGGGTCGACGTGCCGCTGCAGGGCGCCGAGCGCCCCGTTGCCGAGGTCGAGCACGACGTTCCAGTCGCGCTCGCCGTCGTGCGCCTGCAGCAGGTACGCGGACGCGGGCGACGCCGGCCCGGGGAAGGACCCCGAGACCCCCACGGTGACGAGCCTCATGCGGCCTCCACCAGGGTCACCTCCGGGCCCAGGAACCGGCGCGCGAGCCGCTCGAACGGCTCGGGCTCCCCGGTGGCCAGGAACCGGTGCACCGGCGGGGGTGCGTCCGTCGAGCGCTCCAGGCCGTGCTGCACGAGGTTGCGGTACACGTCCTTCGCCGTCTCCTCGGCGCTGGACACGAGCGTGACGTCCTCGCCCATCACGTAGGAGACGGCGCCCGCCAGCAGCGGGTAGTGCGTGCACCCCAGGACGAGCGTGTCGACGCCCGCGGCCTTCACCGGGTCGAGGTAGCGGTGGGCGACCTCCATGACCTCGGGGCCGGACGTCAGCCCGCGCTCGACGAGCGGCACGAAGTCCGGGCACGCCTGCGTGGTGATCTCCAGCCCCGGCGTCACGTGGAAGGCGTCGTCGTACGCGCGGGAGTCGACGGTGGTCTTCGTGCCGATGACGCCGATGCGCCCGGTCTTGGACGTGAGCACCGCCCGCCGGGCCGCGGGCCGGATCACCTCGACGACGGGGATGCCGCGCCGCACGGTGTACCGCTCGCGGGCGTCGGGCAGCGCCACCGCGGTCGCGGAGTTGCAGGCGATGACCAGCATCTTCACGCCCTCGTCGACCAGGCGGTCCATCACGTCGAGCGCCATCGCGCGCACGGCGGCGAGCGGCTTCGGCCCGTACGGGCTGTTCGCCGTGTCCCCCAGATAGAGCACCTGCTCGTGGGGAAGCTGGTCGAGGATGGAGCGCGCGACGGTCAGCCCGCCGACGCCGCTGTCGAAGATCCCGATGGGGGCGTCGTTCACGCGAGGAAGCCTAGTCGCGACAGACCGTCACGACCCCGGGGAGTGAGCGGCGACACGGCGTGGCGCCCGCCACAGCGACGCTCCCGCCTGCGCCGATACGTCCGCCACCCACGCTGTCAGGCGTCCGCGCGCCCTGCCCTCAGCTCCGCGAGCATCTCGTCGACCAGCGACTCCTGCGCGAACCCTGCAGCCACGAACACCCCGCCCCAGTAGCGCCGCTCGCGGCCCGACAGCCCGACCCGCTCCCAGCCGGCGTACTCGTCCGGGGCGTCGTCCTCCTCGTCGTCCTCCTCGTCGGCCTCCTCGTCGGCCTCCTCGTCGGCCTCCTCGTCGGCCTCCTCGTCGGCATCGTCGTCGTCGATGCCGGCCAGGACGTCGTCGTGCAGCGTCTCGACGTCCGCGTCGTCGACCAGCCCCAGCCGCTCCGCCAGCACGAGTCGCACGTCGGTGAGCGCGCCCGCGAACTCCTGCGCGGACTCGCGCGGCACGACGAGCTCGGCCCCGTCGCGCGGGTCGTCCGGCAGCTCGTCCGGGGAGTCGAGCGCGTCGGCGAACGCGACGAGCCGGGCCACCTTCCCGGCCGCGAGGTCCGTCTGCGTCAGGTGCCGGAACTCGGAAGCGACGTCGGCGTCCTCGTCGTGCGCGTCGGGCAGCAGGCGCTGCACCGCCGGGTCCTGCGGCACCCGCGCGACGCCCGTGAACGCGACGCCGTCGCCGACCTCGATCCCGGGCTCCAGGCCCGACTCCGCGCGCACCAGCTCCGCGACGTCCCGCGCGACGCGCCCGAGCACCTCGCGCTCGACGTCGTCCCATCGGGCGACGTAGCCCGCCGGCGCGGACCGGAACGGCGTCATGCCGCACCCCCGTCGTGGCCGGAGGCGCCGCCGGGGCCGCCGTCCGAGGCGCCGGACTGCCGCAGCGTGGCCCACAGCCCGAACCCGTGCATCGCCTGCACGTCCACCTCCATGCGCTCGCGCGGCCCGGACGACACCACGGCGCGCCCGTCGTGGTGCACCTGCAGCATCAGCTTCTGCGCCTTCGCCGGCGGGTAGCCGAAATAGCTCTCGAAGACGTAGCTCACGTACGACATGAGGTTCACCGGGTCGTTCCACACGATCGTCACCCAGGGGTCCGCGACGGCGGCCGCCGCGTCCTCCCGGGTGTCGACCTGGGTGTCCCCCGCCGCCTCGGTCGCCGCGGCCGCTGTCGCGAGCCTCGCGCCCGTCGTCGTCTGCCCGTTCACCCGCCCAGCGTAGGCACAGCCGTCCACCGGTCGTCGACCGTCCGCCTGGCGGGCTTCGCCCTGCCGGACCAGCGCAGGAGCCCTACCGTGTCCCCATGATCGACGAGCCCCGGGGCGGCGCCGCCCCGTCGCTGCAGGCCGTCCCGGCCGCCCCGCTCCCGTCCGTCCGTCCGTCGGTCGCCCTCCTCACCGACCGGTACGAGCTGACGATGCTGCAGGCGGCCCTCGCGGACGGCACCGCCCACCGCCACTGCGTGTTCGAGGTGTTCACGCGTCGGCTACCGGCCGGGCGACGGTACGGCGTCCTCGCGGGCACCGGGCGCATCCTCGAGGCGCTCGCGCACTTCCGCTTCGGTGACGCCGAGCTCGCCTACCTCGAACGCGCCGGCGTCGTCGACGACCGGACCCTCGACTTCCTGCGCGGCTACCGCTTCACGGGCAGCGTCCAGGGCTACGCGGAGGGCGAGATCTTCTTCCCCGGCTCGCCGGTGCTGCAGGTCGAGGGCACGTTCGCCGAGGCCGTGCTGCTCGAGACGCTGATCCTGTCGATCCTCAACTACGACTCCGCCATCGCGTCGGCCGCGTCGCGGATGACCAGCGCCGCCGTGGACCGCCCCGTGCTGGAGATGGGCTCGCGCCGCGCGCACGAGCAGGCGGCCGTGGCGGCCGCCCGCGCCGCCGTCGTCGGCGGCTTCACGGGCACGTCGAACCTCGAGGCGGGCATGCGGTACGGCCTCGACACCATCGGCACCGCTGCGCACGCGTTCACGCTCCTGCACGACGACGAGCGCTCGGCGTTCGACTCCCAGATCGCGTCGCTCGGGTCGGGCACCACCCTGCTGGTCGACACCTACGACGTCCGGCGCGGCGTCGAGAACGCGATCGCCGCGGGCGGGACGTCGCTCGGCGCGGTCCGCCTCGACTCGGGCGACCTCGGCGTCCTCGCCGTCGAGGTGCGCCGCCAGCTCGACGAGCTGGGCGCCACCGGCACGAAGATCGTCGTGACGTCCGACCTCGACGAGCACGCGATCGCCGGGCTCGCGGCGATGCCCGTGGACGTGTACGGCGTCGGGACGTCGCTCGTCACGGGCTCCGGCGCGCCCACCTGCGGCATGGTCTACAAGCTCGTCGCGCGCGCCGACCCGTCCGGCGTGCTGCAGCCGGTGGCGAAGGCGTCCACGCACAAGACGAGCCAGGGCGGTCGCAAGGGGGCGGCGCGGCGCTACGGGCCGGACGGGCGCGCGGTCGAGGAGGTCCTCGTCACCGGCCCGGACGACCTCGTCGTGGCCTGGTCCCCCGAGGACGGCGGACAGGTCGGCGAGACCGCCGACGGCGAGCGTCCCGACCTGCGCAGCCTGCTCGTGCCGCTCGTCGTGGACGGCGCCGTCGACTCCCGCTGGGTGGGTGCCTACGGCGTGCAGAACGCGGCCCGCCACCACCTCCAGGCGCGCGCGGAGCTGCCCCGCGGCGGCCGCCGGCTGTCCGCCGGCGACCCGGCCATCCCCACCGTGGACCTCGTCCTCCGCTGAGCCGCGCCGGCGCCCGGGCCTACTTCTTCCCGACGAACCAGCCGCGCACCATCTCGACGCGCGCGGCGAGCTGGTCGGCCGTGGCCAACGGGACCTCGGGCCCGCCGCACCGGCGGCGCAGCTCGTTGTGCACGGAGCCGTGCGGGGTGCTGCTCTTGCGCGCCCACGCGGACACCAGCTTGGACAGCTCCTTGCGCAGGTCGGCTGCCCGCCGGTGCTCGGCCTCCGACTGCTCGAGCGCGGCCTCCGACGCCGTCGCGCCGCCGCGCCCGCGCACCTGCTGCGCCTGCCGCTGCCGCAGCAGCGTGGTGACCTGGTCGGCCTCGAGCAGGCCCGGCAGGCCGAGGAAGTCGAGCTCCTCCGCGGAGCCGACGTCCGCGCCCGTGCCGAACTCGCCGCCGTCGAACAGGACCCGGTCGAACGACGCCTGCGCCTCGAGCGCCTCGAAGGAGCCGAGGAGCTCCCCCGACGCCTTCTCCTCCTTGTTCGCGGCCGCGAGGAGCGCCGCCTCGGGGTCGTACTCGATCCCCTGCTCCTCGGCGGTCTTGGGGCGGTCGAGCGCGTGGTCGCGCTCGAGCTCCATGCCGTTGGCCAGCTCCAGGAGCAGCGGCACGCTCGGCAGGAACACGGACGCCGTCTCGCCGCGCTTGCGGGCGCGCACGAAGCGGCCGACCGCCTGCGCGAAGAACAGGGGCGTCGAGGTGCTGGTCGCGTACACGCCGACAGCGAGGCGCGGCACGTCCACGCCCTCGGACACCATGCGCACGGCGACCATCCATCGCGAGTCGCCCTGCGCGAACTCGTCGATGCGGGCGCTGGCGCCGTCGTCGTCGGACAGGACGACGGTCGGGCTCTGACCGGTCAGCCGGGCCAGGTGGCCCGCGTAGGCGCGCGCGTCCGTCTGGTCGGTCGCGATGACGAGGCCGCCGGCGTCGGGGACGGCGCGGCGCATCTCCGTGAGCCGCTTGTCGGCCCCGGCGAGCACGGACGGGATCCACTCGCCGTTCGGGTCCAGCGCGGTGCGCCACGCCTGGGCGTGCATGTCCTTCGTCATCGCCTCGCCGAGGCGGGCGCTGACCTCGTCGCCGGCCTTGGTGCGCCAGCGCATGTTGCCCGAGTACGTCATGAACAGCACGGGCCGCACGACGTGGTCGCGCAGCGCGTCGCCGTAGCCGTACGTGTAGTCGGCCTTGGACCGGCGGATCCCCTCGCGGTCCTCCTCGTACGTGACGAACGGGATCGGCGCGGTGTCCGAGCGGAACGGCGTGCCGGTCAGCGCCAGACGGCGCGTGGCGTCCTCGAACGCCTCGCGGACGGCCTCGCCCCAGCTCAGGGCGTCGCCGCCGTGGTGCACCTCGTCGAGGATGACGAGCGTGCGCGCCGCCTCGGTCCGGGCGCGGTGCAGCGCGGGCTTGGCCGCGACCTGCGCGTACGTCAGGGCGACGCCGTCGTAGTGCGAGCCGTGCCGGCCCTGGCTGTTCTTGAACGACGGGTCGATCCTGATGCCGACGCGCGCGGCGGCGTCCGCCCACTGGTGCTTGAGGTGCTCGGTCGGCGCGACGACGGTCACGCGGCGCACGATGCCCGCCTCGAGCAGCTCCGTGGCCACGCGGAGGGCGAACGTCGTCTTGCCGGCGCCGGGCGTCGCGACCGCGAGGAAGTCCCGCGGGTCGCGGCGCCGGTACAGGTCGAGCGCCTCGGCCTGCCAGGCACGCAGGTTGGACGCCGTGCCCCAGGGCGCGCGGCGCGGGAACGCCGGGCTGAGGTGCGACGCCGCGGACGACGACGGCGACTGCGGCAGCGGCTTGACCGGTTCCGCAGCGGCGGCGAACAGATCAGGGGTGGACTCGGGCTCGGGAAGCGGCTGTGCGCTCACTTGCCGGAGTCGCCCTCGCCGCCCTCGCCGTCCTGCGGGTCGCGGAGGCCGTCGTAGATCTCCTTGCAGACGGGGCAGACCGGGAACTTCGACGGGTCGCGGCCCGGCACCCACACCTTGCCGCAGAGCGCGATCACGGGCTTGCCCGACAGGGCCGACTCCATGATCTTCTCCTTGCGCACGTAGTGCGCGAAACGCTCGTGGTCGCCCGGCTCCGCGGCCTGCTCGCGGGTGTCGGGGCGCTCCAGCACGCTGGTGCCGGCCCCGGTGTCCTGCGAGGGGTCGGCGGGCGGGGTGGAGAGGGGATCGCTCATGCCGGGCAGTCTACGACGGACCCCCCGACGCTCCCCCGCCTCGCCGGCCCCCGTGCCGCGGATCCGGGCACGGATCACAGGCCCTGCCAGCCGGGCTTGGAGGCGAACGTCTGGCGGTAGTAGTCGCCGAGCTGGAGCCGTGAGGCGGCCGCGTCGTCGACCAGCACCGTGGCGTGCGGGTGCAGCTGCATCACGGTGCCGGGCCACATCGCGGAGATCGGGCCCTCCACCAGCTGGTGCACCGCCTCGGCCTTCTGCCGCCCGGTGGCCAGCAGCACCAGGTGCCGCGCCTGCATGATCGTGCCCAGCCCCTGGGTGAGGCAGTGGGTGGGCACCTGCTCCACGTCGTCGTCGAAGAAGCGCGCGTTGTCCACGCGCGTCTGCGCCGTGAGCGTCTTGATGCGCGTGCGCGACGCCAGCGAGGACCCCGGCTCGTTGAACGCGATGTGGCCGTCCGTGCCGATCCCCAGGATCTGCAGGTCCACCCCGCCGGCGTCCTCGATCGCCCGCTCGTACGCCGCGCAGGCCGCCGGGATGTCCTCCGCGAGGCCGTCCGGCCCCGACACCTGCTCCGCGGGCCACTCGACCCGCGAGGCGATCTCCGTCTCGATCACGTTGCGGTACCGCTGCGGGTGACCCGCGTCCAGGCCCACGTACTCGTCCAGCATGAAGCCCCGGGCCTCGGCGAACGACAGCCCGTCCTCGCGGTGACGACGCGCGAGCTCGTCGTACACCCGCAACGGGCTCGACCCCGTCGCCAGCCCCAGCACCGTGGCCGGGTTGCGGCGCAGCAGCGCCTCGATCGCGTCGGCCGCCAGCACGGCGAGCTCCTGGGCGGGGGCGATCACGACTTCCATGGGGGCTCCAGTCTCTCGGGGGGCGGGATCGGGTCCATCATCCCGTCGTCGTGCCGTCATCGTGCATGGTCCGTGCGTGGTCCGTGCGTGGTCCGTGCGTGGTCCGTGCGTGGTCCGCGCCGGTGCCCGCGACGGGTCAGTCCTCGGCCACCGCCGGCGCGTTGAGCATCGGCGTGAGGCGCGCGTCGAACTCCTGCGCGAGGGTCGCGACGTCACCGCCGTCGGCGATGCGGCCGAACAGGTCCTCGTACACCCCGGCGTCCTCGATCGAGGCCCACCCGGGTGCAGGCGGGGTGAGCTTCGACGCGGCGGCCGTGCGGACCATGAGCCGGCCGTACCTGTCGCCCTTCATGAGCTCCTGGGCGTCCTCTTTCGCGGGCCCGAGCCCGGCGGCGGCGAGCTTCTCCTGGTACTCGTCGGAGAAGACGACGCGCAGCACGTCCTCGGCCAGCCCGGGGCTCGGCGACGTGGCCGAGACCGCGATGTTCGAACCGCCGGCGAAGACGGGGGCCAGGCCGCCGTCCAGACCGGGCAGGGCGAAGATGCCGAACGTGTCGGTGTCCTTCATCCCGTCGCGCACCAGCTCGCCCTCGTCGTTGCGCACGAGGTGGCCGATCGACCACCGCGCCCACGCGGGAGCCATGATCGTGGCGGCGGCGGGCGGCGCCTCCTCGACGCCGTCGTTGAGGAAGTCCCAGTACTCGACGTCCTTCTCCGTGGACGGCAGGTACGACGCGTTCTCGTACACGTCCTGCCACATCTCGAGGCCCTCGACGGTCTTCGGGTCGGACAGGGTCGAGACCCAGCCGTCGCCCTCCTTCACCGCGAGGTCCCCGCCGGCGGCGAACACCCAGGAGATGCCGTTGCGCCAGTCCTGGCCGCCCATCGCGAACCCGGCGTGGTCGTCGTCCGTGAGCGCCTTGACGGACTCGCCGAACTCGGCCAGCGTCGTCGGCTTGTCGAGCCCCGCCGCGCCCCACACGTCCTTGCGGTAGAAGACGTACCGCGAGCCGAAGTAATACGGCAGCGCGTAGTGGCGGCCGTCCACCGACCCCGCGTCGACGAACGACTGCAGCAGCTTGTCGCCGCCCAGCTCGTCGTACAGCTCCGGCGAGATCTCGCGGAACGCGCCCGTGGTGGTGAACGTCGGGGACTGCGTGTTGCCGATCTCGACGACGTCCGGCGTGGTGGCAGGGTCCTCCAGCGCCTCGGTGAGGTCGGCGACGAGGTCGCCCCACTCCTGCTGCTCGATCGTCAGGGTGGCGCCCGGGTGCTCGTCCTCGAACTTCTGCACGAGGAACTCGCGGAGCTCCGGCGTCGTGTCCTCACCGACCAGCCACATCGTGAGGTCCGTGTCCGGCGCCGCGGGCTCCGCCCCCGTGCCGAGCACGGAGCACCCGGTCAGCGCGACCGTGAGCAGGCCCGCGGTCACGCCCGCGGTGATGGCCCCCGCCCGGCGCGCGGTCACGACGCCACCCCGTTCAGCGGGGCGCGACCGGCGACCGACCGCCCCACGACGGCGGCGCCGACGGCGCCCACGGGCACGCGGCCCGGGGCCAGCCGGACGCGGTCGGCCAGGTGCAGCGAGCCGAGGAACCCGGAGTCCCGCGACTCGCGGACCAGCGCGGTGCGCACGGCGTCCAGGAGCGGCTCGCCGAGCTGCGCGACGCCGCCGCCCAGCACGACGTGCTTGACGTCGACCGTGAGGACCAGCATGCGCACGGCCGCGGCCACGGCCGAGGCGTAGGCGTCGCGCGCCTCGAGCGCCGCGGGGACGCCGCGCTCCGCCGCCTCGAACAGCTCCACCGGCGCGGGGCGGCCGGTGCGGACCGGCCAGAGCCGGGCGACGGCCGTCCCGGACGCGTACAGCTCGAGGCAGCCGCGCTGCCCGCACGGGCACACGGGGCCGGACGGGTCCACCGGGACGTGCCCGATCTCGCCGGCCGCGCCGCCGAAGCCGCGCCGCAGCTCGCCGTCGAGCACGAGGCCCGCGGCCAGGCCGGTGCCGAGCGCGAGGAACGCGAGGTCCACCCGCGCCCGCGGCGTGCCCGCCGCGGCGGCCTCCAGGTGCGCGGCGCCGAGCGCCGCCACGTTGAGGTCGTTCTCCAGCCCGACGGGGATCCCGCCGAGCTCGTCGCCCAGCAGCCGGGCGAGAGCCAGCGGCGAGGCGTCCACGCCCACGTTCACGGCGTGCCGCACCGTCCCGGCGGCGGGGTCGACGAGACCGGGCATGCCCACGCCCACGCCGACGACGTCCGCGAGCTCGACGCCGGCCTGCCGTGCGACGCCGCGCACGGCACGGGCCGCGCCCGCGACGACGCCGGCGGGGCCGCGCTCGGTGGCCAGCCGGGCCTGCGCCACGGTGGCGCCGGCCGCGTCCAGCAGGACGGCGAGGGTCTTGGTCCCGCCGATGTCGAGACCGACGGTGGGGCCCGCGGGGCCCGGCGGGTTCAGGGGTGTGGCGTCGTCCACGTCAGCCCTTCACCGCCCCGGCGACCAGGCCGGACGTCATCCGACCCTGCACGAAGAGGAAGAAGACGATCACCGGCACCGCGATGAGCGTCGAGGCCGCCATGACCTCGCCCCAGTCGATGCCGCGGTTCGCCGACGCCGACAGGAAGCTGCGCAGCCAGATCGGCAGCGTCTGCCGGCTCTCGGCCGGGAGGATCACGAGCGCCGTCGTGAACTCGTTCCACGCCTGCAGGAACGCGTACACGCCCGAGGCGACGAGGCCCGGCGCGAGCAGCGGGAACGTGATCCGCAGGAACGCCTTGGTCCGCGAGAGGCCGTCGACCATGGCCGCCTCCTCGAGCTCGGCCGGGATGCCGGCGACGAAGCCCCGCAGCATCCAGATCGTGAACGGCACCAGCATCGCCGTGTACAGGATCGAGATGCCGAGCACCGAGTTGAGGCCGAGCACGGGCGTGCTCTCCCCCACCGTCGAGAGCATCTTGTACTGCGCGATGAACAGGCCCTCGGCGGGCAGCATCTGGATGAACAGCACGGCCAGGACGAAGCTCGTGCGGCCGCGGAAGCGCCAGCGGCTGATGGCCAGCGCGGCGAGGAACGCGAACGCGAGGACGAGCACGATCGTCACACCCGTGATCATCAGGCTCATGCGCAGGGCCCCGCCGAAGCCGGAGCCCGTCAGGACGCTGGTGAAGTTCGCGAGCGTGAAGTGGGTGGGCAGGAAGCTCGGCGTGCTCGCCTTGAGGCGCGCGGCCGGGGTGACGGCCGACAGCAGCATCCAGTAGACGGGGAACGCCCACACGAGGGACAGGACGATGCCCAGGACGCCCAGCAGGATCTTGCCGACCCGCGGTCGGGGGCGGCGCGCCGCCGCGGCGGCGTCGCGCACGACGGGCGTGGCGGCGGGCCGCGCAGTCTCGGTCCCGGTCTCGGTCGCGGCGCTCACGCGGCGTCCTCCTTCATGAGGCTGCGCACGTACGGCGCGGCGAGCAGCACCGTGAGCAGCAGGACGAAGATCGAGACGGCGGCGGCGCCGGAGAAGTCCTGGCTGCCGATGCCGAGCTCGTAGATGAAGTTGCCCAGCAGGTTCGTCTCGGAGATCGGGGCGCCGGCGTCCTGCAGCAGGCGGATCTGCGCGAACACCCGCAGGTCCCAGATGATCTGCAGCAGCAGCACGATGGCGAGCACCGGGCGCACCAGCGGCAGCAGGATGTGGCGCAGGATCTGCGCGGGCCGCGCGCCGTCGAGCCGCGCGGCCTCGAGGACCTCCTCGGAGACCTGCGTGAGGCCGGCGTACAGCGACATCGCCACGAACGGCACCGACATCCACACGATGACCAGGGTCGCGACGACGAAGAACGTCAGCGGCTGCGCGAGCCAGGCGTAGCCCTGGTACTGGTCGAGGCCGATCTGCACGAGCAGCCAGTTGACGACGCCGGAGCGGTAGTCGAAGAGCCACCGGAAGACGGTCACCGCGGCCACGAGCGGGGTCGCCCAGGCCAGCAGGAGCACGATCTGCAGCGTGATGCGCACGGCGGCGTGCACGGCCTTCATCAGCAGCGCCAGCCCGAGGCCGATCGCCACCGTGAGGAACGCGTTCACGAGGCAGAAGAGGATCGAGCGTCCCAC
Organism: Isoptericola sp. NPDC056618; assembly: GCF_042792715.1. NCBI lineage: Bacteria > Bacillati > Actinomycetota > Actinomycetes > Micrococcales > Promicromonosporaceae > Isoptericola > Isoptericola sp. NPDC056618. The sequence continues at coordinate 93,181 of NZ_JBHTVZ010000009.1, read as the reverse complement.
GACGGTCCAGAGCCGGTCGTCGGAGAAGATCCGCGCGTAGTTGTCCAGCCCGGCGAAGGTGGGGGGCGCGCCGAACTGCTGCATCATCCCGTATTCCTGCAGCGAGGTCACGACCTGCCAGTACACGGGGTACCCGAGACCGACGAGCAGGATCAGCACCGCGGGGAGCAGCAGGAGGTAGGGGGTGGCCGGCTGGCGCCGACGGCGGATCGCGATGGTGGACGCGGGTGTCGCGGTGGTCATGCGGTCCTCCTTCCCGGTGGTCGTGGATGACGGGCGGAGCGGTGGAGCTGGTGGGGGGACCAGCGACGTGGCACCGCTCCGCCCGTCAGGGGTGGGGGCTGAAGGGGGGTCAGCCCGCCTGGCCGTTGAGCATCGGCGTGAGCTTCTCGTCGTACTGCTTGGCGAGTGCCGTCACGTCACCGCCCTCGGCGATCTTCTGGAAGAGCTCCTCGTAGACCGAGGCGCCCTCCACGGCGGCCCAGCCGGGTGCGGCGGGGGTGAGCTTCGACGCCTCGGCGGTCTCCACGGTGACCTCGCCGAACTTGTCCGGGTTGCCGTCGGCGTCCACGGTCATGAGCTTGTTGAAGTCCGTGTTGGCCGGCCCCAGGCCCGCCTTGGCGAGCATCGTCTGGTACTCGTCCGAGTAGATGATCCGCAGCAGGTTCTCCGCGAGCTCCGGGTGCTGCGACTTCGCGGACACCGCGACGTTCGAGCCGCCGGCGAACACGGGGGCCACGCCGCCGTCGACGCCCGGCAGCGCGAAGATGTCGAACTTCTTGTCGTCCGCCATGCCGTCGCGCACCTCCTTGCCGTCGTCACCCTTCGTGAGGTCGCCGATGGACCAGCGGGCCCAGCCCGGCGCCATGATGGTCGCGCCCTCGGGCGCCTCGCCGTCGGTGCCGTCGTTGATGAAGTCCCAGTACGCCTCGTCCTTGGCCGTCGCCGGCAGGTTCGACGCGTTCTCGAAGACGTCCTGCCACTGCTCGAGGCCCTTGACCGTGTTCGGGTCGGACAGCGTGGAGGCCCACTGGTCGCCGTCCTTGACGGCGAGCTCGCCGCCGTTCGCGAAGACCCAGGAGATGCCGTTGCGCCAGTCCTGCCCGCCCATCGCGAACCCGGACTGCTTCTTGGAGGTGAGCTCCTTGACGGAGTCGCCGAACTCCTCGAGCGTCTTGGGCACCTCGAGGCCGGCCTTCTGCCAGATGTCCTTGCGGTAGAACATGTAGCGCGAGCCGTAGTAGTAGGGCAGCGCGTACTTGGCCTCGTCGATCGAACCGGCATCGACGAACGACTGCAGCAGCTTGTCGCCGCCCAGCTCGTCGTACAGCTCCGGCGAGATCTCGCGGAACGCGCCCGCGTAGGTGAACGTCGGCGCCTGCGTGTTGCCGATCTCGACGACGTCCGGGGTGTTGGCGGCGTCGGGCAGCGCGGTCGTGAGCTTGGTGACCAGGTCGGTCCAGTCCTGCTCCTCGATCGTCAGCGTCGAGCCGGGGTTCTCCTCGGCGAACGTGTCGACCAGGTACTTGCGCAGGTCGTCGTTGGTGTCGGCACCGGCGAGCCACAGGGTGATGTCGCCGGCCTCGGGGGTGCCGCCGGACTCGCCGGTCCCCTCGTCGTCGGCGGGCGCGCACGCGGCGAGCGCGAGCGCCAGGGTCAGGCTCGTCGCCACGCCGGTGGCGACCACACGGGTCCTCTTCACTGGGGATTCCTCTCGATCTTTCTGGGGTCGATCCGAGCACCGCGGCGCCGGGGGCGGCGCGCGCGGTACGGGCAGTTCGTCGGGGTCAGGAGACGCCGAGCTGGGCGGCCAGCACCAGGACGGCCGCACCGGCGAGGACGACGTCCTCGTCGAGCGTGGCCATCCGCAACCGCAGCCCGGCGGCCGTGGCCGGCATCGTGCGGTCCGTCAGGGTCTGCAGGGCGGCGGTGCGCAGCGCGCCGTCGAGCAGGTCGGCGGGGCCGCTGAGCAGCACCTCGCCGAGGTTCAGGGCGCCCACGACGGGCGCGAGCGCGACGCCGAGGGTGCGGCCGACGCCGGCGAGCGCCTCGTCGGCTGCGGCCGGGTCCAGCCCGGCGACGGCGCGCCGCAGCGCGGGGGCGGCGAGCACGGTCTCGAGGCAGCCGCGGCGCCCGCAGGCGCACAGCTCCCCGTCGTCCACGACCGTGACGTGGCCGAGCTCGCCCGCGGCGTCGGCCGAGCCGTGCACCCGGGAGCCGTCCACCATCACGCCGGCGCCCACGCCCTGCCCGACCGTGAGGACGAGCATGGAGTCGGCGGCGCCGCCGTAGGTGTACTCGCCGAGGGCGGCGGAGTTCGCGTCGTTGGCCACGTGGACAGGCAGGGCCAGCCGGTCGGTGAGGATCGCGGCCAGCGGCAGGTCGGTCCACTGCCGGTTGGGCGCCTCGACGACGCGGCCGGAGTCGTCCACGACGCCCGGCGAGCCGACGCCCACCCCGATGACGGGGCGCGTCGCGGCGGAGATCAGCGTGCGCGCGAAGCGGGTGAGCAGGTCCACGAGCTCGTCGCCGACCTGCCCGGCGACCGGCAGCGAGCGGCGTACGACGGCCTCGCCCGTGAGCGTCATGACCGCGCCGCGCATGACGGCGTCGTCCGACAGGTCGACGGCCACGATCTGGTAGGCGTCGGTGCGCATCCCCACGAGGATCGCGGGCTTGCCGACGCGGCGGCCGGGCTGCACGCCCAGCTCCTCGACGAGCCCCTCGGCGAGGAGGACGTTCACCAGGTCGGAGATGGTCACGCGGGTCAGGGAGGTGGCTCGCGCCAGGTCGGCCCGGGAGGTCGGCCCCTCGTGGAACAGGTGCTGGAGCACCAGGGAGCGGTTGTGCGCCCGGGCGTGCTCGGGGAGCACCTTGGAGGTGGCTCGCAGGCCGGCACCCAGACCCCGTCGTGCTGTGCGCGTCGTCGGCGTGGACATGTTTGTTAGTACAGCGTCTTAACTAGCCCTCTGTCAATCCGCGATCCCCCGCGCTCCGACAGGTGTGACCGGATCGTGACGGACGGCCGGTGCCGAGGCCTCGGACGACCACGACAGCCCGACGAGAGGACGACGGCGGGACGACCGGCAGGACGACATCGGCCAAGGTCACGGTCTCGCCACGGTCGGGTCACGATCGCGCGGCCCGCCGCGGACGCGACGCCGCCGCGCCCTACGCTCTGAGCCATGCCCGCCACCCCGCGCCAGGCCCGGACCCGCCGCGCACCGCTCCGCACGGTGCTGGCAGCGACGCTGCTGCTGGTCATGACGGCCTGCTCGTCGGGCGGTGCCGACTCGGGCGGGGCGTCCTCCGGCGTGGAGGCCGGCGGCGCCGTCGCGGACGCCGTCGCCCCCGAAGAGGCGGCGGGGGCGTCCGTCGCGGAGAGCGCCGCGGAGCCCGGCGCCGCCGCGGCCCGCGAGATCGTCACCACCGGCCGCGCGACCGTCGTCGCGGACGACCCGGCGGCGGCGGCGACGCGGCTCGCGCGACTGGTCGAGGAGGCCGGCGGCCGCGTCGAGCGGCGCTCGGAGACGGCCGCCACCGACGACTCCCCGGGATCGGCGTCGCTGACCGTGCGGGTTCCCTCCGACCGGATGACGGGCGCGGTCGAAGCCCTCGACAAGCTCGGCACCGTCGAGAGCGTCGACGTGGACAGCATGGACGTCACCGGCGAGGGGCAGGACCTCGACGCCCGCATCGCCGCGCTGACGACCTCCACGGACCGGCTGCGCGAGCTCATGAAGTCCGCCGGGAGCACGGAGGACCTGCTCCAGGTGGAGCAGGAGCTGTCCGAGCGCCAGGCGGACCTCGACGCGCTCACCGCGCAGCGCCAGCGCCTGTCCGACCAGGTGGCGATGTCGACGCTCGACGTCGAGATCGTGCCCGAGCCGGTCGCCGCGGCCCAGTCGCGCGGCGGGTTCCTCGGCGGCCTCGCCTCGGGCTGGGGCGCCCTCGTCACGACGGTCCAGACGGTCGTGCTGGTGCTGGGCGTGCTGCTCCCGTGGCTCGCCCTCGGCGGGATCGGCTACCTCGGCTACCGCTGGCTGCGCAGGCGCACGCGGCCCGAGGCCGGGGCCGACGGCGGCCCGACGGAGCGCCCGGGCAACGACGGCCCCGGCGACCCGGACGCACCGCACCCGACCTCGCCCGACGAGGCCCCCGAGCCGGTGCCCGCCGGCCGCTGACCGGTCGGCCGCTGCTGCGGCTTGCTGCGGCTCACCCCCGGCCCGGCTGCTCCCCCGGCTCCGCGCCGTCGCGCCCCTCGACCCAGCCGCCCATCCCGGCCCAGCCGGCGGCCGCACGCTCGGCGTCGAGGTCACGCGGCCACCCCGCGACCCCCGGGCGCTGCTGCCAGGGCCGCGGCCCGTCGAGGGGACGGTACTCGACGCCCGCGGCATCGAGCCGGGCGAGGTGACCGTCGCGCAGCCGCTCGTCGAAGCCCGGCGCCGCGGGGTTCCAGACCGCCTCCGCGAACGCGACGAGGCGCGGGAAGGCCGCGTAGTCGACCCGCCGCGCCGAGTCGAGGTGCTCGCTCCAGAGCTGCGCCTGGGCGCCCAGCACCGTGCCCGGCAGGTCGCCGGCCAGCTCGGGGCGCGCCTCCAGCAGCCCGGCCGGCAGCGGCTCGAACGCCCGCACGTCGGCGACCGTACGCACGAAGCCGACGGGGACGGGCTCGTCGTCGCCGTCGGCAGCGCGGTGGTCGAGGTACACCTCCTGCTCGGGGGCCATCACGACGTCGTGCCCGGCGGCGAGGGCGTCGGCGGCCACGGCGTGGCCGCGCCAGCAGGTGACCACGACGTCGCGCGGCAGGTCGGGCCCGAACGCCTCGTCCCACACGACGGCGCGGCGCCCCTTCGCCCGCAGGTGCTCGGCGAGCCGCGCGAGGAACCACCCGTGGAGGCGGGCCACGTCGCCCTCGCCGTCGGGGCCGACGAGGCCGAGCTCGGCGGCGCGCGCCACGATTTCGGGACGCTCGCGCCACGCCGTCGTGGGCACCTCGTCCCCGCCGAGCGCGACGAACGGCGAGTCGAAGACCTCGCACACCTCGTCGAGCACGCCCGCGAAGAAGTCGACCGCGGCGTCGGACGGGTCGATCACGTCCTGACTGATGCCCCAGGTGGTGCGCACCTCGTGCGTGCCGGGGCGCGCGGCCAGCTCGGGGTAGGCCGTGAGCAGCGCCTGCACGTGGCCGGGCGAGCCGATCTCGGGGACCACGGTGACGCCGCGCTCGCGCGCGTAGGCCACGATCTCCCGCAGGTCGTCGCGCGTGTAGTGGCCCCCGTGCGGCCGGCCGTCGTAGCGCTCGGCGCGCCAGGTGCCGACGCCCGACTCACGCCGCCACGACCCGACCTCCGTGAGCCGTGGGTACCGCTCCACCTCGATCCGCCATCCCTGGTCGTCGGTGAGGTGGAGCTGCAGCACGTTGAGGTGGTGGGCGGCGGCGAGGTCGACGAAGCGCAGCACGTCCGCCTTCGGCAGGAAGTGCCGCGCGACGTCGAGCAGCACGCCGCGCCAGCCGAACCGGGGCGCGTCGTCGACGGTCGCGACGGGCAGCGCGAGGGCCGCGCGGCCGGCGCGGCGGAACGCCTGGGGGCCGGCCAGCTGCCGCAGCGTCTGCGCGGCCGCGTGCGCCCCCGCGGCGTCGCCCGCCGCGACCCGCACGACGGCGTGACCGCCACCGTCGGCGACGGTCACGCGGTAGCCGCCGGCCGGGACGGAGGTGTCGACCCCGAAGGTCACGTCCGCGTCCGGTCCGCCGGGGCCCGTCGGCACCAGGTCCAGGCCGAACGCGTCCTCGCTCGCGCGGCGCCACCACCGGGCGGCGGCGCGCAGGTCCGGGTCGGCGGCGACCCGCGCGCCGTCGCGCAGGGACAGCACCTCTCCGTCGGCGCGCACGGACACGGGGGCGGGGACGACGTCGGCGGCGTACGGCATCCGGCCACCCTAGGAAATGTTCGGGCTCCGAAGCAATGGGTCGCTCCGCTCCCGCCCGGATGCACGACAGGCGGGCCACCGAGGGGTGGCCCGCCTGTTCGCAGGGGTGGAGCTGCCGGGAATCGAACCCGGGTCCGGTGGCGCTATTCGAGGACTTCTCCGGGCGCAGTCTGCTGTGATTTTCTCGGCCCCCGCACTCACGCAGACAAGGTGCGGACGGGCCCAGTCACCTTGGAGTCCCCGCCGCCCCGGTGACGAGGGCGACGAGCAGTGGCTCTCTAGATGACGTGAGCTACCGGGTCGAGAGCAATCCCGGGCTCACGGACTTCGGAGCTCGCTCAGGCGGCGAGGGCGAAGTCGGTGCGCTTGTTATCGGCACCTATAGGTTTGCAGGCAAGCGTTCACGAGATGAGCCTGCATCCTCGGCCCGCTTCTCCTCGAAGCACGACCACCGTCGAAACCGATCAGCCCCTATGCATTTTTCAAACCGGGTCTGCCGACCCCCGGCGGCCACGGCGAACCGTGCCGACGTCGTCCAGTCTAGTGGATCAACCACCGCGGGTGCGCCCTTATTTCCGCCGGCCGTGCCGCGAGGAGGACCCGCTCAGCCGAGCAGCTCCTGGTGCCGGATGGCGCGCTGCGCCTCGCGCATGTCCTGCTGCTCGCGCAGCGTCTGCCGCTTGTCGTACTCCTTCTTGCCGCGTGCCAGCGCGATCTCCACCTTGGCGCGGCCGTCCAGGAAGTACAGGCTCAGCGGGACGAGCGTGTGCCCCTTCTCCCGGGACTTCACGCCCAGCCGGTCGATCTCGTCGCGGTGCAGCAGCAGCTTGCGCTTGCGGCGCGGAGCGTGGTTGTTCCAGGTCCCCTGGAAGTACTCGGGGATGTGGACGTTCTCGAGCCACGCCTCGCCGTTGTCGATCGCCGCGTACCCGTCGAGCAGCGACGCACGGCCCATGCGCAGCGCCTTCACCTCGGTGCCGGACAGCACGATCCCGGCCTCGACCACGTCCTCGATCACGTAGTCGTGGCGGGCCTTCTTGTTGTTCGCCACGATCGTGCGCGGGTCGCCCTGCTTCTTCTTGGCGCCCTTGGCCTTGTTGGACACGGTCTCCTCCTCCCGGGTTCGCGGTCTCGCGACGACCCAGGATACGGGAGCCTGGCGTCGCGGCCAGGGCATTTCCTCGCCCCGCGAACGCCCGGCGGGACGTCAGTTCAGCCAGCCGCCCATCGGGTCCGTGGTGCTGCCGTTGACGTAGACCTCGAAGTGCAGGTGGCACGCCGCCGACGTCCCCGTGGACCCGGAGTAGCCGATGATCTCGCCCTTGCCGACCTTCTCGCCCACGCTCACGGTGTCGTAGGTCAGGTGCAGGTACCGGGACATCACGTTGTCACCCTGGTACGAGCCGTGGTTGATGAGCACGTTGTTGCCGCCGCCGGACGTGTAGTGCGCCTGCTCGACGTAGCCGCTCTGGGCCGCGTAGATGGGCGTGCCGCAGTACGTGCGGATGTCGGTCCCGGCGTGCAGCCGCCAGTAGTGCAGCGTCGGGTGGAACCGCATCCCGTACGAGCTGGTCACCACGTGGTAGTTCGTCGGCCAGCCGAGGAACGGTCCGGACGAGGACGACCCCCCGCCACCGCCACCGCCGCCCCCGCCGGAGCCGCCACCGCTGCTGGAGCCGCCGCCCCCACCGCCGCCCCCGTTGCTCCGGCGCTCGGCGGCCGCCTTCTTGCGGGCCGCCTCCTCCGCCTTGCGGCGCTCCTCGGCGAGCCGGGCGTCGCGGGCCTTCTGCTTGGCGATGATGTCCTTGAGCTGCGCCTCGAGGCTCTGCTGCGCCTGCTCGTTCGCCTTGAGCTCCTCGAGAGCGTTCGCCTTCTGCGCCTCGATCGACGCCTTGAGCTTGCGCTGCTTGGAGATGAGGCGCTCGACCTCGGCCTTGCGGTCCGCGGCCTCCCGCTGCGCCTTCTCCGCGGCGACGACGTTGGCGTCGGCCTCCCGCTTGAGGTCCTCGATCGCCGACCGGATGGCGTCGAGGCGCGCCTGCTGGTTGCGGGCCACCGCCTCGGCGTCCTGCAGGTCGGTCAGGGTGCGCGCCTGGCTGCGCGCCGCCGACGACGAGACGGCGAACTCCTCGAGGAAGTCCTCGGTGGACTGGGCCCCGGTGACGATGCCCAGGGTGCTCGTGTCGTCGCCGTTGCGGTACGCCTGGCGCGCCATCTGCACGACGTCGGCGCGCGCCGCGTCGACCTTGCCCTTGCCCGCCTCGATCTGGTCGGAGACGGCGGCCTCCTCGGCCTCCGCGTCGGACAGTCGCTGCGCCAGGATCGCGGCCTTGCGCCGCGCCTCCTCGAGCCGCGCCTCCGCGGCCGCCAGCTCGGCCTGCGCCACCGGGAGGCGGCCCTCGACCTCATTGAGGTCCAGCACCGCCTGGCGGTACTTGGCGTTGGTGTCCTCGAGCTCCTCCTGCAGGCCGTCGCGCTCGCGCTCCTTCGCGCGCTGCTTCGCCTCGGCGGCGGCCCGCTGGTCGTCGATGTCGTCCGCGGCCGCCGAGCGTGCGGACACGCCGGCGGACACCGTCGCCGACGTCGTCGCACCGCCCAGCACCAGGACGGCGGCCACGAGCCCGCCGACCGCGCGCCGGCCGACGCCGGGGGACATCCTCAGGGTCGTCATCTGCGATCTCACACCCTCGTGTACCGGTTGAGCGTCACCACGGACGACACCACCGCAAGGAGCACGGCGATGCCGATGAGCAGCGGCGCGACGAACAGGACGTCTCCCACGTCCACGTACGCGACCCAGTCGACGGAGTCCTGCAGCCAGTCCGTCACCAGGTACTGCACCGCGAGCCAGAGCCCGCCCACGGCGAGCAGCGCGCCCACCAGCGCGGCGATCGCGCCCTCCAGCATGAAGGGCAGCTGCACGAAGAGGTTCGACGCGCCGACCAGGCGCATGATGCCGGTCTCGCGTCGGCGCGAGACGGCGGAGAGCCGGATCGTCGTCGTGATGAGCAGCACCGCCGCGAGCAGCATCACGCCCGCGAGCCCCGCGGCCAGCAGCGACGCCCGCCCGAGCGCGAGGAACAACGGCTCGAACACCTCGCGCTGGTCCTCCACGACCTCGACGCCGGCGCGCCCCTCGAGGACGTCGTCGACCACCTGGTACTGCTCCGGATCGACCAGCTTGAGCCGGAACGACGCCTGCATGTCGTCCTCGGTGAGCTGGGTGCCCTGGTAGCCGTCCGGGTAGAGCTCCGTGAACGCGTCGAACGCGTCCGCCTTGCTCTCGAAGTAGGTGGCGGCGACGACGTCGGACAGCTCGGTGTCGATGACCTTCTCGAGCCCGGCGATCTGGTCCTCGGTGGCCTCGCCGTCCGCGCACGTCGGCGCGGTCGATCCGTCCGGGCAGAGGAAGACGGAGACCTCGACGAGGTCGTACCAGTCGCCCTTGAGCTTGGTGACCTGCGTCTGCAGCAGCGCCGCCGCGCCCACGAAGGTCAGGGACACGAACGTCACGAGGACGACCGAGACCACCATCGACAGGTTGCGCCGCAGGCCCTGGAGGACCTCGGTGAGGACGAACTGGAGCCGCACCCTCAGGCCTCCCGTCCCGCGCGCACGCGCTCGTGCTCGCGCAGCACCTGCTGCACCACCTCGTCCGCGGACGCGCCCGCCGGCTCGGGAACCGAGCGCCTCGGGGCCGGGGTCGGCGCGGCCGGCGCCGCGGGGGCGACGGGACCCTGACCCTGCACGGTCTCCTGCACGGTCTCCTGCTCGGTCTCGTGCGCAGCCTCCTGCGCCGCCGCCCTCGCGGCCGCCGCCTCGGCGGCCCGCTCTGCCTCGAGGTCCGCCGGCTCGGGCGAGACCTGGACGCGCTGCACCGCCCGCGCGCCGCGGCCCGGGGCGTCGAGCACCGGCGTCTGCCCCACCTGCGGCAGGATCGACTCCCGCTCGCCGTAGACCGCGTCGACCTCGTCGCGCACCACCGACCCGGTCGACAGCTCGACGACACGCTTGCGCATCTCGTTGACGATCTCGTCGTCGTGCGTGGCCATGACCACGGTGGTGCCGGTGCGGTTGATCCGGTCGAGCAGCCGCATGATGCCGAGCGACGTGGTGGGGTCGAGGTTGCCCGTCGGCTCGTCGGCCAGCAGGATCTGGGGCCGGTTGACGAACGCCCGCGCGATCGCGACACGCTGCTGCTCGCCGCCGGACAGCTCGTGCGGGAGCCGCTTCTCCTTGCCGTCCAGGCCCACCATCTCCAGCACCTCGGGCACCGTGGTGCGGATCGTGTGCCGCGGCTTGCCGATCACCTGCAGGGCGAAGGCCACGTTCTCGTAGACCGTCTTGCCGGGCAGCAGGCGGAAGTCCTGGAAGACGACGCCGATGCTGCGTCGCAGGGAGGGCACCTTCCAGCTCGACAGCCGGGACAGGTCGCGACCCGCGACGTACACGGTGCCGCCCGTGGGCCGCTCCTCGCGCAGCACGAGCCGCAGGAACGTGCTCTTGCCCGAGCCGGAGGCCCCCACGAGGAAGACGAACTCCCCGCGCGCGACGTCGACGGAGACGTCGTCGAGCGCGGGCCGCGCCCCTCGGGCGTAGACCTTCGAGACGTTCTCGAACCGGATCACGACGTGCCTCTCCCCTGCCAGTCGACCGTGCGGCACCGGGACGGGCACGACGTCACGTCGCGCCTGGGCCGGGGCCGCCCGATTCCCGAGAGTCGCACCCGGCGGGGAGGGTGGCGCGAAGGACACGCCGGTGTGTCGCGGGTCAGGAATGACGCCCGAGGCACCCGTTCAGGGTCTCCCGGCGGCGTCGTCGGCCGGGCGGGGCCCGTCAGGCGGCGTCGGCGCCGCCCGAGCGGCGCCAGCGGATCCCGGCCTCGATGAAGTCGTCGATGGCGCCGTCGAACACGGCCTGCGTGTTCCCGGACTCGTGCTCGGTGCGCAGGTCCTTGACCATCTGGTACGGCTGCAGCACGTAGGAGCGCATCTGGTCGCCCCAGCTCGCCTTGATGTCGCCGGCGAGCTCCTTCTTCTTCGCCGCCTCCTCCTGCTGCCGGATGAGCAGCAGGCGGGACTGCATGACGCGCAGCGCCGCGGCGCGGTTCTGGATCTGCGACTTCTCGTTCTGCATCGACACGACCGTGCCCGTGGGGAGGTGGGTCATGCGCACCGCGGAGTCCGTGGTGTTCACGGACTGCCCGCCGGGGCCCGACGAGCGGAACACGTCGATCTTGAGCTCGGACTCGGGGATCTCGATGGAGTCGGTCTGCTCGATGAGCGGCACCACCTCGACCGCGGCGAACGACGTCTGGCGGCGGCCCTGGTTGTCGAACGGCGAGATGCGCACCAGGCGGTGCGTGCCCGCCTCGACGGACAGGTTGCCGAACGCGTACGGGGCGTTCACCTCGAACGTGGCCGACTTGAGCCCGGCCTCCTCCGCGTAGGAGGTGTCCATCACCTTGGTCGGGTAGCCGTGCCGCTCGGCCCAGCGCAGGTACATCCGCATGAGCATCTCGGCGAAGTCCGCGGCGTCGACGCCGCCGGCGCCCGCGCGGATCGTCACGACGGCCTCGCGGGCGTCGTACTCGCCGGACAGCAGGGTCCGCACCTCGAGCGCGTCGAGGTCCTTGCGGATGACGGCGACCTCGGTCTCGGCCTCCGTCAGCGAGTCCTCGTCCTCCATCTCGAGCCCCAGCTCGACCAGCGTCTCGACGTCGTCGATCCGGCTGCCGAGCTTCTCGACCCGCTGCAGCTCGCCCTGCGCGGTGGACAGCGCGGACGTGACCTGCTGCGCCTTCTCCGGGTCGTCCCACAGGTCGGGGGCGGAGGCCTGCTGCGTGAGGTCGTCGATCTTCGCCTGCAGCGCGGTGGGGTCGCTCACGGCCTCGATGGACTCGAGGGTGGCGCGCAGCGCCTTGATCTCTGCGGGGAAGTCGATGGTGGCCACGATCCTCAAGGTTACCCGCCACGCGAGACTCCCCCGCCCGACGGTGCCCGTCGGCCGCCCGTCGGCTGCCAGCCGGCGGTCCGCGGCCGGCGTCACCCCCGCTCGGGCAGGGTGCGCCCGAACATCTGCGCGGTGTCGCGGGCGCTGGGCGTGCCGGCGTCGGGGTCGGCGCCCGCGGCGACGAGCGCCGCGACCACGTCGTCCGAGCCCTTGAAGACGGCGCCCGCCAGCGGGGACTGGCCGCGCGCGTTGACCCGGTCCACGTCGGCGCCCCGCTCGGCGAGACCGCGCACCAGGGCGGCGTGCCCGTGGTACGCCGCCAGCATGAGCAGGGTGTTCCCCGCCGCGTCGGCGTGGTCGGCCGGGACGCCGGCGTCGACGAACTCCAGGAGCAGGTCGGCGCCCGCGCGGGCGAGGTCGAACATCTGGTCCAGGTCCACCGGCAGCTTGTCGGCGGGCGGCGTCTCGTCGGTCATGCGCGCGAATCTACCGGGCGGAGGTCCCGGTCCGGGTCGATGCTGGGGACGGGAGCCGTGGAGGAGGTCGACCATGACGACGTACCGGTGGCGCGGGCTCGGGACCGGCAGCGTCGAGCACCTCGACCTGCTCGCGCGCGACGACAGGGTCCGCGCCCGCTCCGTCGTCGACCTCGGGCCCGTGCGGCTCGAGTACGCGATGGAGCTCGGCACGGAGCAGGGCGACGCGTGGACGTTCCGGGTGCTGAGGCTGCGGTCGTCGGACGGCCGCCAGCTCGACCTGAGCCGGGAGGACGACGACGACGACTGGCGGGTGGACGGCGCCGCCCGGCCCGACCTCGCCGATGCCGTGGACGTGGACCTGTCGTTCAGCCCGTTCACGAACACGTTGCCGATCCGCCGCCTCGACCTCGCGGTCGGGGCGGCGGCCGACATCGTCACGGCGTACGTCGACGGGGAGTCCTTCGAGGTCTCGCCCGACCCGCAGCGGTACACCCGGGTGGACACCGACCGATACGTCTACGAGTCCCGCGACGGCGACTTCCACCGCGAGATCTCGGTCGACGCGGACGGCCTCGTCGTCGACTATCCCGGGCTGTTCTCCCGCGTCGCCGACGGCGGCTGAGCCGTCAGGCGGCGGCGATCTCCCGGCCCGGCCCGAACACCTCGTGGTGGATGCGGTCGGCGGTGACGCCGCGCCCGAGGAGCGCGGACTGGACGACGGTCATGAAGGGCGCCGGACCGCAGAGGTAGGCGTCGGCGTCGTGGGGGACGTCGACCCCGTCCAGGTCGATGTATCCCGAGCGCAGCCGCTCCTGCACCGGCCGGGTGCCGAGGTCCTCGTACCAGCGGTGCAGCTCGGCCGTCGGGAGGTCGTCGACGAGCGCGCGGAGCTCAGCGCGGTGCGCGTGCCGCGCGGGCGAGCGGTCGGCGTGCAGCACCACGACGCGGCGCGTGGCGCCGACGTCGCGCAGGTGGTGCAGGAAGCCGATCATCGGCGTGATGCCGATGCCGGCCGAGACCAGCACCAGCGGGTTCTCCCCCTCGACCAGGGTGAGCTCGCCGAACGGGGTCGAGACCTCGAGGGCGTCGCCCTCGAAGACGTTGTCGTGCAGGTGGTTGGAGACCTCGCCGGCGGGCGTGACCCCCGCCGGGTCGAGCCCGGGGAGGATCGCCTTCACCGAGACGGCCCAGGCGCCGGGCGACCCGGCGCCCGTGAGGCTGTACTGGCGGATCTGCCGCGCGCCGTCGGGCAGGGTGACGGCCACCGAGACGTACTGCCCGGGGCGTGCGACGGGGAGCGGGGCGCCGTCCGAGGAGACGAGCTCGAGCGAGATCGTGTCGGGCGACTGCTGCACCCGACGGCGGACGTAGACGGTGCGCCAGACGTCGCCGGGCGCCACCCCCGCCTCGGCGTACAGCCCGAGCTCGATCTCGACGAGCGCGTCGGCCATGTCCCAGTAGACCTCGTCCCACGCCGCCGCGACCTCGGGCGTGACGGCGTCGCCGAGCACCTCGACGATGGCGGCGAACAGGTGCTCGTGCACGATCGGGTACTGCTCCGGGAGGATCCCGAGCGAGGCGTGCTTGTGCGCGATCCGGGCCAGGACGGCGCGCGGGTCCGGGCCGTCGTCGACGAGGAGGGTCGCGTAGGCGGCGATGGCCCCGGCGAGGGCCCGCTGCTGGTCGCCGCGGGCCTGGTTGCCCCGGTTGAACAGGTCGCGCTCCAGCTCGGGGTGCGCGGCGAACATGCGCCGGTAGAAGATCGGCGTGATGTCGCCGATCGCTCCGCCGATCGCGGGCAGCGTGGCGCGGACGACGGCGGCGGACTCGGGGGTGAGCATGCGTGACTCTCCTGTCTCTTCCTTCGGGGGTCTCCACGTGCGGGCGGGTGCGCCCGGCGCGGACGTCAGCCGGGCGGGCGCGCACCGATGGTGAGCAGCAGGTCCCGGGTGGGTGCGGCGGAGACGTCGGCGATCGTCACCGGGTCGAGGGCCGCGAAGAAGGCCTCGCGGGCGCGGGCGAGGGCCCCGCGCAGCCGGCAGCCGCCGCGCAGCGGGCACGGGTTCGCGCCCTCGCACTCGACGACCTCGCCGTCGCCCTCGAGGGCGCGCGCGACGAACCCGACGGACAGGTCGCGAGCGCCGTCCGCGAGGCGCAGCCCCCCGGCCCGGCCGCGGCGGGCCTCGACGACGCCGAGGTGGCCCAGCCGCGTGACGACCTTCGCGGCGTGCGTCGCCGGCACGTTCAGCTGCTCGGCGAGCGCGCGCGTCGTCGCCGTCCGCTCGGCGTCGAGCACGGCGAGGCGCATGACGATCCGCAGGCCGAGGTCGGTGAAGGCGGTGAGCTGCACACCCGCAGGCTAGCGAAATCGGAATCTTGGATGCGTCTTTTGTGGTGTGGGAAGTTCCACACTCCGCCGGTGGCCTCTCGCGGAGCCACCGCGAGCCGCCCGTGGGGCTCAGCCCGCGCGGGCGGACGACGTCGCGGCGACGGTGAACCCGCCGCCGAACGCGTCCGTGAACCACCGCAGCAGCGGCGGGCGCGACGTGGCCGCCAGCCCGACCTGCGCCGTCCGCCCGTCCGCCGACGTCGCCTCCACGAGGCGCAGGCCGTCGAGCCCCTGCGCCTCCCCCGGGTGCGCGGCGAGGTAGTCGCGCACCGACTCCTCGACGTCGGCGTCGGTGAGCGTGAGCACGGCCTCCCCCTGCGAGGACGCCGTGCCGTCGTAGAACCGCTCCGGGGGCACGGCGTCGGCCGCGTCGGCCGCGACGGCGTCCGCGAGGTCGTAGAGGTGCTTGCGGTCGAGGTGCACGGCGGTCGCCGACGCCACCGTGCCGACCAGCATCAGCGCCAACGCCACCACGCCGGCCGTGAGCAGCATGATCCGGCCGTCCTCCGGTCCGGGCCCGGCCTGCGTGCCGCCCTGCGGGCGTCGCCGGGTCACGACCGCGCCGTCGCGTACTCGTCGACCGTCGCGACGTGCGTCGCGGTGACAGGGATCTCCAGCGGCAGCCAGCCGCGCAGCGACTCGGGCACGAACGGCAGCGGCACCGCCAGCCGTGCCCGCACCCCCACCGTCGCTCCCGGCGTGAGGCACGGGTCGGCCGAGCACTCCAGGGACACGGAACCGTCGGCGACGGCGAAGCCCTGGTCGCCGAACGCGATCCCGGCCGCCGCCCGGGCCCGCTCCGCGCCCGACGCGGAGGAGTCGGCCGTCACCATCGCCCGGCCCGCCTCCCGCGCCGCGCCCTCGACGGCGAACGCCCCGGCCTGCACCTGCGCGACCGTGAGCACCAGGTACACCAGCGGCACCAGGAGCAGCACCGCCGTGCCGAGGAACTCCACCAGCGCGGCGCCCGCCTCGGGGTCGGGCCCCTCGGGCTCCTGTCCCGGTTGCGCCCGCTGCCCGCGCGACGGCCGCTGCCCCGGCGCGCTCACGCCTCCTCCAGCGCGTGGCCCTGGAGCGTGAGCACCCCGGACGGTCCGATCAGGCCGACCACCGGGAGCGGCACCTGCACCGTCACCTCCACGACGTCGAGGCCGTCCTGCACGGCGCGGCGCACCGAGACGTCGTCGGCGTACCGGGACCCGAGCGCGGCGGTCAGCAGCTCCTGCGTCCGGGCGGCACCGTTCGCCAGGTCGCGGTCGGCGCGCGCGGCCACGCGCGCACCCTCCGCGGCGGCGTCGATCGCGAGCGCGCGCACGTGCATCGCCAGCGCGACCTGCACCACGGCGAGGAACAGCGCGAGCACCAGTGCGGACACCATGACGAACTCCGCGACGGCGGATCCCCGCTCGCCGTCCCGCCCCGTGGCAGGCGCAGACGTGGCAGGCGCCGAGGTGACAGGCGCGGGCACGGCCGGTGCCGTCACGTGCTGCCCTCCTCGACCGGCGGCGCCCAACCGGGACGCGGGATGAGGCAGAACGGGTGACCGGCGGGGTCGGCGTACACGTCGCCCTCCCCCGCGCCCGGCGCGGCGGCGGTGAGCCGGCGGGCACCGAGCGCGAGCACGCGCGCGTGCGCGTCCGCCACGTCGTCGACCATGACGTCCAGGTGCATCTGCTGCGGCCGTGCCGGGTCGCCCCAGTCCGGTGCCTGGTGGTGCGGGGCGCGCTGGAACGCGAGGCCGGAGTGCCGGTCGCTGCGCGCCACCACGACGAAGTCGTCGTCCGCGTACGTCACGTCCTGGCCGAGCACGGCCGACCAGAACTCCGCGAGGCCCCGCGGGTCCGGGCAGTCGATGATCAGGTGGTGCAGCCGGCCGATCGCCACGTCACGGACCCGTGACGCTCGTGATCGCCCGCGTGAACGTGTCCTCGAGCAGCGGGCCCGCGATCGCCCACAGCGCCACGACCAGCCCTGCCGTCATCAGCGTCACGAGCACCCAGCCCGGCACGTCGCCGCGCTCCGGGTCATCGGCATCAGGGCGCCCGGGCGGCAGGGTGTCGTTCTCGTCGTGCGTCTTGTCGTGCATGGTCGGTCCTTTCGGTGGCACCGCGCGGAGGCGGCGAGGTCGGATGTCGGCGCGCACGTTCACAACCCGATCTGCAGGGTGGCGAGGGACGGGAAGACGGCGAAGACGACGGTGATCGGCAGGATGAGGAAGACCACGGGCACGAGCATCGCGACCTCCTTCTTGCCACCTGCTTCCATGAGGGCCCGGCGCCCGGACTCACGCACGTCCTGCGCCTGTGCGCGCAGCACCTCGGCGAGCGGGGTGCCGCGCTCCAGCGCGACGGCGACGCCCTCGGCGAAGCGGGTGAGCGACGGCAGCCCGGTCCGGTCCGCCATGGCCGTGAGGGCGCCCGCGATGGGCGCCCCGGCGCGGACGTCGGCGAGCATCGTGGAGATCTCGCCGGACAGCTCGCCTCGAGCGGTGGCGGCGACCCGTTCGAGAGCGGGCACCGGCCCCTCGCCCGCCGTGACGGCCAGGGCGAGCAGCTCGGCGACGGTCGGGAACTCGGCGAGCATCCGCTCCTCGCGCCGGTGGACGGCGCGGCTCAGCCACTGGTCGCACAGGACGAACCCGCCGGCGCCGCACAGCAGCACGAGCGCCGCCAGCGGGACCGGTGCGGACCCGCGCGTCGCGGCGAGGAGCAGCGCGAGCACGAGCCCGCCCGCGAGCCCCAGCGCCGTCGAGACGACCTGCCGCGCCCGGAACCCCTCGACGCTCTCGCGCCAGCCCGCGCGGTCGAGCCGCCGACGCACGTCCGCGCGGGACGACCCGAGCCGTTCGAACCAGTGCGCGGCGTCCGCGACCCAGGGAGCGAGCAGCCGCTCGACCACTGGGAACGGGGTGTGGACGGGCTGCTCGCGGAGCAGGCCGGACGTGGCGTCACGAGGGCGCAGCGCCGGGGCCAGGCGCTCGTCGAGGGTCGCCCGGCGGGCACGGATCCGCGAGATCACGAGCAGGAGGCCGAGGCCACCGAGCAGCCCCACCACGGCGCCGACGCCGGAGACGCCGAGGACCGTCATCGCAGCACCCTGCCTTCCTCGGGCAGCCGCCCGATCCGACGCATCAGCCAGTACGCGAGCACCGACGTGGCCGCCCCCGCCGCGAGGACCGCGACCCCCGCCGCCGAGTTGTACGCCTGCGCCGTCTCCGGCCGCGTCGCGAGGAACGCCAGGACCACCCAGGGGCCGGCGGCCGCGAGCCGGGCGCCGTTGACCGTCCACGACTGCCGCGCCTCGAGCTCGCCCCGCGTCCGCGCGTCCTCGCGCAGGAACGACGACAGGGTGCGCAGCAGGCGGCCCAGGTCCGTGCCGCCTACCTCGCGCGTCAGCCGGAGCGCCTCCACGATCCGGTCCGCCACCGGGTCGGCGAGCCGCGCCTTGAGCAGGTCGAGGCACTCCCCGAACCGCCCGGTCGCGCGGTAGTCCGCCGCGAACCGCGCGAACGGCTCGCGGAGCTCCACCGGCCCGCGCTCGCTCAGCTGTGCCACCGCCTCCGGCAGCGAGAGCCCGGCCCGCACGCCCGACGCGAGGTGGTCGACCACCTCGGGCCAGACCTCGCGCAGGTCCCGTCGCCGCTTCCTGGCCCGCACCCGCACCAGCAGCTCGGGCGCGGCGGCCGCCATCAGCGCGAAGCAGGCCGCGATGGCGGGCGAGCGGGTCAGCGCCAGCCCGGCGAGCAGCACGACGACGCCCGCCGCCGCGCTGAGCCACCACAGCGCGGCCGGGGTCACCGACGGAGCCCCCGCCTGGACGAGCAGGTCCTGGACGGCCGCGGACCGCCCGGCACGACGCCGCGGGCGTGCGGGCGCCTCCCAGCACGACAGCCACATGCACGCCAGGCCGGCACCGAGCAGCAGCCCCACGACGACGCCCATCAGCGGCCCCCGGCCAGCAGCGCCCGGACGTCGACGCCGGCGCGCGCGAAGCGCTCCTCGCCGGGCGGGAAGCCATCGCCCCGCACCAGGTCGCCGCCCTGCTCGGCGGGCAGGCGGTGGAAGATCCCGGCGGTCTCGACCCGGTCCCCCTCGACGCGTCCCGTGACGGCCACGACCTCCCGGACCTGTCGCGCGCCGTCCGCGGCGACGTCCAGGTGCACCACCAGGTCGATCGCCGACGCCACCGTCGGGACGACGAAGCGGTCGGATACGTTCTCGCCCGCGAGCAGCGGCAGCGTGCACATCTTCGTGACCGCCTCGCGCGCCGAGTTCGCGTGCACCGTGCACATCCCGGGGATGCCGGCGTTGAGGGCCACGAGCATGTCGAAGCTCTCTGCCTCACGCACCTCGCCGATGACGATGCGGTCCGGCCGCATCCGCAGCGCCTCCTTGACCAGCCGGCGCAGCGGGATCTCGCCGGTGCCCTCCAGGCTGGGCTGCCTGCACTGCATGGCCACGTGGTCGCGGGCGGCGAAGCGCACCTCGAAGACCTCCTCGCAGGAGATCACGCGCTGCCCCGCGGGGATCGAGCCGGCGAGGGCGTTGAGCATCGTCGTCTTTCCCGCCTGGGTCGCGCCCGAGACGAGCACGTTCAGCCCGGCGCGCACCGCGGCGTCGAGGAAGGCGGCCGCGTGCGTGGTGAGTGAACCCAGCCGCACCAGGTGGTCGAGGTGGTCCGCGCGCACCAGGTGCTTGCGGATGTTGACGGCCATGTGCTCGCGCGTGACGTCGGGGATGACCACGTGCAGGCGCTCACCGCCCGGGAGCGAGGCGTCGACGAACGGGCTGCTCAGGTCGAGGCGGCGGCCGGACGCCTTGAGCATCCGCTCCACGAGGTCGCGCACCTGGACGGCGGTGAGGATCGTCGTCGTGAGCTCGGGGACGCCGCGCCGGGCGACGAACACCTTGGCGGGAGAGTTGATCCAGGACTCACCATCGAGGCCCATCTACCAACGGTACGCGCAAACAGCGTTGGAATTTCGCCATTCCTACGTTGGTGAGCACCAACAGAACCCGGGCGCGCTCGAACCTCTTGCGGACTGACTGCGGACTGGCTGCGGACTGGCTGCCGGACTGTCCACCTTCATCCTTCCCGTCGGGCAAGCCCCGCGGGCACAGTGGCCCGATGGCACTCATCGAGACCCTCGACAGCATCCGTGACGCGATCCTCGACTCGGGCGGCGAGGAGATTCCGTACCTCGAGGACGGCAGGATGCCGCCCTGGTTCGGCCATGCCGTCTCGGATGTGGCCCTAGCCCTGGACGACGCCGGCATCCGGTTCACGAACGTGGCCATCACCTACTCCGACGGAGGCAACGGATATGCCGTCGTTATCCACCTGTTCACTGACGACCTCCTCGTGACGGTCTCAGCCGGCAGCGATGCGGGCCGCGCTCGGACTACGACCGTCCGGCCGCGGTGCGGCCTCGTGTCAATGGAGGTCCAGGCCGGAGCGAGTGCGCTCGGCCCCGCGGCCGAGCATGGCCAGTGGCCCGGCGCGGTCGCGCTTCTGCTCAGGTACGACGACGGCGCTGAGGTGAAGCTGCCGGGAACGGTCCGTAGTCAGCCGCCAAGCAGGTACCAGGAGATCTACAAGCTCGTCGAGTCTCTTCGGCGGGACCTAGCTCAGTAGCGCACGACCCGGCGGCGGGCGCGGGAGTCAACTGGCCCTTGCAGTGTGCGGCTGCGCTGCGGGAGGCTCCGCACCATGATCGTCGACGAGTTGCCCCGCGCTCTCATGGCCGAGTCGTACTCCTATCAGACGGCCGCGCTCGCCACTGGCGTCTCACGGGACGTCATCATCCGCGCCGTCCGCGCGGGCGACCTCGTCGTCAGCCGACCCGAGGTCGACGGCCGCCCCATCGCGAAGCCGCTGATCCCCCGTGCCGAGCTGCACGCGTGGATCGAGCGAGGACGACGGAACGCATGACCTTCCCGTTCATCTCGGCGGACCTGCAGACGTCCGCCGAGGCCGTCGGTGCCTCGCCCCGGGAGTTGCAGCGCGCGATCTCGCGCGGCGACCACCGTCGCGCACTACGTCGGCTCGCGGGCGTCGAAGCCCGTCATCCTCGCGGCCGACCTGGCCGAGTGGGTCGCGTCGCTTCCCACGGTCTCCGGTCGCGAGAGCCGCCAACGGAAATGACGTCCCTCATGACGACACCGGAGTCAGCGGCCTACCTCGGCGTCAAGGAGTCCTGGCTCCGCGACCACCCCGAGGTGCCGCGCGTGAAGCTCGGCCGGCTCGTCCGGTACCGCGTCTCCGACCTCGAGGCGTGGCTCGACACCAAACGCGCCGGTCCCCCTAGGTCGGGCGTCTCCTCGCGCTCGCGAAGGTCTTCAAGGTCTTCCAGGTAGGTGCGGCGGCGGCTAGCGTGAGGGCATGCCAACGACGACATGGACGAGCCAGGCTTGGTGCAGCGCCTGTCAGAAAAACGTCACGGTGCACTGGACCCGGATCCACCAGGAGAACGCCAACGGCCAGGCGGTGGTCGACCTGACGGAAGGGCGGGACGAGGCGAACCACGAGTTCCGCTAGGGAACGGCGGGAGCGCTGCGACCCCGCTCGAGGCTTCGTCGCGGCCAGCGTTGGCGGCATCCGCGCGCCGTCGCTTCAGACGGAGGCGCGCGAACTCCACGGCAGCCTCGATGACGACGGCCCCCATCGCGCAGGCGAGAATGACCCGCATCGCGGTCCAGCCTGCCGCTGCGCCGGCAACGCCTCCGAGGCGCCAAATTCAGACCAGCGACGTCTGACCTACTCCGCTACGACCGCTTCGTCGTCGGTATTCAGGCTCAGCCGGAAGCTTCCAGCGCGCAGCAGTCCCAGCACAGGTGCGTCTACCCCGAGGCGTGTTGCAGTCGTCTGGATCGCCTCCCGCAGGTATGGGAAGACCGCCATCACACCAGCTCGTTCGACGAACTCTTGGACCACGTCCTCCTCGAGGTGCAGCGGCTCCGAAAACGAGTACGTTGCTCCGATGTCAGCCAAAAGGTCTGCCTCAGTCGTAAGCACCTGAACCCGAGCCCGCGTCTCCAGCTCGCCCAGTTCCTTCCGAACCAGCACGTTGAAGTTACTGGCGCAGTCTTCCTCTGGGCGCGCCTCATCGCTAGGCAGACGACGGCCGTGCACCTCGTAGGTCGTTGTTGATGTCAACTCTGCAAATGGGAGCAAATCAGCCGCGGTGCGGACCTGGCGCAACTGGTCGTTCATGCGCCGAGGGCAAAGTCAGTTCGCATGTTCGTCGGCGCCTCCAGGAGCATCTGATGGACCTGGCTGTCCCACCCGCCAACCACGAAATGGGCGGGGGTTGAAACCGTCTCCCAGCCGTCCGTCTCAACGGTGAGGCCCGGCGTGCACACGCGGTGGTCCACCTGAGCACCCACAGCGAGGGCGTACCGGCGGATGGTCGAGAGCCGCGGATCGTTGTCGTGGCGCTCGAACGAGGCTACCGACGACTGCTTGATGCCGAGCAGCTCGGCTACCTGTCGTTGGCTCAGACCTGCCGAGACTCGCGCGTTGATCAGAGCGCGCCGCATCGTTTCATCGGCAGCAGCCAGGGCGGTGGCGAGTTCGATCAGCTCCTCGCGGGTGCGGGCATGGCCGGCGTTGGCGGGGGCGTCCATAGACTTGACTCTATCAGTCGCCCAGACAGTCCCCGCAACCGCGGGTGTGCCCCCAGCGGTGATCTTCACCCGCTTCGTACCGGGCCGCCGCGAGTTCCATCTCCACGTTCTGCCGCTGGTTGATCTCGGTGGACGACGCGAACCGGTCAGTGTCCTTGCGGTGGAATCTCAGTGCAACGAGGTCAGGACTTCGGCCGGGCTCGGCGTGGTACAGCCGGTACTCCCCCATGCGCTTGAACTTCCACTTCATCTCCCAGAGCTCCGGCTGGCTCCGCACCGGGCAGAACTCATCCGGGTCGTCGGCCAGGTGGCCCAGGCCTGCTGCCCGCATTCGGCCGAAGACGTCGCCTACGAGTCCCGCTGCCTGCATGGGTGTTCGAGCAGCGTCGTACAGCGCGTCCACGATCTCGTTCCGGACCGACGTCGACTCGAACGGCGAGCTGTGGAAATGGAACTCGCGAGCATGTTCGGTTGGCTGGGTGCAGAGGCTGTCACTCGCAGACCGCCCATCCGTGCTCGGCATGACGGGAATCTAGCAACGCCGACCGACACGCGTCCTCGATCTGTCCGAGGTTGGGGATAGTTCACCCGGGCTGCGGTCCACACCTCGTCTCAGTCCTCGTCGCCGGATCCGACCAACCCGTGCCTGATTGCCTCCTGCGTCGCCTCGTACTGCCGCTCGATGTACTCCTCGAGCTTGGCCCGCTCGATCCGCCAGACCTTCTTGGGGCCGACCTGGATCGCCGGGAGCTCCCCGGACCGCACGAGGGTGTAGACCTGCGCCTCGCTGATGGCCAGCTCGTCGGCGACGTTCTTCACGGACAGGAAGCGAGGCTCGGCGGTCACGTAGGCGATCCTCCCAGACGCCTGGCCAGGCGTCGCCGTACCTGGGCCTGCTGCCGGGATTCCCTTCGGACTTGACGCTCGCGGTCCTTCGCTCGCTCAACGGGCTCGTAGCCTCGACGCCTCCACCATCGCCCAGCGGAGTCCCTGAACGTGACCTCGAGTTGGACACTTGGCTCGCCGGACGGAAAGTGCGGGTTGGAACAGAGGAGCTCGACCAACCTGTCGGAATGGGGATCAACTGGGCCTCCCAGCGTCTCGAAGCCCCACGGGACGTCGACGCCCGTGCGGCCGAAGGCGCGGACGTGCGCTGGGCCGATCAACTCATCACTTCCGTTGTGCACGGCCGCAGTCACGACGCCGGCAGCCTCCAGGAGGATTTGTCGTGCTTCGGATGGTTCGCCAGCACGAACCGGTACAGACGGCACATCCCCAAAGCCGCTCACGGCACCGTGAGCGAGCATCGGTATCGTCTCCGCAGGCTCGTGCCATGACAATGCGCTCACCCGCACGTAGACCAGGCGCGCCTGCGCCCAACGTCGGCTGCGCACGTCACGGCCGTACGCAACCGCGGCAACAATGAAGGCCGCGCTCGTCCCGACGGCCGCAACCCAATCCGGCCAACTGCCGACTGTGATCATCACACCGAGACGGTACTGGCACCTAAACCCCCAGCAAGTTCGCTCGTGCGCGGGACCGGCGCTTCCGCATCTCGAGCGCCTGCAGAACCACGTAGGGGTCGTTGGCGTTGATCTCGATGTGGTCGCCGCCGGCAGACCCGGACGCGAGCTCCTTGAGCAGGTCCGTCTCATCCGGCGTCAGCACGGCCTCGGGTCGGTCCAGGAAGTTGAGCCCGACGTCGCCCGGGTTGAGCATCCCGCCGCCGTCGTACAGCTTCGGGACGATGCCGCCGGTCTTCATCGCCCAGTGGACGTGATCCCAGTGGTCGTTCCGCGGCGCACCCTTCTTGCCGAAGCGGGAGAACGCACGACCGGAGAAGAAGAGCTCAGGCGACGCCTTCCCATAGGTCGCGTAGAGCTTGTCCCACAGGGCGCCCATGTTGCTCGCGACCATGTCGATCGCGCGCCCGGCGCCATGCATCGACGGCACCCCCGTGACGGTCATCGCACCCGGACGGTAGCCGGACGTCACGCGGACGGACGGGTCGAACGCCTTGGCCGCCGCCGCCATCGCGGACAGGTTGCCCCGCAGCCCCTTGCCGCCCGAGCCGCCACCGTCCGTGGGCGACCCTGCCGTGAAGTGCTTCTTGACCGTATCGGCGAGGCCGCCGACGATCTTCGCCGGCATGGTCCCGAACGCCGCGGCGATCTCTCCACCCGGCAGCCCGGCGAGCCAGTCCTTGACCTTCGAGCCCAGCCCGCGGGTGATCGAGCCGACCGGGTCCTTGACGAACGCCCAGATGTCACCGCCGAGCTTCTTCGCCTTCTCCCACATGTCCCCCGCGAGGTTCACTCCGCCGCGCCACGCCTTCGACCACTTGTCGCCGACCCAGTTCCACACCCCTCCGTCAGCGAACGCCTGGCCGTGGCGAGCCGCGGCGTTCAGGCGCGCCACGCCGGCAGCGCCACCGACTGCGCGCGTGAACTCGGGCCGCATGATCGCCTCGCCGCCGGAGAGCGACAGGCGGCCGCCGGTCGGCGAGTAGAACTCGTGCACGTCGCGACCGGGCGTGTAGCCCGGCAGGACGCCGCCCTGGGCGAACTTGAGCAGCTTCGCCGCGGGGAGCTTGAGGCCCTGCGGCAGCTTGAGCCCGTTGACGATCGTGTTCCACCAGTGCGCGATCCCGTCGTTGTAGACGGTCCCGAGGATGAAGTTGACCGGCTTCGCGGCGATGGCCTTGAGCTTGTCCCAGATGACCTTGATGCCGTCCTTCACTTTGGTGAAGGCGGTCTTGATCGAGGTGAGCCCGTCCTTGAACTTGCCGAAGACGTTGTCCTTGATCCAGGTCCACCCGGCGCGGAGGATCGTGCCGAGGTTGCCCCAGACGGTCTTGATGACCGTCTTGATCGAGGTGAACTTGTCCTTCACCGCGCCGAGGCCGGCCTTGAGCTTCGCGAACACGTTGTCGCGGATCCAGGTCCACCCGGCGCTGATGCCCGCCTTGATCAGGTTCCACGCGCTGGTGATCTTCGTCTTCGCCGCAGTGAACGCGGTGTGCAGCGCGGTGATGACCTTTTTGATCGCCGGCCACGCGGTCTTCGTCCACCAGTCGGAGACGGCCTTGATCGCCGTCTTGATGCCGGCCCACGCTGCGGCGACGATCGCCTTCCCGGTCTTCGTCTTCGTGAAGAACCAGACCAGCACACCGACCAGAGCCGTCACGGCGGTGATGATGAGGCCGATGGGGTTCGCCTTCATCGCCACGTTGAGCACGCGCTGTGCGACCGCAGCCACCTTGGTCGCCGTTGCCCAGGCCTTCGTGACGGCCGCGTGCACCTTGAGGGCCGTCGAGTGGACGACGACGCCCGTCTTCCAGGCGGCCCACGCGCCGACGAGGGTGAGCACGAGGGTCTTGTGCTCGCCGACCCACGTCGTCACGTTCTTGATGACGCCGCCGACGTTCGACATGACGCCGGCGAACCCCTCGCCGGAGCCCTTGCCGTCCTGGAAGCCCTGGATCAGCGCGAGCAGCCCGTCGGACGCGAACGTCTGGATCGACCGCTTCCAGCCCTCGATCTTCGACCCGAGGTTGTCGTTGAGGGTGTCGCCCATCTCCTTCGCGGCACCCTTGGTGTCCTTGAGCGCCGTCTTGCTGGACGTCAGCGAGTCGAGGAACTTCGGGATGTCCTTCGTGCCCAGGTCCTCGAGCGGCGTGCCGAACAGGGCGAGGGCGGCCTGCGACCGCTCGGTCGGGTCCTTGATCCCCTTGACGCCCTCGACGATCTTCGTGAACGCGCCGTTCGCGCGGTCCCCGCCGGCGAGAAGGTCGTCCGTGGTCTTGCCCGCGTTGAGCCCGATCGCGTCGTACGCAGCGACCGTCGCCTTCGACATGTCGGTGCCACGGATCGTGAACTCCTTGATGGCGTCACCCATCTTGTCGATGCCGTACTGGCCGTTCTCAGACGCCGACACGAGCAGGCCCATGGTCTGCTCACCGGTCAGCCCCAGCGCGGAGAACGAGTCCGAGTACTCCTGCGTGGCATCCATGACCTCGCCGCGCAGCGACTTCGGCACCTGCTGCAGCGATGCCGTGATGAGGTCCATCGCCGCCGTCGCGTTCGGCGCGAGGCCGGTCTTCATGAGGATGCCCGCGTTGGTGGCCGCCTGCTCCACGTCCACGTCGAACGCGGTCGCGATGTTCAGTGCCGCCTCGGTGACCGCCTTGAGCTTCTTCGGGGACGCCGAGCTCATGCCCTCGATCGAGCTCATGACGTTCTCGACGGCGTCCGTGGTGTCGCCCATGGACTCGCCGTACGCGTTCGCGTACAGCTGCCCCGCGACCTTGCCCGCAGTACGCGACTGCTTCTGCGTCAGGCCGAGGGAGGCGGCGGTCTTGTCGCCGAGCTTCTCCTTCTCGAGCGCGTCGCCGAACGCGACCGCCACGCCGGCGCCGATACCCGCGATGCCGAGCGCGGCGACCCCCGCCTTGAGCGCCTTGCCGATGCCGGCCGACATCTTGCCGCCGGCCTTCTCGCCTGCGCCCGCGGCCTGCTTCTGCACTGTCGGCGAGCCCAGCTGCTGCCCGATGAGCTTCTCGTTGCCCCGCAGGCTGGGCAGGAGGGCGATGTACGCGCTCGCGATTTCGGCCATCAGGCCAGCCCCTCGCGGCGGAGGATCTCGTCGAGCATGACGTCGACGCCCACCATCGGGGCATCGGCGTGCTCGATCTCGTCGGCCGCGGCCCGCAGCACACGAGCTGTCTCTGCAGCGTCCCCGGTCGCCTCCACGATCGAACCGTGGAGAAGGCTCACCAGGACCGTGGACAGCCACTGCGCCTGAGCGAGCTCCGTGTCATTGATGAGGCGGAGCGCCGTGGGCTCGTCGCCGTCGGCCAGCGCCCGCAGGATCTGCGCCGCTCGCACCGCCGCCTGCTGCGCGATGTCGCTCATGTCGCCGTCGTTCGTCATCGCCACTTCACCCTCCCGCCCCCTGACCAAGGGCCTCTAGCGCCGAATACGCTCAAGCAACCGAACAGAGGAGCCCAACCATGGGATGGGAACGAGTGAGAGGCGAGTGCCCTGCCTGTGGAGCAGGGATAGAGGAGCACCGAGCTCTCGTGCGGACGCAGGCGAACCTCGTCGGTTCGTGGCATGTCACGACGCGTTGCGTGGCCAACTGCGGCTGGGAGCAGTCGCAGCCCTGACCCTGGGGCGGGTACCCCCTCCTCTGTCTCCTCCTCGCCCCCACTGGCATAGCGATATCCCCCCGCGAGGGGGGAGGGGGGTCGCTCGTGGAAAAAACGCCAGGGAGAGATCCCGCTATGCCAGAGGGGGCGAACAGGCCCAGGGGGGTGGGGGCACCTCCCCTGGGCCCGCATCCCGGTCCTCGTCTTCATCAGAGCCTCGGCGGCTTGAGGGCACTCAGCTGCAGCGTCCAGTCGAAGCTGTTGAAGTCAGCCTTCTGCGCCTTCCAGATCCGCTCGACGACGGGATCGAGCGCTGGCCTGGTGTCGAGGAAGGCGCGCAGGACGTCGCTGTACTCCAGCTCCATCGCCCGCCCAGCTGCCGCTCTGGCCAGCACCTCGTCACCGTTGCGCGTCGACCGTCGGACGAGGTCGAGAAGCTCGTCGCGCTTGTTGATCTGGCCGACCCGATCACGCGCGTCGCGCATCGAGATCGCCAGCGAAGCTGCATCCCCGGGAAGCCCAGCCGTCCCGAAGGCCCTCGCCACGTCGTCGCGGTCGGAGTAGCCGGCCTGGCCCGCCATCGTTCCGAGCTTCTCGTCGACCCCCTTCCGACGCGTGTCGTACGCCCTCGCTGCCATCTCTCGACGCGCTTCCTCGGTGTACTCCGTCTGGCTACGGATGTGGTCGTAGTCGCCCTTGGCAGCCCGCGCAGCCGAGTCGAGGACCTCCCGGACCTCGCTCCCCCTGCCCGCCTGAACGAGCGACTTGATCGCCTCCAACGTGGTCGCCATCGGATCCTCCTGTCACGCCGCCCGCGCGGCTCGGTAGTGCTCGACGTTCGCGCGGCTGATCCGGTACCGACCGGCGACCTGCTCGGCCACCAACCGGCCCTCGCGGATCGCGAGTCGAACGGCCCGGTCCGTGATGCCCAGCAGGTTCGCCGCCTGCCCCGTGCTCAACCACTGACTCGACTCTCGCGGCACTTCCGGTTCGGGGTCGACGGCACTTCCGGTGGCGGAAGTACGCCACGCCAGCGCCGCGACTCGCAGGCCGAGGAGGACGTCGTCGACCTCGGGATCCGCCCCACGGGACTTCATGCGCAAGGCGCTGAGGTTCGCTCGCGCATCCAGCCAGGCAGCTACCCGCGCAGGGACAACGACCGCTGGACCCTCGATGCCGATGACGTACCGCGAGGCGCCCGTCACGCGGCGAGCCCTCGTCGCGCAAGGTTGTCGCACGCACGGCAGCTCGGACGCCGGCCGTCAGACTTGCGTGCGTCCCGACGGAACTCCCCGGGCGCCTTCATCTCGCCGCATCGAGTGCAGGCCTTCGGACCCTCGGGGACGCGCATGAGCGGCGTGGTCCTCCTTCGACGGCGACGCGCCGAGCTCGCAGGCGTTCGGCGCTGCCCTCCACGCCTCCCTGTCTCGGTCAGCCCTCCGTAGACGCCGAGTTCTGCGGGCCACGCGAGCCCATAGGTCCGGCATGCTGCCAGCAGCGGGCATGGACCGCAGCGTTCGGCCGCATTCTGCTGATCGATCGCCTCATCCGACGTCCAGATAGCCCGCGAGACCACCGAGCCTGTGCGGCATGGCACGCGCCCTGTTGCCTCGAGCTCAGCCTCGAGCACGAGCCGCTGACGTTCACGCTCTGGCGAGATCGTGGGGGCATCCATTCAGCGCTCCTCGGCCGGCGGTCGGTAGTCGGGGCAGCCGTCGCAGCCTCGCCACACACCACGGCCGACGACAGCCTTCGTGCCGTGCGTGCGCCGGGCGTGGCCGCAGCGGCAGAGACTGCTCGGTCGCGTGCCGGCGAGGCGATCCATCGCGGTGGGCTGCTCAGTGGTCATGGGGCCTCCTCGATCGGACGTCTTGGGGTTCACACGGGCCCCCGATCCCAGGGAGATGCGGGCTGCTGCTGACGCTTCTTCGCCTCGACGAGTTCGTCGACTTCCTCGTCCAGCCGCCAGTCGTCCAGACGAGCCTCGAGGTGCCCGCGGTTGTGAAGGCTGAACACGACCTTCCGCGCCGAGCCGAGCTTGGGATCGGCCTTGAGGTGAGCCAGGAATCTCTTGCGCTCGTCCGCTTCGAGCCCGTAGGTCTCGAGCAACTCGTGGAGTTCAGATCGGCCGGCGGCGCCGTCAGCGGCCGGCGGCGGGGTTCCTTCCTGGTTCTCTCTCGGTTCGGGTACGTCTGGCGGAACGCTGGCGTCGGGAGACGGAACGCTGGCGTCGGGAGACAGAACGCTGGATTCCTCGGCGTTCCGCGAGGCGGAACGCTGGGCGTCACGCTGGGCGTCACCCGTTTGTCCCTCGGGGACCCGATCGGCACCCGATCCAGCGTTCCGCGAGGCGGAAGGCTGGCCGCCCGGCTGCAGCAGGTACCGCGTCGCCAGGTGCTGCCGTGAAGGCTCGAGGACGAAGAGCCATCCCTTGTCCTCGAGCCCTCGCAGCGCACGGTTCGCCGCGTCCCGCGACAGGCCCGTGATCTCCCGCAGCGTGTCCCCGTTCACCCACACGCCGGCGAGGCTGTCGCCGACGTACTTCCCGTAGGCGAGGGCCACCAGCCGTTCGAGCGGCTTGAGGCTGCTCAACCAGACGGCGTCCACCCACGCGTAGCGAGGAGGCTGGGGATCGTTCAACGGCCCTCCCTGGTATTCGGCCGCAGGACGCCGTCGGCGTCCCGCACGACCTCGTGACGGCCGGGCACGTGGCCCGTGGGCACCGGCAGGAGTCGCACGAGCTCGACGGACGCGGCGACCCCGCGGCGGCGAGCGCGCTCGAGTGCGCGCTCCGCCGCCGCGACGGACAGGACCAGGCGCCGGCGGCCATCGACACGCAGGAGCAGCGCGTGCCCCTCCGTCACCACGTCGGCGCCTGCGTTCACCGGTCGCTCCCCTCCCCGCGGAAGAAGTCGCCCGCGCCGATGCCGAGGACGTCCGCCATCAGCGCAACGTCCTCAGCGGTCCAGCCGTTAGGGCCGTCCAGGCGCCCGAAGAAGTCGTCGGGCTCGAGGCCGATCGCGACTCCGAGCACCCGGCCCATTGCGATGGGGTCGTCGAGGTACCGGTAGACGTTCCGCGAGATGACACCGGCGACGTCGGCGACCGCGCTCACGGCTGCCTGAGCCGCTTTCATCACTCCGACGACCTCGCGCAGCATCTCGATCAGCTGCTCGGCGCCCTCGACCGTGACCTTGTGCTCCGTGTCCAGCTCGAGCATCAGCGGTCCGACCGAGCCGTCGCGCTCCTGCCGCGCGCTCAGGACCGCGGACGCCAGCCCGATGTTCCACTCCCGCTCGATGGAGCGCCCTTCGGGGACGTCCCAGCCGCGGGCCTTGGACTCCGCGCGCTCCCTGGGGCTGGAAAAGTCGTAGACCTTCGTCGCCCAGGCGGGCGGGGCCGGCGGGGTGAAGTTCTCGGTAGCGGTACTCTGGACGGACATGACGCACTCTCCCTTGGGTGCAGGAACTGAGTAGCCGTGGCTGCGGCTCTGGTTCATCGAGGGCCGTCCGGTTGCCGCCGGGCGGCCCTCGCTCGTTGTGGCGACCATCAGGCCGTCACCTTTCGCTCCGCGTCGAACTGGGCCTCGACCCAGGCCTCGACGTCGCTGCGCCGGTAGACCACCCGGCGGCCGAGCTTCGCGCTGCGCGGCCCGGCGCCGATGTGGCGCCAGTACCGCAGGGTCGCGGCCGGGATCCCGGTCTCCTCCGAGACCTCGTCCGTCCGCATCAGCTCCCTCATGGTTGCTCCTCCCGCAACTCCGACTTGCTGTTGTAGTAATCAGGTCTACAGCACCGCCAGCACTGTTCGCAACCCATCACGGCAAGTACGGTGTCCTCATGGAGCAAATAGGCGAGGAGTTCCGGGCCCGCTATGGGCGCCGGGTCAAGGAGATCCGCGAAGCAGCGGGCATGACCCAGGCGCAACTGGCAGCCCGCTTGACCGAGCAGGGCCTGCGGGCGGGTCACACGACGATCGCCAAGATCGAGGCCGGGACACGCACGACGACTTTCGAAGAGGCCCTTGCGATCGCAGACGCCCTCGGGCAACCGGGTGTCGAGCGCTTCCTCCAAGCTGATCCCGTCGAGGATGCGCTCAAGCACCTAACTTCGCAGTTCACCTCGCTTGCGACTGCGGCACGCGAGTTCCTCGACGCGCGCAGGGCTCTTGTGGCGGCACTCGACGAGGCCGTGGCGACACCGGGATGGGTGCCGTCGGACCCGAAGCGAATCACCTGGGCACTGGGGCTCGACATGAGGCACGTGGGCTACGCGGCCGGTCGCCGCCTGGCCTCGAAGCAGGTGACAGAGATCGTCGATGCTGCCCAGTACGGCCCGCGCGACATCGATGACGAGGTCGCCAGCTCGGAGCCCTTCGAGCCCGGCACATGGCTGAGCGTCCGCCAGGAGGAGAGGATCGATGGCGAGCATCAAGAAGCGCCCTGACGGTCGCTGGCGCGCCCGGTACCGGGACGACGCCGGCAAGGAGCACGCAAAGCACTTTGATCGGAAGGTCGACGCGCAGCGCTGGCTCGACGAAGTGACCGCAGCGCTCGTCACGGGAGCCTACGCCGACCCTCGTGCCGGCCGGGTCACCTTCGATGCCTGGTGGCACCAGTGGGCATCTCGCCAGGTTTGGGAGGACACGACGTCACGATCGATGGATCTCACGCGCCGGTCGGTCACGTTCGGCGACGTACCGCTCAGGAGCTTGCGCCCGTCGCACCTCGAGGGCTGGGTGAAGGCGATGACGTCAAAGGGTCTCGCGCCTACGACGATTGCCTCGAGGATGAACGGCGTCAGGTCGGCGTTCAAGGCTGCGATCCGTGACCGACTCATCGTCGTCGATCCGTCGGTTGGTATCACGCTCCCCCGCCAGCGCCGCCGTGAGGCTGCCATGACGATCCCGACGCCTGAGCAGGTCGGCGCGATCCTCGAGGCCTCAGACCCTTACCGGCGCCCTCTGGTGTACCTCTCGGCATTCGCTGGCCTGCGACTTGGCGAAGTAGCCGCGGTCAAGGCGACCGACGTCGACTTCCTGCGCCGTCGCCTCCATGTGGCACGGCAGGTGCAGCGGCAGAAGGGCGGAGGGCTGGTCCAGCGGGCACCCAAGTACGGCTCGGAGCGCGACGTGTATCTGCCGGACTCCATCGTGCAGATGCTCGCCCAGCACCTCGAAGAGTTCGGCATCCCTCTGGGCGGCTGGCTGGTGATGGCCGGCAACTCGAGCGGGCCTCTGCCGCCGACGACGGCGCATGCCTGGTGGACTTCGATCACAAGCACGGCGGGCGTCCAGGGCATCCGGCATCACGATCTGCGGCACTTCTTTGCCTCGGGCCTCATCGCTGCGGGCTGCGACGTCGTGACGGTACAGCGCGCCCTCGGGCACTCGAGCGCGACCGTCACGTTGAACACGTACTCACATCTCTGGCCCACAGCCGAGGATCGAACCCGGGTAGCGACGGCCCACCTGGTCGAGAGCGCGGTCCCGTCGCGGCCTAGTGATGAAGGGCGAGTTCTCTAGCCTCTTCTGAGGTCTGCTCGACGGCTTCACGCACCTCCGACTGCTCCCGGTCGTCCCGTCCCTCAACAGCGAGGCTTGGGACCAGGATCGCGTAGGCAGCCAGTCCATCCCAGGTCTCCTTGACACGACGTGGCGGAGCCTTGACGAACTCCTTCGATTCTCGGAACGCGTCTAGGACATGGTCGAGCGCCTCCATCACCGAAGCGTCGGAACCTACGTCCGCGTGGCACTGGATGATTCCGTCCCAGCTCAGCGCAACTCGCGTTGCGTGCCGAAGCACCTTGGCCTCGGCCCATTCGCGTAGGTCACGAACCTTCCTGAACGGTTCGCCTTCCAGAAAGTCTCCGTCGCTTGTCGAGAACGGCGCGTAGGCCCACACTTCCAGCCGCCCGAGGTCGCCCAGGAGGCAGGTAAACAGGTATCGACGCGGACCGACGTCGAAGACGCCAACCAGAGGGTGGTCGACGTCGAGAAGCACGTCCAGCCCGGTCGCCCGGTCACTCGGGAGCCAGGGGCGCTCGCCCTTACACGGCATTACGGCCATGCGTTGAGACTCCCTCCTCGTCGAAACTCTCGTCAAAGTCATTAGAGACCGTCGGGGGCCAGTTGGCATCCTGGTGCGTGAGCGGCTCAGTGTCCGGGTACACAACCGACAGGTGAAGCGACTCCCGGAAATTTCCGGGGGTGTGAACTACCGCAAGGGCGGCGCAACGGACTTTTGCGGCGGAAGTCTGCCGCGCGCGCAACTTCTCACGCAGGCTCTCGCGCGGGGCCTTGCCTACCGACTCCTCGAAGGCCTCGATTGCGTCATGCGACCCGCGGACCAATGAGACCGCGCAGTCAGTATCGCGCTCCCTCGGTCGACAAGTGTACGTGTCGTCGATTCTCCACTGGGTCACGGTCTCGTCGTCCTTGACGCAGGTGACCGGATCTTCGCCCGGGCACGCGCACGCCCCGCTCGCTACCGTCTTCATCGCCACCCCCACGCGGTCACCGTAGCCTCCTGCCTCGATGCTCCGGAGGCCTGAGACCGGGTGAATTGCACGCGTGCGGACTCCTTGCGGACTGAGTCGTTTCGAAGACCCGCCTACCTGCACCGATACCCGACGAGGTTGAGTTGATCCAGATCTCCTCGACCTCGGGGTCGTCGAGGTAGCGCTGCAGCGGGCCGAGTCCGCCGAGCGCGTCGACGACGGCGCGCGCGGTGCCCTGCGGGTCCGCGAGCGCCGGGACGACGCCGCGCGTGGCGCGCTCGGTGTAGTCGGCGGAGGCCTCCGCGACGAGGCGCTCCAGCCCGGCCCGGTCGCGGACGGGGTCGAGGGCTCGACGGCGCACGAGCTCGCGCACCTCGTGCTCGAGGAGCGCGGCAGCGTCGGCGGGCGCCAGCGTGTCGATCGACACTGATCTGTCCTCTCGTCGGTGCCCTCATCGGCGGCGAAAGCGGCACCAGAGTAGGGGACCCGGGCAATCGCCCGGGTCCGCCCTGTGGACAACCCGGGCGAAGGTCTCGTACCGCTACCCGGGACCGCCTCCGCGGGACGCTGCCAGAAACCCTCTGACCAGCGACGACGTCACGTCGGGCTGGTCGTAGGTGACGATGTGGCCGGCGTCTCGGATGGTGGTCAGGCGGGCGCCCGGGGCCGCCGCGGCGGCCGCGGTCAGCTCCTCGTGCCCGACGAGCGGGTCGCGGTCGCCTCGGACCCACAGCGACGGCACCCGGAGCCCCGGCAGGCGGGGCAGGTGGTCGAGCGCCATGCCGAACGGCCCGTAGGCACGGACCATCCAGTCGTCCAGGGCGGGCTCCCCGTGGGCCGCCTTCGCCCGAGCCTCCTGGACGACGAGCGCGACTATCTCCTCGAAGCCCTCCGTGGACTCGCCTGCCACGAGGTTGTCCGCCATCGACCGGCGCACCACGGCGGGCCGCCGCGCCAGCCAGCGACCGGTGAGGCGCAGCAGGCCGGGCGTGCGCAGCGCGAGCCAGGTGACCAGCTGGGCGCGGCGGCGCCGGCCGATGCCTCCCGGCCCGATCGCCACGAGCGCGTCCACGCGCTCCGGGTGGTCCAGGGCGAACCCCACCGCGATGCCGGCCCCCAGGGACAGCCCCACCAGCGCGACGCGCTCCAGCCCGAGGGCGTCCAGCAGGTCGCCGAGGAAGGCGCGGTAGAACGCGTCGTCGAGCAGCCCCTCCCACGGGCGACTGCCACCGTGCCGCGGCAGGTCGACGAGGTGCACCCGGTGGTCCGCCGCGAGGTCGCCCGCGACATGGCGCCACACCCCTGCCGCCGTGTCGAGCATGCCGCCGTGCAGCAGCAGCACCGGCGGCCCGGTGTCGCCGGCGCGGTAGTGGCGCACGGGCCCGCCGGCGACGGTCAGGTCGGTCCAGGTGGCGAAGACGCCCGCCACGGCACGGTCGGTCACGGTTCCTCCAGGAGGTCGAGCTGGCGGTCGAGGCGGGCGAGGAGGCCGAGCTGCGCGGCGCGGGCGGCCTCCGGGTCGACGGGTCGGTCGGCGGCGAGACCGCGGCCGACGAGGTCGGCGAAGAGCGCGACCGCGGCGCGCAGCGCGTCGTCCGACGTCGCGCCGAGCGTGCCCGGCGCGTGCACCAGTCCGACGCCGAAGATCCCGAGCACGCGCACGACCCCCTCGGTGGGGACGGCGGGGTCCACGACGCCCGCGTCCTGCAGCCGCGCGACGTACTCGGCCAGCCACCCGAACCGCTCCGCGTACCGGTCGCCCCCGGCACCGCCGGCCACGTCGCGCACATGGTCGCCGAGCAGCGACGCGTCGCCGACGTACAGCGCCCGCATGAGGGGGTCGGCCAGCAGCGCCTCCATGCCGAACCGGTACACGGCGGGCAGGTCGACCGGCCCGTCGGCCTCGACGACGCGACGCCGCACCTCGGCGGTGAGGTCCCGGGTGCTGCGCCGCAGGACGGCGTCGAGGATCGCGGCCTTGTCGGGGAGCTCCAGGTAGACGGCGCCCTTGCCGATGCCGGCTCGTGCAGCGACGTCGGCGACGGTCGTACGGGGCCAGCCGTTCTCGAGGATCAGGTCGCGGGCGGCGTCGAGGATGCGCGCGCGACGGTCGGGGACGAGCGGACGGGGCACGAGCACCTCCGTAGTGACCAAGCAGTCGATTCTGGTCACTACCATAGCCGGACACGGGCCGCACCCACGACCGGCCGGGGCTAGGGTCGAGGACCATGCCGACCTCTCCCCCGCCCGGCCGCTGGAACGACGTCGCCCGCGCGGCCGGACTGCTCGAGGCGGACGGCGCCGTCGCGCAGACGATCTTCGCGGAGATGACGGCGCTCGCCGCGCGCACCGGCGCGATCAACCTGGGGCAGGGCTTCCCCGACGTCGACGGCCCCGCGTTCATCCGCGACGCCGCCAAGGACGCGATCGACGCCGGCCGCAACCAGTACCCGCCCGGCGACGGCGTGCCGGAGCTGCGGCACGCGATCGCCGACCACCAGCGGCGCCGCTACGGGCTCGACGTCGACCCGGACGGCGAGGTGCTGGTCACCACCGGCGCCACGGAGGCGCTGGCCGCGTCGATCCTCGCGCTCGCGGGGCCGGGCGACGAGGTGATCACGCTCGAGCCGTTCTACGACTCGCACGCCGCGAGCATCGCCCTCGCCGGCGCGACGCACGTGCCCGTGGCGCTCACCGCCGAGGGCTTCCGGCTCGACGCCGCGGCCCTGCGCGCCGCGGTCACCCCGCGCACCCGGATCATCGTGCTGAACACCCCGCACAACCCCACCGGCACGGTGCTCACGCGGGCCGAGCTCGAGCAGGTCGCGGCCGTCGCGCGCGAGGCCGACGCCGTCGTCCTCACCGACGAGGTCTACGAGCACCTCACCTTCGACGACGCCGTGCACGTGCCGGTCGCGACCCTGCCGGGCATGACGGAGCGCACCCTCACGGTCTCCTCCAGCGGCAAGACGTTCAGCCTCACGGGCTGGAAGGTCGGCTGGGTGCACGGCCCCGCGGAGCTCGTCACGGCCGTGCGCACGGTGAAGCAGTTCCTCACCTACACGTCCGGCGCGCCCTTCCAGCCCGCCATCGCCCGGGCGCTCGCCGACGACGACGCGCCGCGCGCGCTGGCGGCCTCGCTCGCCTCCCGCCGCGACCTGCTGTGCGAGGGGCTCACCGCCGCCGGGTTCGACGTCGTCGTCCCGCAGGGCACCTACTTCGTCGTCGCGGACGGCGCGCACCTGCTGGAGCGGCTCGGCGCCGCCGACGGGCACGGGCTGTGCCGCCGCCTGCCCGAGCTCGCGGGCGTCGTCGGCGTGCCTGTCTCCGCGTTCTGCCGCGCCGGCTCGACGACGGCCGACGCGCTCGCCTCG
This sequence comes from Isoptericola sp. NPDC056618, assembly GCF_042792715.1. Taxonomy (NCBI): domain Bacteria; kingdom Bacillati; phylum Actinomycetota; class Actinomycetes; order Micrococcales; family Promicromonosporaceae; genus Isoptericola; species Isoptericola sp. NPDC056618. Next base: position 55,782 of record NZ_JBHTVZ010000009.1, on the reverse strand, counting down.
CGCGTGCGGTTCACGTTCGTCAAGCGGGAGGACGTGCTGCGCGACGCCGTCGACCGCCTGGGCCGCCTCGCCCGCTGATCCCGCCACGCCGGCCCCGATCTGTTCGGCACCGCGTCCATCTGTTCGGCACGAGGCCATGCCGAACAGACGGAGGAGATGCCGAAGTGACCGGCCTCTACGCCGTGAGCGCCGGCAGCACCAGGCTCACGGCGACGACCAGCATGATCGCGGCGACGACGCCGTCGACGACGCGCCACGCGCCGGGGCGGGCGAGCACGGGCGCGAGCAGCCGCGCGCCGTAGCCGAGGCCGACGAACCACAGGACGCTGGAGACGATCGCGCCGGCCGTGAACAGCCAGCGCCCGTCGCCGTGCGACGCGGCGAGCGAGCCCTGCAGCACGATCGTGTCGAGGTACACGTGCGGGTTCAGCCAGGTGAGCGCGAGCGCCGTGAGCAGCACGGGTCGCGCGCGCCGTCCGGCGTCGGCGACCGCGCCGTCCGACGCGGCCGCCAGCCCGGCCTCGTCCCCGCGCCACGCCCGGCGCGCCGCGAGCGCGCCGTACCCGAGCACGACGGCGGCGCCGGCCCACCGCGCCACCTCCACGACGGCGGGGTGGCTCACGACGAGCGCCCCGAGCCCCGCGGTCCCGGCGAGGTACAGCACGACGTCTGACGCGGCGCACACCGCGACGACGAGGCCCACGTGCTCGCGGCGCACGCCCTGGCGCAGCACGAAGGCGTTCTGCGCGCCGATGGCGACGATGAGGGACAGGCCGAAGCCGAGGCCGGCGAGGAGCGTGAGCACCCCTCGACGCTAGGTCGGCCACGACATGAAGTCCATCTACGGTTTCTTCATCCGATCAAGCTTCGCTTCATCTACGGTGGCACCATGCGATGGGACTCCCGCCAGCTCGAGGCGCTCGCCGCCGTCGTCACCGAGGGCTCGTTCGAGGCCGCGGCCCACGCGCTGCACGTCACGCCGTCGGCGGTGAGCCAGCGCGTCCGCGCGCTGGAGAACGCCGCGGGCTCCGTGCTGGTCCGCCGCACCCGCCCCGTCGCGCCCACCGAGCCGGGGCGCACGCTGCTGCGCCTGGCGCGCCAGGTCGAGCTGCTCGGCGCGGAGGCGGTCCGCGAGCTCGGGCCCCGGGACGCCGACGACGACGGCACCGGCGCCCCGCCCCGCCCGGTCACGGTGCCGATCGCCGTCAACGCCGACTCCCTCGCGACCTGGGTGATGCCGGCGCTGGCACGGGTCGAGGGCGTCTGCTTCGACCTCCACCGCGACGACCAGGACCGCACCGTGGACCTGCTACCGGCCGGGGTCGTGATGGCCGCGATCACGTCGCAGCGCGACGCGGTGCAGGGCTGCACCTCGACGTTCCTCGGCGTCACCCGCTACCGCCCGGCCGCCACCCGGGAGGTGATCGACCGCTGGTTCCCGGACGGCCCCACGATCGAGGCGCTGGGCGGCGCCCCGATGCTCGTGTTCAACCGGGCCGACGACCTCCAGGACGCCTGGCTTCGCGAGCGCGCCGCCGCGGCGGGCGCCGCCGTCCCGGACCCGCCGCGGCACCACGTGCCGAGCACCACGGAGTACGTCGACGGCATCCGCCGCGGCCTGGGGTGGGGCATGTGGGGCCCGCTCCCCGGCCCGGGAGCCCGGTTCGGCATGCTCGACGGCGGGCCGGGCCAGGCCGGCGGACAGGTCGCGCTGCTCGAGGACGACGCCGTCGTCGACGTCCCCATCTACCTGCAGCAGTGGAAGCTGCGCTCGACGGTGCTCGACCGGGTCGCCGGGGCCCTGCAGCAGGAGGCCCGCCGCGCCCTGCCCCAGCGCTGACCTTCCGTCACCGCACGGCGGCGGTCAGGCGCAGACGCCCGGCAGCACGGACGGGCTGGGCGACGAGTCGGGCGAGGCGCCCTCGCCGTCCTTGCCGCCACGGGCGCCGCCGTCCTCGCCGTCGACGGCGTCCGGCGACGCGACCTCGTCGTCGACGGCCGTCGCGCCGTCCGGCGAGGCCGACGCCGTGCCGCTCGGCTCCTCCTCCTTGGCCTCCTTGGCCGGGGCGGTGCCGGGCGGCGCCTCGTCGGCGCGGATCCGCTCCCAGATCGCGTCGGCCTCGGACGTCCACACGACACGGTTGGGGTCGCTCGGCGCGGTGGCCACCGGCACCGACGTGAACACGATCTGCGACGGGTCGAGGTCGCGGATGCTCCACGCGAGGCCCGCGAGCGCCGTCGGGCTCGCGAGCTCGGGGTCCGTGGAGATGGAGCCGAGGATCTCGCGCACCATCCGGTACAGGCGCGGCGAGTCGGTGATGATGTTCTGCGACAGGATCTCGCGCATCGCGGCGTCGAAGAACGCCTGCTGCCGTTCGATGCGCTTGAGGTCGCTGCCGATCTCCAGGCCCATGCCCTCGCCCTTGCGGGCGCGCAGGAAGTTGATCGCGGTGTACCCGTCGAGCTTCTGCTTCCCCTCCGGCAGGTCGAGGTCCACGCGCTGGCCCTTCACGGGCTCGGGCAGGCACATCGTGACCCCGCCGATGGCGTCGACGACGCCGATCACGCCGGTCATCTGCACCACCATGTGGTCGGCGATCCGCACCCCGGTGAGCTTCTCGACGGTGCGGATGGTGCACGCGGCCGCGCCGGTGACGTCCTTGTCCGGCCCGCCGCCGAGCGAGAAGGAGGAGTTGAACATGGCGTTCGTCTGCGGCGCGGTCTCGCCGCCGCCGGGGAGCTTGCAGGCCGGGATGTCGACGAGCGAGTCGCGCGGGATCGAGACGGCCTCGATCCGGCTCCGGTCGCCGGAGATGTGGACCAGGAGGGTGGTGTCCGAGTGGAACTCGTCGCCCTCCCCGGCGATCTCGGCGTTGGCCTCGTCGCGGAAGTCCGTACCCATCACCAGGATGTTGAGGTCCTTGCCCGCGAACGGGTCGGTCGGGTCCTGCTCCGCCGGGACCTCGGGCGGGCGGTCGTCGCCGGCGAGGAGGTCGTCGACGTCGGAGACGCCGATCTGGGAGCGCAGGTCGACGAACGACGCCACCGCGGTCGCCGCCACGAACGCCACCACCGCGGTGACGACGAGGGCGATCGTACGGACGACCCGGTGCGAGGCGAGGCTTGACGCGTGCCGTGGCAGGGTCCGCACAAGCGCGATCCTAGGGCCTGAGCAGCACGTTCGCGCGAGGGGTGCCCCGGGCGACCACGGGATCACCCCCCGCGCGACCGGTCATCGCCGGGCGGCGACGGCCTCGACCGCGAGGCCGGGCTGGTCCGAGAAGACGCCGTCGAGACCGGTGTCGAGGAACGTGTCGAGCTCGGCCGCCAGGTCGCCGTGCGCGGCGGGGTCCGCCGACGAGCGGTGCTCGACCGGGAGGAACTGGTTCTCGGCGCGGAACGTCCAGGCGTAGGCCTCCAGCCCCGCGCGGTGCGCGTCGCGGACCACGGAGGTCGGCCGGCCGAGCGTGCCGTCGGCCGCGCGCGGGACGACGACGTTCTTCTCCAGGCTCGCGATGTCGGCGTACCGGGCCAGGTCGCGCAGGCCGCGCGGGGTGACGAGGTCGGCGTAGGTGCGCGGGTCGCCGGCGGCCACCAGGTCGTACGGCGCTCCGGTCGCGGAGACGTTGAGCGCGAGGCGCACGTCGGTGCGCCGGTCGAGCTCGCGCAGGTTGGTGGTCTCGAAGGACTGCACGACGACGGGCGCGCGCCGCGAGTCGAGGCCGTTCGCGGCGAGCTCGGCCACGAGCGGGTCGGTCAGCGGCAGCCCGATGGACGCGAAGTACGTGGGGTGCTTCGTCTCGGGCGCTACGCCGACCGGCCGGCCGTCGCAGGTCTCGGAGTGGCGGGCGAGGTCGAGCACCTCGTCGAGGGTGGGCACCTGGTACAGGCCGTCGTAGGCGGTGTTGTCCGGGCGGAGCTCGGGCAGCCGCTCCGTGGCGCGCAGCGTCCTCAGCTCGGCGAGCGTGAAGTCCTCGGTGAACCAGCCCGTGACCGGCTTGCCGTCGATCGTCCTCGTGGTGCGGCGGTCGGCGAACTCCGGGTGCTCGGCGACGTCTGTCGTGCCGCCGATCTCGTTCTCGTGCCGGGCCACGAGCACGCCGTCCTTGGTCGGCACGACGTCGGGCTCGATGACGTCCGCGCACTGCAGGATCGCCTGCTCGTAGGCGGCGAGCGTGTGCTCGGGCCGGTACCCGGACGCGCCGCGGTGCCCGACGACGGTGACGCCGTCGTCCCGCGTGCGCTGCTTCTCCAGGTCGACGACGACCATCTCGGTGTCGTCGGGAGTGCCCGGGTTCCGCGCCGCGTTGCCCGGGTAGTTGTTGTCGTTCCCGATGAGGATGCGGCCGTCGCGCAGCCGGAGCACCGTCTCGAACGACTGCACGGGCAGCGCGTACGTCTCGCCCAGGCCGTACCCCTCCCCCGCGTCGATGCCGTCAGGGTTCTCCACCCGCAGCGCATCGAGGACGAGCTCCTTGTGCAGGTACCCTCTACCGCCGCCTTCCCGGTCCGTCTCGCTCAGGTCGATCTCGTAGACCCGCTTGGTCACGGAGGCGGGGCCCTCGAAGTCGTCCCGCTCCACGATCCAGAAAGAGTCCTTGCCGACGGCGAACGCGTCGCCGAGAACGTTGGCCTCCTGGTCGGTCTGGTAGTCCCACGTGCGGCCGGTGTACTCGCCGCGGCGGGTGTCGAACTCGTGGATGACGCGGCGACGCTGGTCGGCGTCGGCGACCAGGGCCCCCTCGAGCACCGGGTACAGGTAGCGCCCGCCCTTGACCCCGGCCATCGCCTCGAAGCCGCGGCTGGCGCGCACGGTGGGCTCCTCGCCGTCGGCGAGGTACGGGTTCTGCGGCGACCTCAGGCGGCCAGGCAGCTCGTACGGCTTCTCCAGCAGCGTGCCGTCCGCGTCGAAGTGCAGCAGGAACGGGCCGAACTCCTCGCCCACCCACAGCGTGCCGTCGTCCGCCCGCACCACGGACTCGACGTCGAAGTCCGCGCCGGTGAGCAGGCGCTCGTCCGTGTCCTCGTTGACGATGTCGAAGTCCAGCACGTGGTTCTCGTCGTCGTAGGAGATGTGGTCCAGCACCTCGATCTCGCCCGAGCCGCTGCCCCGACCGCCGCCGGTGTCCCAGTCCGGCTTCACGAGGTAGCTGCGGAGCAGGAAGTCCGCCGAGTTGCCCTGGCTGCCGAAGCCGTTGTCCGGCTGCGCCCAGAACGTGCCGTCGCCGTTGTCGACCATCGCCGAGAAGCCCGGGATCACCTGACCGTCCCACGGCCCCTGCCGGCCGTTGGCGGCGGAGGCCTGGGAGCCGGACGGCGGCCCCTCGGCGAGGAAGTCCGCGGACAGCGTCGCGCGCCCCTCGAGCGTCGGGACGAGGTGGGTCGTGACGGCGCCCGGTCGCCCGTGGCCGGGCGTCGCGCGATTCGTGCCGTGGTCGCCGGGGCGCCCGTCCGCGAGGGCGGCGGTGCCGGCCGCGGTGGTGAGCGCGACCGCCGCGGCGGCGCCGGCCGCGACGAGGCGCAGGGCGCGAGCCTGGTTCGGTGAGCGAGTCATGGCCCGATCCCACCGGCGCTCCGCGACGGCTCGACGAACCCTGGATGAACGCCGGGCGACGATCCGGTGGCGCCTGAGGAGCCCGGAGCCGAACCACCCGGTCACCCCCTCCCGGGCGATGCCTAGATCTGCTAGGTTCAACACCCCTAGCAGATCTAGACATAGGAGCCCGAGTGCGCTTCGACAAGGACCTGGTGGCGGCGTCCGCCACCCCGCTGGTGCTCGGCATCCTCGCGGAGGGCGAGTCCTACGGGTACGCCATCCTCAAGCGGGTCACGGAGCTCTCCGGCGGCCGCATGCAGTGGACCGACGGGATGCTCTACCCCCTGCTGCACCGCCTCGAGCGCCTGGGCCTCGTCGTCGCGACCTGGGGCACCTCCGAGGCCGGCCGGCGCCGCAAGCACTACGCCCTCACCCCGGCCGGGCACGACGCGCTCGCCGAGCGCCAGGAGCAGTGGTCCGTCGTCGCGGACGTGCTGCACCAGGTCTGGCGGTCCGCCCAGCAGGCGGCCCAGGCCCCGGCCCGCCCCGCCGTCGCGGAGGGCTGGGCCTGATGGCCTCCCGCGAGCGCCTCGAGGCGCAGATCGACCAGTGGCGCTCGTACGTGCAGCGCCACCGCGCCATCGCGCCCGCCGACGTGGACGAGATGGAGGACCACCTGCGCGGCCGGGTCGACGACCTCACCGCGACGGGCCTCGACGACGACGAGGCGTTCCTCGTCGCGGTGCGCCGCATGGGCAACCTCGACGCCGTCTCGCACGAGTTCGCGCGCGAGCACTCGGAGCGGCTGTGGAAGCAGCTCGTCCTCGTCCCGGGCGACGACCCCGCGCAGGCGTCCGGCCCGGCGTGGCGCGAGCTCGCCGTCGTCCTCGCGCTCGCCGTCGGCGCGGGGATCGCGGTGAAGGTGGCGCTCGCGGCCTTCGACACGGACTCGGCGCTGCTGCGCAACGTCCCCCTCATGACGGCGCCCTTCCTGGCCGCCTACTTCGTCTGGAAGCGCCGCGTCGCGTGGCGCGTGGTCGCCGCCCTGCTGGTCCCGTACGCGCTGCTCGCCGTCGTGCTCAACGTCTACCCGTACGTCGACACCGGGTCGACCGTCGTCCTCGCGGCGATCCACGCCCCCGTCGTGCTGTGGGCGCTGGTCGGCGTGGTCTACGTGGGCGGCCGCTGGCGGGACCAGGACCCGCGGATGGACTTCGCGCGCTTCACCGGCGAGCTCGTCGTCTACGTGACGCTGCTGGCCATCGGCGGCGGGGTGCTGCTGGGCCTCACGGCCGCGACCCTGAGCCTCGTCGGCGTGGACATCGAGCCCGCGATGGAGAGCTGGATCATGCCGTTCGCGGTGCCGGGCGCCGTCGTCGTCGGGGCGTGGCTCGTCGAGGCGAAGCAGGACGTCGTGGAGAACATCGCCCCCGTCCTCACGCGCGTCTTCACGCCGCTGACCACGGTGATGCTGCTGGTGACGCTCGTCGTCCTGCTCGGCGCCGGCGGGCTCGCCGACGTCGAGCGCGAGCTGCTCATCCTCATGGACGCGATCCTCGTGCTGGTGCTCTGCCTGCTGCTGTACTCCGTCTCGGCCCGCGACTCGCTCGCCCGCCCGGGCTGGTTCGACGGCCTGCAGCTGGTGCTCGTCGCGGCCGCGCTCGCCGTGGACGCCGTCGCCCTCACGGCGATGCTCACCCGTATCGCCGAGTTCGGCTTCAGCCCCAACAAGGTGGCCGCCCTCGGCCTCAACCTGCTGCTCCTGGTGCACCTGGCCCGGTCCGGGCTGCTCCTGCTCGGCTTCTTGCGCGAGCGGCAGCCGTTCGGCGCACTGGTCCGGTGGCAGACGCGCTTCCTGCCCGTCTACGCGGTGTGGGCGGCGCTCGTGGTGGTGGCGTTCGGGCCGGTCTTCGGCTTCGCCTAGGACGCCGTCGGCCGCGGCGAGCGTCAGGGTCCGTCAGGCCAGCTTGACCCAGCCGTCCTTGCGGTAGGCGGGCGTGGCGAACGCGAGCACGGCGATCGCGCAGGCCAGCGCGACGAGCATCACCCAGGACATCGCGACGGCGTCGCCGCCGAGCACGCCCACCAGCGGCGACACGAGGCCGGCGACGCCGGACTGCACGGCGCCGATGACCGCGGCCGCGGTGCCCGCGCGCTCGCCGTGCCGGGACAGCGCGATGGCCGACGCGTTGGCGGGGATCAGCCCCTGGAAGGCGAGCACCACCCACAGCATCGCGAGGAGGCCGATCAGCCCGCCGGCCCCGGTGAGGGCCACCGCCAGCAGCCCCACCGCGACGACGCCCTGGATCGCGAGCGCGGCGCGCAGCAGCCGGATGGGCGCCACCCGCCGCACCAGCGCGGCGTTCACCTGCGCGGACAGCACCAGGCCCAGGCCGTTGACGGCGAACAGCACGGAGAACTGCCCGTGGCTCAGCCCGTAGCCCTCCTGGAAGATGAACGGCGAACCGACCACGTAGCTCATCAGCACGGCCTGCCCGAGCCCCGGGATGACGGCGAGCGCCATGAACTGCTTGTCCTTGACCAGCGTGCGGTAGCCGGCGAACACGCTGCGCGCACCGCCGGTCTGCCGTCGTCCGGCCGGGAGCGTCTCCGGCATGAACCGCCACACGACCAGGCCCATCGCCACGCCCGCGAGCGCCAGGAAGCCGAAGACCCAGCGCCAGCCCGCCGCCGCGGCGACGGCGGAGCCGAAGGTCGGCGCCAGCATGGGCGCGACGCCGATGACGAGCATCAGCCGGGACAGGATGCGCGCGGCCTCGGCGCCGACGAACCGGTCGCGCACGACCGCCATCGCCGCGACGCCGCACGCGGCGTTGAAGAAGCCCTGCAGGAGGCGCAGCCCCACGAGGACGGTCATGTTCGGCGCGAACGCGCACAGGATCGACGTCACGACGTGCAGCGCGAGGCCCCACATGAGGGGCGCCCGGCGCCCGAAGCGGTCGGACAGCGGGCCGATCGTGAGCTGGCCCAGGGCGCCGCCGATGAGCATCACGGAGACGGACAGCTGCGCGAACGAGGCGGAGGAGCCCAGGTCCGCCGCCACCTCGGGCAGCGACGGCAGGTACATGTCGACGGTGAACGCCGGCAGCGCCGCGAGCGACCCGAGCATGATGACCCAACGGTACGGAGAGCGGGCGCGCGGAAGTCTCGCGGAGTCGTCGGGCATGGCCACCATCGTATCGAATCGTTACGACCAGGCCCAGGGAGAATCCCCCGGCCGGCCGCCCGGGTGTCGGTGGGATGCGTCACGATGGACCCATGTGCGGCCGCTACGCGTCCTTCCGTGACGCCCAGGACATCGCCGACGACCTCGCCGTCGCCGAGATCGCGGAGGACGCGCGCCTCCTGCCCCCGTCGTGGAACGTCGCCCCCACCGACCCCGTGCGCATCGTCGTCGAGCGCCCGCGGCGGCTCGAGGGCGGGCAGACCGGGGAGATCACCCGCTCCCTCCGGCTGGCGCGCTGGGGGCTCGTGCCGTCGTGGGCCAAGGACCCGTCGATCGGCGCGCGCATGATCAACGCGCGCACCGAGACCCTGATCGACAAGTCCGCGTTCGCGAAACCCCTCGGCGTCCGGCGCTGCCTGCTGCCGGCCGACGGCTACTACGAGTGGCGCAAGCTCGAGCTGCCGCCCGGCGCCCCCGCGCGGGGCGGGTCGAAGGGCGGGTCGAAGGGCAAGGTGCCGAAGCAGCCGTACTGGATCCACCCGGACGACGGCGGCGTCGCGGCGCTCGCCGGCCTGTACGAGTTCTGGCGGGACCGGACCAAGGCCGACGACGACCCCGACCGCTGGCTCGTCTCCGCGACGGTGATCACCACGGCGGCGTCGCAGGACCTGGAGCGCATCCACGACCGGATGCCCGTGGTGCTGCCGCGGGCGTCGTGGGACGCCTGGCTCGACCCTGCGGTCGGGGCCGAGCAGGCGATGGGCATCGTGACGGGTCCGCAGGTCGGGATGGCGACGCGTCCGGTGGGCGACGCCGTCGGGTCGGTGCAGAACAACCGGCCCTCCCTGCTCGACGTCGACCCCGACCCGCGGGACCCGGACGTGGTCGCCGTCGGCCGCGACTGAGGATCTCGGTCAGGCGCCGGTGTAGGCGCGCTGCAGCCGCACCGGCGTGATCTCGCCGATGCCCTGCACCTCCTGGGGCGGCTGCGCCGTCAGGGCGTAGCGGGACGACGACGCGAGCAGGGACGCCGTGTGCGGGTCCACCAGCACGGTGGCCGGCTCGGCGAGCTCGGTGATGCGGGAGGCGAGGTTGACGTCGGAGCCGAACACGTCGCCGAACCGCGACAGCACCCGCCCCCACACGAACGCGACGCGCACGGGGATCTCGGGGTCGGTGGCGTGCGGCGCGGCCAGGCCGAGCGCCACCTCGGCGCCCGTCGTCACGTCGTCGGCCACGAACAGCACCGCGTCGCCGATGGTCTTGACGACACGACCGCCGGCCTCGGTGATGACGTCGCGGGCGCGGGACTCGAAGAGCTGCACGAACTCCGACAGCTCCTGCGACCCGAGGCCCGCGGTGCGCTTGGTGAACGAGACGATGTCGGCGAACCCGACGGCGCGCGGCAGCGGTAGCTCGTCGTCGTGCGCCTCCTGGGTGCCGCGACGCGCGCCGCCGAACTCGGTGGCCAGTCGCCCCGTGAGCGCGGCGAGCTGGCGCCGCCAGGCGTGCTCGAGCTGGCGCGACAGCTGCGAGGTGAGGTCCGGCATGCGGTCGATGGCGGCGAGCCGCGCGCTCACGTCGTCCAGGCCGTCGCGGCGGCTGAGGTGCTCGACGAACGCCTCCACCTGCCACAGGGCGAGCCGGTCCGTGGTGTGCCCGAGGGAGCGGATGAGCGTCATCTGGGCCTGCTCGTCGAGCCGCTCGGCGTCCACGAGCTCGCCGATCTCGCGCAGCGCCTGCATGTCCGCGTCGGTGAACCCCACCTCGGCGGGGTGGGTGACGGGCAGCCCCAGCCAGCGCCAGTAGTTCTCGATGAACTCCTGCGACAGCCCGGTGCCCTCCACGAGGTCGGACAGCGTGTACCGGCGCGGGCCGCCGAGGATCGCCTCGTCCAGGCGGGCCGCGGTGTCCCCCGCCCGCCGGGCGTCGTCGTCCGTCGGCAGACCGGGTCCCGTCGTGGTGTCGCTCGTCACGCCCCCACTGTAGTCAGCGCGGGCTGTGCCCCGGCTGGGAGCCCCGGGCCGGCGCCCGATGAGTTCGCGTCCCGCCGGCGGTCGATGAGCACGTCCCGACCACGACGCCCGCGCGAGAGGAGCGCGACGATGCCCCACGACCACACGACGAGGCCGGCACGGAGCTTTCGCTTCGGGGTCGTCGCCCCCGTCGGCACCGACCTCCCCGCGTGGCGGGACCAGGCTCGCCGGATCGCCGACCACGGGTACTCGACCCTCCTGATGCCCGACGTCCAGCAGTGGCAGCCGGCACCCGGCCCTACCCTGGCTGTCGCGGCGACGCTCGCCGACGTCCGCGTCGGCACCTGGGTGTACGCCTCGCCGCTGCGCCCGGCCCGCACCGTGGCCTGGGAGGCGCACTCGCTGTCGGTGCTCACCGAAGGCCGGTTCGAGATGGGCCTCGGCGCCGGGCGGCCCGGCATCGAGGACGAGCTGCGGGAGCTGGGCATGCCGGTCCTCTCCGCCGAGCGACGACTGGCGCGCATGGCCGAGGCGGTCACGCTGCTCCGTCGGCTCGACGGCGCGGCGCGGCGCACGCCGGTCGTGATGGCGGTGCGGGGCCCGAAGGCCCGCGCCCTCGCCGCCGGCCTCGCGGACACGGCCGCGGTCGCGATCATGCCGGACGACCCGCGGGCCGTGACGATGGGGATCGCGGCGGACCTCCGGTCACGCGCGGACCTCGAGCTGGCGTTCCACGCGGCCGTGGTCGGCGATGCCGTCTCCCCGTTCATGGCACCGCCCGACACCGACACCGGCGCGCTGCGCGCGGCGGACTCGCTGCTGCAGCTGCCCGCCGACCCCGGGGCGGCCACCGAGGAGATCCTGCGGCGACGCGAGGAGGGCGGCTTCTCGTACGTCGTCGTCGGTGCGAACGCCGCCGACCGGCTCGCTCCCGTGGTCGCCGAGCTCGCCGGCCGCTGACACGACCACGGTCATGCCGTGCGCAGGTGGTGCACGTCCCCGGCCGTGACGGTCCGCTCCCCGCCCGCCGTCGCCAGCACGAGCGCGCCGTCGGCGGCGACACGCACCGCCTCGCCCTCCACCACGTCGCGGCCGCCGGCGAGCTCGGCGCGCACCGCCGTGCCGAGCGTGGCCGACGCCGCCGCATACCGCGCCGCGAGCCCGGCCGCGCCGGCGTCCCCGCCGGCGGCCTCCAGGTCCGCCACGACGCCGACCAGCTCGCGCACGAGCGTGCCGAGCAGCGCGCCGCGGTCGGCCCGCGCCCCCTCGAGCGCCAGCGACGTCGCGGTCGGCACGGGCAGCTCGGCCGCGGACTGGTCCACGTTCAGCCCGACGCCGACGACGACGCCGGCGGGCCCCTGACGGTCGAGGGCCGGCACCACCTCGGCCAGCACGCCCGCCACCTTGCGGAACGACCCCAGCCCGGCCGCGTCGTCGGCGGCCGGCAGCAGCACGTCGTTGGGCCACTTCACCGCGGCCCCGGGCACCCCGGCGGCGTCCACCGCGCGCGCGACGGCGAGGCCGGCGAGCAGCGGCAGCCAGCCCAGCCGGGCGGGCTCGAGCCGCGGGCGCAGCAGCAGCGAGACGGTGAGCGCGGCGCGCGGCGGCGTCTGCCACCCGCGCCCCGCACGCCCCCGCCCCGCCGTCTGGTGCTCGGCGACGAGCGCCGCGGGCGCGGGCCACTCCCCCGGCTCCCGGCGGACGGCGTCGGCGAGGTCGGCGTTCGTGGAACCGGACGCCTCGACGACGTCGAGGCGGGCGAGGGGGCCGGAGGGCGCGAGCAGGTCGCGGCGCAGGGCGGGGAGATCGAGGGGGTCTCGGCGGGGGTCGTGGCTCACGTCCCCGATCGTCCCGCATCTCACCGCCACCGACCCTTTGTGGGGTCCCTCCAAAGAATCCGGGCGGGCCGCAGCCTGTCGCGCATCGATGCGTGGCAACCCACCAACTAGGGTCGGTCGGGTGAACGACGCCACCTCCTCGACCGACATCGAGTCGCCCGCCCTCTCCGGCACCGCCGCCAAGCTCGCCGACCTGGAGCGCCGGCGGGCCGAGGCCGTGACCGACGCCGAGGAGAAGGCGAAGGCGCGGCAGCACCCGCGCGGCAAGAAGACGGCCCGCGAGCGCATCGAGGCGCTGCTGGACGAGGGCAGCTTCGTCGAGCTCGACGCGCTGGCCATGCACCGCAGCCGCAACTTCGGCCTCGACAAGCGGCGCGTCGCGGGCGACGGCGTCGTGACCGGCCACGGCACGGTCGACGGGCGCCAGGTGTGCGTGTTCAGCCAGGACTTCACGGTCTTCGGCGGCTCGCTCGGCGAGGTGCACGGCGAGAAGATCGCCAAGGTGCAGGACCTCGCGCTGCGCACCGGCGTGCCGATCATCGGCATCTCGGACGGCGGCGGGGCGCGCATCCAGGAGGGCGTCGCGGCGCTGACGCAGTTCGCCGAGATGTTCCGGCGCAACGTCGCGGCCTCCGGCGTGATCCCGCAGATCTCGCTCATCCTCGGTCCCAGCGCGGGCGGCGCCGTCTACTCCCCCGCCCTGACCGACTTCATCGTCATGGCGGACGGCACGTCCAACATGTTCATCACCGGCCCGGACGTGATCCGCACGGTGACGGGCGAGGACGTCGACTTCGAGACCCTCGGCGGCGGCCGCACGCACAACGCGACGTCGGGCGTGGCGCACTACCTGGGTGCGGACGAGGACGACGCGATCGACTACGTGCGCCACCTCGTGGGTTACCTGCCGCAGAACAACCTCGGCGACGCGCCGTCGTTCCCGCCCGAGGACGAGACGCCGCTGGAGGTCACCGAGGACGACGAGGCGCTCGACGTCATCGTCCCCGACAGCGACAACCAGCCCTACGACATGCGCGCCGTCGTCGAGACGGTCCTCGACCCCGAGTCGTTCCTCGAGGTGCAGCCGCTCTTCGCGCAGAACGTGCTGATCGGGTTCGGCCACGTCGAGGGCCAGTCGGTGGGCATCATCGCCAACCAGCCGCTGTCCATGGCGGGCACCCTCGACATCGACGCCGCCGAGAAGGCGGCCCGGTTCGTGCGCACCTGCGACGCGTTCAACCTGCCCGTGCTGACCTTCGTCGACGTCCCCGGCTTCCTGCCCGGCGTCGGCCAGGAGCACCAGGGCATCATCCGGCGCGGCGCCAAGCTCATCTACGCGTACGCCGAGGCGACCGTCCCGCTGGTCACCGTCATCACGCGCAAGGCCTACGGCGGGGCGTACATCGTCATGGGTTCCAAGCAGCTCGGGGCGGACGTCAACCTCGCCTGGCCGACGGCGCAGGTCGCGGTGATGGGCGCGTCGGGGGCGGTGAACATCCTGCAGCGCTCGGCGCTCAAGGAGGTCGCGGAGTCCGGCGGTGACGTCGAGGCGGAGCGGCAGCGCCTCACGGACGAGTACACCGAGGCGATCGTCAACCCGTGGGACGCCGCCGAGCGCGGCTACGTGGACGCCGTCATCCGCCCGTCCGAGACGCGCGTGCAGGTGGTGCGCGCGCTGCGGGCGCTGCGCACCAAGCGCGCGAGCCTGCCGCCCAAGAAGCACGGCAACATCCCCCTGTGACACCGTCGGTGGTTGAGCGCCGTCGAAACCGGGAAGAATGAGCAGATGAGCCACGAGGACGCCACGCACGGACCCGCCCCGCTGGGGTCGGTCGACCCCGAGCCGATGCACCGCGCCGTCGACGCGCTGGCGGCCGCCCTGCACGAGTACGTGCAGACCGCGGTCGGCGTGCGCGCCGAGTTCGGCGCCTCCGAGGCGGACGAGGACCCGCGCGTGCTCGCGCTGGAGAACCGGGTGGGCCAGCTCAACGCCTCCGTCTTCGACGCGCTGCACGACGGGCTGGGCATGCACCCCGACCTGACGAGCTCCGTGTGGGAGGGCGACGAGGAGGAGGACGAGCACACCCACGACGCCCCGGAGGGCGCCGTGCCGGCCGAGGTGTTCTACCTCGGCTTCGTCGTGGCCGACCCGACGCCCGGCTCGCCCGGCACCCTGGACGGCGTCGTCGAGCTGCTCGACGAGGCCGGCGGTGACGTCGCGCAGCGCCTGTTCGACGGCGGCTACGAGGTCGCGGAGTGGGCGACGTCGCGTGGGGCGGCGGTGGAGTTCGGCGACGACGACCTCGACGACGAGCTGGACGACCGGCTGGACGACCGGTTGGACGACCGGTTGGACGACGAGGACGGCGACGACCCGCTCGGGGGTGCGCGATGAGCAACGAGGTGCGCGTGGTGCGCGGTCGGCCCGACGACGTCGAGGTCGCCGCGCTGGTGGCCGGGCTCGCGGCGGTCGCGTCGGCGAGCGGGCTGCCCGACGACGAGGCCCCCGTCGAGGAGTGGACCAACCGCGCCCGCACGGTGCGCGGCAACGGCGCGGGCGTGACCGCGAAGAGCTTCGGCGGTCGCTGGGGCCGCCACAACGCCGACGCGTGGCGCTGGAGCCTGCACTCGTGAGCGTCGTCTGGCAGCAGGTCGAGAGCCCCGACGAGGTCGACGCGCCGCTGGAGGAGCTGCCCGCTCCCCCGCGCCCGGGCTGGCTGCGACGGTGGCTGTGGGCGCCCGCCCTCGTGGTCACCGCCGGCCTCTACGTGCTGCGGCGCACGATCGAGGACCCGTCCGGCGAGCTCGAGCTGTGGCTGTTCATGGGCATGCTCGCCGGCCTCATGGTCACCGCCGTCGCCGCCCTGGTCCGCTACCGGGACGACCAGCACCAGGCCACCGAGGGGCGCGACGCCGCGGCGTTCGGCGCGGACAGGCGGTCGGTCACCGGATCGGTCTCCGTGAACGAGCGCCGCACGAGCTCCGGCCTCCTGCTCAGCGGCGTGGTGTCCTACCCGACGGACGACGGCACGGCCGACCGCCCCTACTCGTCCCTGGTGCGGCCGGACGACGAGGAGCGGCTGCCTCCGCCGCGTGACGGCGACCCGGTCGCCGTCTGGTGGGCGCCGGGCACCGAGACCGTCGTGGTGCGATACCACCGCGACTGGGCCGACGCCGTCCGCCGCCGCACCCGCAAGCGCTGACGCGTCAGCGCGACGCGCGCCCGGCCGCGAACAGCCGGCACGCGTGCGCGGCCGTGCGCTCCAGCTCGACCTCGGCGTCGCGGGAGAGCTCGGCGAGCGTGCGTGGCCCCGGCGCGAGGGAGAACGCCCCCGCGATCCCGGCCTCCGCGACCCGGGCGGGCGTGAGCTCCACGCCGCCCGCCACGACGACGACCGCCGCGCGGCCGGCCACGAGCCGCACCACGGTGTCGACGACCTTGCCGTGCAGGGACTGCTCGTCGAGGCGGCCCTCCCCGGTGAGCACGAGGTCGGCGCCCTCGAGCGCGTCCACGAGCCCCACCGCCTCGGCGACGAGCTCGCCGCCGGGCACCAGCTCCGCGCCGAGCGCGGCCGACAGGCCCACCGGCAGCCCGCCCGACGCGCCGGCACCCGGCAGGTCGCGCGCGTCGTGACCGGTCGCGGCGGCGAGGGCGTCGGCGAGGTGCGCGAGCCCGTCGTCGAGCAGCGCGACGTCCTCCGGCGTCGCGCCCTTCTGCGGCCCGAAGACGGCGGCCGCCCCGCGCGACCCGAGCAGCGGGTTGTCGACGTCGCACGCGATGCGCCACCGCAGCGTGCGGGCGCGGGCGTCGAGGCCGGACAGGTCGACGGAGGCCAGGGTGCGCAGGCCGCCACCACCCGGAGGGACGGGGGCGCCGGCCGCGTCGAGGAACCGGGCGCCGAGGTCGGTCAGGAGCCCCGCCCCGCCGTCGGTCGAGGCCGACCCGCCGACGAACAGGACGGCCTCCTCGGCGTCCGGGGCGGCGTCGAGCGCGGCGAGCACCACCGTGCCGACGCCGTGGCTGGTCGCGTCCAGCGGCCGCAGCGCGACGTCCGAGACCTTCGGCAGCCCGTAGGCCTCCGCCGCCTCGACCGCGAGGGTGCGGCCGTCGGGCGAGACGCCGTAGCGCGCGGTGGTCGGGCGCCCGAGGGCGTCAGTCGTGGCGCAGGTCCGGGGCTCCTCGCCCCACGCCCCGAGGATCGCGTCCAGGGTGCCCTCGCCGCCGTCGGCGAACGGCACGGCGCGCACGTCGGCGTCGCCGCCCAGGGCGGCGCGGGCCCCGGCCGCGAGGGCCGCGGCCACCTGCGTCGCCGTGGCGCTGCCCTTGAACGAGTCGGGGGCGACCACGACGCTCAGGGGTCGGGTGCGGGGGGCGGGGGTGTCCTTCACGTCCTCGTGCACGAGGCCCGAGGCTAGCCGAGCCGCCGGGCCGGGGCGTCCTCGTCTCGCGGGAACGTCTCGCGGGCAGGTCCCGCAGGCACCGCGCGCGAGCACAGAGGGACCCCGCGAGGATCGAGGCACGGGCGTCCGAGCCCGGACTCAGCAGAACGGAGGCAGCTCATGGGTATCGGAACGGGCATCTTCCTCATCGTCGTCGGCGCCGTCCTCGCATTCGCCATCGCGCCGGACACCTGGGAGGTCGTCAACCTGAACATCGTGGGCTACATCTGCATCGGCGCCGGGGTGCTCGCGCTGATCCTGGGACTCGTGCAGAACCGGCAGCGGGCACACACCAGCCACACCGTCGAGCGGTACGACGACCGCCGCCAGCCCCCGCCGGCCTGAGCGGACCGGAGCCGGGCGCGCGGCCGAGCGGGGCTAGGCTTCGCGTGTGACTCAGCACACCGTCCCGGCCGCCCCTCGAACCCCCTCGGCGGTCGACGCCGTCGCCGACGCCTACGTCGCCCGGTCCGCCGAGCTCGACCCGCTGCTCGCCACCGCGATCGGGCTGCCGGGTCACGACCACCGCATGACCAACCTGTCCCCCGCCGGGCACGAGGAGCGGGCCGAGGCGGACCGCGCCGTGCTGCGCGAGCTGGACGTGGCCGAGCGCGACGGCGGCCCGCTGGACGCCGTCGACCGGGTCACCCTGGCCGCGATGCGCGAGCGGGTGGGCCTGGCGCTCGAGCTGCACGACGCCGGCGAGCCGCTGGCGAGCCTCAACAACATCGAGTCGCCGGTGCAGCAGCTGCGCGACGTCTTCGACCTCATGCCCACCGGCTCGGTCGAGGCCTGGGAGAACATCGCCGCGCGCCTGGGCGCCGTGCCCGACGCGATCGACGGCTACGTCGCGTCGCTCACCGAGGCCGCGCGGCGCGGCCAGGTCGCCGCGATCCGCCAGGTGCGCGAGGGCGTGTCCCAGTCGCGCGAGCTCGCCGGCCTCGACGGGCACGAGTCGTTCTTCGACGGCCTCGTGCGCAGCGACGACGCCGCCGCCGTCCTGGACGAGTCGAGCGCGTGCAGCCTCGTGCGCGCCGAGCTGGAGCGCGGCGCGACCGCCGCCCGCGGTGCCTATGCCCGCCTCGCCGAGTTCCTCGAGCGCGACCTCGCGCCGCAGGCGCCGGAGCGCGACGCCGTGGGCCGCGAGCGCTACGCGCGCTTCTCCCGCGAGTTCCTCGGCGCCGAGGTGGACCTCGACGAGACGTACGAGTGGGGCCTCGACGAGCTCGCCCGCATCGTGGCCGAGCAGGAGGCCGTGGCCCGCCAGATCGCCGGTGCCGGCGCGAGCGTCGAGGACGCCGTCGCCGCGCTGGACGCCGACCCGGCCCGCACGCTGCACGGCACCGACGCGCTGCGCCGCTGGATGCAGGAGACCGCGGACGCCGCCATCGAGGACCTCGCGGGCACGCACTTCGACATCGAGGGCCCGGTGCGCACCATCGAGTGCCGCATCGCCCCCACCCAGACCGGCGGCATCTACTACACGCCCCCGAGCGACGACTTCTCCCGGCCCGGGCGCATGTGGTGGTCGGTGCCCGCCGACGTCACCGAGTTCAACACCTGGCGCGAGAAGACGACCGTCTACCACGAGGGCGTGCCCGGCCACCACCTGCAGTGCGCGGCCGCCGTCGTCGCGCGCGACACGCTGAACTCGTGGCGCCGCCTCATGTGCTGGGTCTCAGGGCACGGCGAGGGCTGGGCCCTGTACGCCGAGCGGCTCATGGCCGACCTCGGCCACCTCGACGACCCGGGCGACCGCTTCGGCATGCTCGACGCGCAGCGGATGCGCGCGGCCCGGGTGGTGCTCGACATCGGCGTGCACCTCGGCAAGCCCGCCCCCGAGCAGTGGGGCGGCGGGGTGTGGGACGCCGAGAAGGCGTGGCCGTTCCTTAAGGCGAACGTCAACATGCCCGAGTCGTTCGTGCGTTTCGAGCTCAACCGGTACCTCGGCTGGCCCGGCCAGGCGCCGTCGTACAAGGTGGGCCAGCGGCTGTGGGAGCAGGCGCGCGACGACGCCCGGGCGGCGGCGCAGGCGCGCGGCGAGGAGTTCGACCTGCGGGCGTTCCACGCCCGGGCGCTCAGCCTCGGCTCGGTCGGCCTGGACGTGCTGACCGGCGCCCTGCGCGACGCCCGCTGACGCGGCGCGCTCCCCCCGCCCCGCATGGAAGGCATCCTCACCGGCTTCGCGATCATCGGCGTGGTCATCGCCGTCGGGTACGTCGCGGCGCGCCTGCGCCTCGGCGGGCCCGACGCCCGGACCGCGCTGAACCGCATCGGGTTCTTCGTCGCCAGCCCCGCGCTGCTGTTCACGGTCATCGCGGACGCCGACGTCGGCGAGCTCTTCCAGGCGCCGCTGCTGGTGCAGGCGATCGCCGCGGTGGCGGTCGCGGCGGTGTTCGTCGTCGTCAACCTGCTCTGGCTGCGCCGCCCCGCCACGGAGGCGACGATCGGCGCGGTCTCGGCCGGCTACGTGAACGCCAACAACATCGGCCTGCCCGTGGCCGTGTACGTGCTGGGCGACCCCGCCGCCGTCGTGCCGGTGATCCTGCTGCAGCTGCTGATCCTCGCCCCGGTGACGCTGCTGGTGCTGGACGCCCAGACGTCGGGGCGGGTGTCGGTGGGGTTCGTGCTGGCCCAGCCGGTGCGCAACCCGATCATCCTCGGCTCGCTCGCGGGCGCGGTCGTCTCGCTGACGGGCTGGAGCGTCCCGGCGCCGGTGCTCGCGCCGCTGGAGATCCTCGGCGGCGCGGCCGTGCCGATGATCCTCCTCGCCTTCGGGATGTCGCTCCACGGGTCGCGCCCCTTCCAGCAGCCGGGCGGGCGCACGGCCGTCGTGGTCGCGTCGGTGCTCAAGGCGGTCGTCATGCCGGCGCTCGCCTTCGTCCTCGCGCGGTACGCGTTCGGGCTGGACCCCGCGCAGGTGGCGACGGCGGTGACGCTCGCCGCGCTCCCCGTGGCCCAGAACGTGTACAACTACGCGGCGCGCTTCCGTACCGGCGAGCTGCTCGCGCGCGACACCATCCTGGTCACGACCGTCGCGTCGCCCGTCGTCCTGCTGGTGTCGTCGCTGCTGCTGCACACCGGCTGACTGGTTAGGGTGCGCACGTGCCTGCCTCCACCGCGCCCGTGCGCCTCGTCCTCGCCTCGCAGTCCCCCGCCCGCCTGGCCACCCTGGCGGCAGCCGGCGTCACACCGCGGGTCGTCGTCTCGTCCGTCGACGAGCCGGCCGTGCTCGACGCCGCGCGCGCCGGGTTCGGCGGCGACCTCGACCCCGCCGACGCCGTCCTCGTCCTGGCCCAGGCCAAGGCGGAGGAGGTCAGCGCCCGCCTCGAGGACGGCGGCGAGGACGAGGCGTCCGCCCTCGTGCTCGGCTGCGACTCGATGCTCGAGCTGGACGGGGAGATCCTCGGCAAGCCCGCGGACGCCGAGGACGCCCGCCGCCGCTGGCGCGCGATGCGCGGCCGCGCGGCCGTCCTGCACACGGGCCACTGGCTCGTGGACGCCCGCGACCCCGAGGACGGCGGCACGGGCGGCACGCTCGGCGCGTCGTCGTCCACGACCGTGCACTTCGCCGACGTCGACGACGAGGAGATCGACGCCTACGTCGCGACGGGCGAGCCCCTGCACGTGGCCGGCGCGTTCACGATCGACGGCCTCGGCGGCCCGTACGTGGACCGGATCGAGGGCGACCACCACGGCGTCGTCGGGCTGAGCCTGCCGCTGCTGCGAGAGCTGCTGGGCGAGCTGGAGATCCCCTGGCGGTCGCTCCGCGACCCCCGCTGAGCGGCTCGGACCCACTGCCGAAACCACCAACTCCGGGCGCCTCCGGCACTACCTACCGCCCGGGTCCATGTGGGATCCCTCCAAACGGCCCGGATCGTCGTTGGTACCCGGCACAGACTTCTCCGCAGGCGTCGCGCGGGTGCCGGCGGACGACGGCGCACGCGTTACCGTGAGCCGTGCCCACCATCAGCAAGGTCCTCGTCGCGAACCGCGGCGAGATCGCCGTCCGCATCGCCCGTGCCTGCACCGACGCCGGGATCGCCTCCGTCGCCGTCTACGCCGACTCCGACCGAGACGCGCTGCACGTCCGGCTCGCCGACGAGGCGTTCGCGCTGCAGGGCCAGCGCGCCGCCGACACCTACCTCGACGTCGAGAAGCTGCTGGACGTCGCGCGCCGCTCCGGCGCGGACGCGGTGCACCCCGGCTACGGGTTCCTGTCGGAGAACGCCCAGTTCGCCCAGGCCGTGCTCGACGCCGGGCTGGTGTGGATCGGGCCGCCGCCCGCCGCCATCGAGTCCCTCGGCGACAAGGTGAGCGCGCGGCACATCGCGCAGGCCGCGGGCGCGCCCCTGGTGCCCGGCACATCCGACCCGGTCCAGGGCGCGGACGAGGTGCACGCCTTCGCGGCCGAGCACGGGCTGCCGATCGCCATCAAGGCGGCGTTCGGCGGCGGCGGCCGCGGCCTGAAGGTCGCCCGCACCGACGACGAGATCGACGAGCTGTACGAGTCCGCGGTGCGCGAGGCGGTCGCCGCGTTCGGCCGCGGCGAGTGCTTCGTGGAGCGGTACCTCGACCGGCCGCGCCACGTCGAGACGCAGTGCCTCGCCGACGCGCACGGGAACGTCGTGGTGGTCTCCACCCGCGACTGCTCGCTGCAGCGCCGGCACCAGAAGCTCGTCGAGGAGGCGCCCGCGCCGTACCTCACCCCGGAGCAGGAGGCCGAGCTCGACCGGGCGTCGCGGGCCATCCTCGCCGAGGCCGGGTACGTGGGCGCCGGCACGTGCGAGTTCCTCGTCGGGACCGACGGCACCCTGTCGTTCCTCGAGGTCAACACCCGCCTGCAGGTCGAGCACCCGGTCACCGAGGAGGTCACCGGCATCGACCTGGTGCGCGAGCAGCTGCGCATCGCGGCGGGCGAGCCGCTGGGGTACGACTCCACCACCGTGCGGGGCCACTCGTTCGAGTTCCGCATCAACGGCGAGGACCCGGCCGCGGGCTTCCTGCCCTCCCCCGGCACCGTCTCCACGCTGCGCTGGCCGTCCGGCCCGGGCGTGCGCGTCGACACCGGTGTCGTCGAGGGCGACACGATCTCGGGCGCCTTCGACTCGATGATCGCCAAGCTGATCGTCACGGGCGCCACCCGCGAGCAGGCGGCCCAGCGAGCCCGCCGTGCGCTGCGCGAGCTCGAGGTCGCGGGCATCCCCACCGTCGTGCCGTTCCACCGCGCGGTGATGGAGGCCCCGGACTTCGTCCCCACCGACGGTTCCCCCTTCCGCGTGCACACCCGCTGGATCGAGACGGACTTCGCGGACGAGCTGGGCAAGCTCGCGCCGGCTGCCCCGGCACCGGTGCCCGACGCCGAGGAGCCGGCCGAGGAGCTCGCCGAGCGCGTCGTCGTCGAGGTCGGCGGCCGCCGCCTCGAGGTCGTGCTGCCCGCCGGGCTCGGCGTGGCCGCCGGTCGCGCGCGCCGTGCGAACGCCGCCCGCCGCCCCGCCCGCCGCGGCAACGGCCGCGCGTCGTCCGCCGCGAGCGGCGCGACCCTCGCGTCGCCCATGCAGGGCACCATCGTGAAGGTCGCGGTCGCGGACGGCGCCCAGGTGGCCGAGGGCGACCTCGTCGTCGTGCTCGAGGCCATGAAGATGGAGCAGCCGCTGCTCGCGCACAAGGCGGGCACCGTGCGGTCGCTGTCCGCGGCCCCGGGCGACGGGGTCACCGCCGGCGCCGCGATCTGCGAGATCGTCGACTGACCCCGAGGCGGTCTCCTTCCCCTACCTCGGCAGGGCCCCTGCTCCCTCGCGGGCTCTCGTACTACCTCGCGGGGTCGGGAACCCTTTCGGCGGGCTCGGCCGGGCGGGCGATGGCGGCCAGCGACCGCCGCGCGGAGGGCACGGACAGCACGGCGACGACGAAGGCGACGAGCAGCGCGCCGGCGACGACGAGCAGCACCTGCACGGAGTAGCGGTCGGCGAGCGGGCCGAAGACCACCATGCTCAGCGGCATGGCGACGGTCATGACGATGCCGACGAAGCCGAAGACGCGGCCCTGCATCTCGGGCTCCACGGTCTCCTGCAGGATGGCCATGCTGGGGGCGGACATCAGCGTGAACGTGACGCCGATCAGCAGCCCGAGGACGAAGAAGACCCACATGTTCGTGGCCAGCCCGAGCCCCGCGGTGAACACCCCCGCCGCGAGGGTGCTCCCGACGATCAGCACCACCCGGTTCGTGACCCGGGTGCCCACGAACGCCATCGCGAGCCCACCCGCGAGCATCCCCGCCGCCCAGAACACCTCGTTGGTGGTGAGCTTCCAGACCTCGTCGCCGAAGGTGCGGGTCACCATCAGCGGCGTGAGGTAGGAGGGCGCGCCGATGAGCACCATCGTGGTGGCGAAGATCGTCATGAGCCACTTCACGGCGCCGTGGCCACGGATGTAGCGGACGCCCGCGGCCAGGTCGCCGAAGTAGCTCGGCTTCTCCGTGCCGGCGCCCTCGGGCGCGGCGTCGTCGTGCCGGACCAGTCGCGGCACGGTGACCAGCAGCAGCATGCCGATGCCGAGCACCGCGGTGACGACGTCCACGAAGAACACCGCGACGATGTCGAAGCTCGCGTAGATCGCGGCGGCGACCACGGGGGCGAGCAGCATCATGCCGGACTGGATGGACTGGTTGATCCCGTTGATGCGGATGAGCTGGGGCGCCGGCACGATCTGCGGCACCATCGCGTTCACCGCGGGGGTCTGGATACCCGCGAACGTGGAGCGGACGGCGAGCGCCACGTAGATCAGCCACAGGTCGTCGACGCCGGAGAGCATGAGCAGCGCGAGCGCCAGCGTGATCGTCGCGATGGCGCTGTCCGCGCCGATGATCAGCAGCTTGCGGGAGTGCCGGTCCGCCCACACCCCGCCGAAGATCGACATGAAGGCCTGCGGCAGCATGCCGAACACGATGCTGAGCATGAGCACGGACCCCGACTGCGTGACGATCGTCAAGTGCCACATCACGGCGAACTGGACGAGCATCGACCCGAGCAGCGAGATCGTCTGGCCGGTGAGGAAGATCGCCACGTTCCGCTTCCAGCCGGGCATCTCGTCGCGCGGGTCCGCCGCCTCGTCGTCCATGGTGGTGGATGACGGTGCGGGGTCGGGGAACTCATCGGTGCCGTGGGCGCTCACCGTGCCATCGTCGCCTGTAGCCTGACCGCGTGCCCAGCCGATTTCCCCCGCGCGAGACCCTCCACCGGCACCCCGGGGACGGCTGGGTGGCCTGCGGCGACCACCGGCACTGGGGCCTCTACGGCGCGGCGGGGCTGCTGCTCGCGCGCCGCGGGCCGGGCGCCCCGGGCGCGCTCGGCCCGGTGACCGACGTCGTGCTGCAGCACCGCGCGGTCTGGTCGGACCAGGGCGGCACGTGGGGCGTGCCGGGCGGCGCGCTGGCCCCGGACGAGACGCCCGTCGACGGGGCGCTGCGGGAGAGCCTCGAGGAGGCGGCCGTCGAGCCGCGCGCGGTGCACGTGCTGGGCACGCACGTGCTCGACCACGGCCCCTGGGCCTACACCACCGTGCTCGCGGACGTCGCGCCGGGCGCCCGCGTGACGCCCGGCGCGGCCGACCCGGAGAGCCTGGAGGTGCGGTGGGTCGCCGTCGACGAGGTGACGACGCTCCCCCTGCTGCCCGCGTTCGCGACGGCGTGGCCCGCGCTGCGGGCGCGGCTCGACGGCCGGTCCTGACCCGGCCGGTCCCGGCGCGCCCGGCACGGGGCCGTCAGACGGCGGCGTCCTCCCCCGACTGCCCGTGCAGCACGCGGGCGGCCTCGGCGATCGACCCGGAGAGCGACGGGTAGACCGTGAACGAGTCGGCGACGTCGTCCACGGTGAGGCGGTGCGCGACGGCGAGGGTGATCGGGAAGATCAGCTCGCTGGCGCGCGGGGCCACGACGACGCCGCCGAGCACGACGCCGGCGTCCGGGTGGGCGAAGAGCTTCACGAAGCCGTCGCGCATGCCGAGCATCTTGGCGCGCGGGTTGCGCGCCAGCGGCAGCGTCGTCGTGACGTACCGGTAGCCCCGCTCGCGGAGCGTCGACTCGCTGAGGCCGACCGTGGCGATCTCCGGCGCGGTGAAGATGTTGGCGGCGACGCGACCCGGCTTGAGCGGCGCGACGGCGTCGCCCAGGGCGTGCGACATCGCGATGCGGCCCTGCATGGCCGCGACGGACGCGAGCGGCAGCACGCCGGTGCAGTCGCCCGCGGCGTAGACGCCGGGCACGGAGGTGCGCGACACGCGGTCCACCTCGACGTGGCCGCTCGCCGACAGGCGCACGCCCGCCTCCTCGAGGCCGATGCCGGCGGTGGACGGCACCCCGCCGACGGCGATGAGCACGTGCGAGCCCTCGACGACACGGCCGTCGGTCAGCGTGACGGCGACGCCGTCCTCGGTGCGCACGGCGGACGCCGCACGCGACCGCGACATGACGGTCATGCCGCGGGCGCGGAAGACGCCCTCCAGCAGCTCGGCGGCGTCCATGTCCTCCCCGGGCAGCACCCGGTCGCGGGAGGAGACGAGCACGACCTGCGAGCCCAGTGCCTGGTAGGCGCCCGCGAACTCCGCGCCGGTGACGCCGGACCCCACGACGATCAGCTTCTCGGGCAGCTCGGCGAGGCCGTAGAGCTGCGTCCAGGTGAGGATGCGCTCCCCGTCGGGGACGGCGGTGGGCAGCGTGCGCGGCGTGGCGCCGACGGCGAGCAGCACGGTGTCGGCGTCGAGCGTCGTCACGCCCGTCCCCGTGTCGACGACGACCCGCGACGGGCCGTCGAGCCGGCCTGCGCCGGCGACGATCTCGACGCCCTCGCGCTCGAGCCGGGAGTGGATGTCGCGCGACTGCGCGTCGGCGAGCGCGAGCACGCGGGCGTTCACGGCCTCGAGGTCGACCAGGTCGCGACGCTCGCCCGCGGGGGCTTCGCCACGGACGCCGAGCTCGGGGCCCTGCTCGGCCGTGGTGAACCACTCGGCGGTGGCGATGAGGGTCTTGGAGGGCACCACGTCGGTGAGCACGGCGGCGCCGCCGAGCCCGTGGCGCTCGACGACGGTGACGCGGGCGCCGAGCCGGCGGGCCACGAGGGCGGCCTCGTAGCCGCCCGGGCCGCCTCCGACGACGACGACGTGCGGCAGGCGCGGGTCGGTCTCGGGGACGCCGGGGGTGGCGGCGACGGTGGAGGCCGGGCTGTCGGGGGTGGTGGCCGGCGAGGTGTCCGGGGAAGGGGTGTTCACGGAGGGCACGGGGGCCATTGTGTCAGGCCGCCGGGGCCCCGGTGTCGGCGCGGCGACGGGTCGCGGCCCGGACTACCCTCGGGACCATGAGCACCACGAGCCGCAGCGTCGGGGACCTCGACGACCCGACCACCGACCCGTTCGACGTCGCCCGCGCCGCGGCCGACCACATCGCCGAGGCGACCGGGGTGCCCGGTCACGACGTCGCCCTCGTGCTGGGCTCCGGCTGGGGCGGCGCCGCCGAGCTGGTCGGCGACGTCGTCGCGGAGATCCCGACGCACGAGATCCCCGGCTTCGCCCGCCCCGCCGTGGCGGGGCACGCGGCGACCACGCGCTCGATCCGCGTGGAGCGACCCGACGGCGCGGTGCGGCACGCGCTCGTCATCGGCGGACGCACGCACCTGTACGAGGGCAAGGGCGTGCGGCGCGTCGCGCACGGGGTGCGCACCGCGGCGGCCACGGGCTGCGAGACCGTCGTGCTCACCAACGGCTGCGGCGGCCTGCACATCGCGTGGCGGCCCGGCCAGCCGGTGCTCATCCGCGACCACCTCAACCTCACGGCCACGTCGCCGCTCGAGGGCGCCACGTTCGTCGACCTCAGCGACCTGTACTCGCCGCGGCTGCGCGAGATCGCCCGCGGCGTCGACCCGGAGCTGCCCGAGGGCGTGTACGCGCAGTTCCACGGGCCGCACTACGAGACGCCCGCCGAGGTGAAGATGGCCGGCCTCATGGGCGCGGACCTCGTCGGCATGTCGACCACGCTCGAGGCCATCGCCGCCCGGCACGCCGGCATGGAGGTGCTCGGCGTGTCCCTCGTGACCAACCTCGCCGCGGGCATCAGCCCGCAGCCGCTGTCGCACGAGGAGGTGCTGGAGGCCGGCCAGGCCGCCGGCCCGCGCATCAGCGAGCTCCTCGCCCGCATCGTCACCGCCCTGTAAGCGCGCACCGAGCCGAGCACCCGACCGAGGGGACCCCGCCATGAGCCTGGACACCGACGACCCGGCCTACGAGCCGGCCGCGACGGCGACCGAACTGCCCATCCTGCTCGACGCGGTGGAGCGCTGGATCCGCTACGACGTCGACGACGACGACAAGGCCGAGCTGTCCCGGCTGGCCCAGCAGACGTCGTCCGAGCGACCGAGCACCCGCGAGCACGCCGTCGCGCTGCTGCGCGACCGGTTCGCCGGTCCGCTCCAGTTCGGCACCGCAGGGCTGCGCGGCGCGATGGCACCCGGTCCGAACCGGATGAACCGCGCGGTCGTGACGACCGCGGCGTCAGGCCTCGGTACGTACCTCACGTCGGTGCTGGGCCGGGGGGCGGCGGCGCGCGTGGTGGTCGGCTACGACGCCCGCGACCGGTCGTCGACGTTCGCCACGGACACCGCCGCGGTGCTCACCGCCGCCGGCCACGAGGTGCTGCTGCTGCCCTCCGCCCTGCCCACCCCGGTGCTCTCGTTCGCGGTGCGCCACCTCGACGCCGACGCGGGTGTCATGGTCACCGCGAGCCACAACCCGGCCCAGGACAACGGCTACAAGGTGTACCTCGGCGGGCGGGTCGTCACCGACGCCGGCCAGGGGGCACAGATCGTGCCGCCCCACGACGCCCGCATCGCCGAGGCCATCGCCGCGGCGGGGCCGCCGTCGGGCGTCCCGCGCGTCGAGTCTGGCTGGCGGGTCCTGGGCCGCGAGGTGGTCGACGCGTACGTCGCGTCGGTGCACGACCTGGCCGAGCGCGCCGGCACGTCCACCGGCCCGACGGAGCGGGCGGCGCTGCGCGTCGTCACGACGTCGCTGCACGGCGTCGGCGGTCGCGTGCTCGCCCGGGTGCTGGCCGACGCGGGGTTCACGCGGGTGCTGCCGGTCGAGGAGCAGCTCGACCCCGACCCGGCGTTCCCCACGGTCCGCTTCCCCAACCCGGAGGAGCCCGGCGCCATCGACATGGCGGTCGCCCTCGCGGAGGCGCACGCCGACGTCGTCATCGCCAACGACCCCGACGCCGACCGGTGCGCGGTCGCCGTGTACGACCCGAGCCACGGCACCCACCAGGGGGCGGAGACGGCCCGCTCGCACGGCTGGCGGATGCTGCACGGCGACGAGGTGGGCGCCCTGCTCGGGCGCGAGGCGGTGCGCCGCATCGCCCGCGGCGAGGTGCCCGCGCCGGACGGCTCGGGCACGGGCCCGGTCGTGGCGTCCTCGGTCGTGTCGTCGCGGGTCCTGTCGTCGATCGCGGTCCGCTACGGGGTCGGGCACGCGACGACGCTCACGGGTTTCAAGTGGATCGCCCGCACCCCCGGGCTGGTGTTCGGGTACGAGGAGGCGCTGGGCTACTGCGTGGACCCGGCCCACGTGCGCGACAAGGACGGGCTCAGCACCGCCGTGCTCGTGGCGCTGCTCGCCGCCCGGGAGAAGGCCGCCGGCCGCACGCTCGTGGACGCGCTCGACGACGTCGCCCGCGAGAACGGGCTCTTCGTCACCGACCAGCTCTCCGTGCGGTTCGACGACCTGTCCCGCATCCCCGACACGATGGCGCGGTTGCGCACGGCGCCGCCGCGCACGCTCGCGGGGGCCGGCGTCGCCGAGGTGCTCGACCTCTCCGACGGCATCGACGGACTGCCGCCCACGGACGGCATCGTGCTGCTCGGCGCTGACGACACGCGCGTCGTGGTGCGGCCCAGCGGCACCGAGCCGAAGGTCAAGTGCTACCTGGAGGTCGTGGAGCCCGTGGCCCCGGACGCGTCGGCGATCGACGTCGGTCGGCTGCGCGTCGCGGCGCACAAGAAGCTCGACCGGATCAAGGCCGACCTCCGGGCGGCGCTCGGCCTCTGACCCCGCCTCAGCCGACCAGGGCGGCGTCGTCCTGGTCGACGGCGGCCTTCCACTCGCCCTTGCGGGCGCGCCAGTCCTCGTCGTCGCTGCCGCGGCGCCAGTAGCCCGACGCCGACAGCAGCTCGCGCGGGACGTCCAGCTCCGCGCGGACCCACCGGCGCAGGTCGCGCACCATGCCGGCCTCGCCGTGCAGGAAGACGTGCGGCGCGCCCGCGGGGAGGTCTCCGGCCGCGTGCGCGGCGCGCACGGTGCCGGCGAGGTCGCCGGTGCCGCGGTGCACCCAGGTGAGCGTGAGGTCGGCGGCGCTGACCAGCTCCTGCTCGTCCTCGGGCCCGGGGACCTCGACGACGGCGTGCGCGACGGCGCCGGCGGGGAGCGCCTCGAGCGCGGCGGCGATGGCGGGCAGCGCGGCGTCGTCCCCGACGAGCAGGTGCCACGGCGCCTCCGGGTCGGGCGCGTAGCCGGCGCCCGGGCCGAGGAACGTCACCGGCTCCCCCGGCCGGACCCCCGTCGCCCACGGCCCGCCCACGCCCTCGTCCCCGTGCACCACGAGGTCGAGGTCCCACTCGGCCTCGCCCGACGCGGCGGCGTCCGCGTCGCGCCGGGACCGCACCGTGTACGCGCGCAGCAGGGGGCGGCCGTCCGCCAGCTCGCCGAGCACGAGCTTGACGTAGGTGTCGGTGTGCCCGGTGGGCTCGACCGCCGCGAGCTCGGGGCCGGCGATCGTGACCCGCACCAGGTGCGGGGTGACCCGGTGGACGGCCGTGACCGTCGCGTGCCGAGGGGTGCGCTTGCGGGCGGGCGGGCCGGCGGGGGTCTGGGGCTGCGAGTCAGACATGGTGAGGCGAGCCTAACTTCTCCGGGCCGGCACCCCGCGTGTGACGTCGCTCACCCCGTCGGCCCACGTCGGCTCACTACGGTTCACGCCCGCGCGAACCGGTGCACCCCGGCCGCCGCGAGACCGGCCGCGAGGGCCAGGACGAGCACCGCCGTCGTCGCGCCGGGGCCGGCCCGCTGGAGCAGCCAGGCGGCGGCTGCCACCACGAGCCACCCGCGCAGGTACCACGCGCCCAGGACCAGCATGGACATGTCGCCGTTCGGCGTCATCATCGGCGTGAAGAGACCGGGCGGCGCCGCGGTCGCGCCCGCCACCCAGACGCGCGCGCCGAGCACCAGGGCGACCACGAGGAGCGCCGCCACGACGCCGCCCGCCCCCGCTCCCGCCGTGCCCGCCGCGGCCGCGATCACGGCCAGGACCGCGGGCACCACCGCGTGGCCGGCGACGGCGCGCCCGGCGGAGCCGGGCAGGAGGGCGCCCGGCTGCGGCGGGGCGGCGAACGCGTGCAGGCCGTCCGACCAGGTCCGCGCGGCCGCGTACAGGGCCAGGGCTCCGGCGACGGTCACGACGGCGGGGCCGCCGTCGGTCCCCCACCGCACGAGGAGCGCGCCGACGACTCCCGTCGCGAGCGCGGCGCCGGCCGCGGCGGGCCGGCGTCGCAGGCCGAGGAGGTCCCGCGCCACCAGGGGCGCCGCGCGCAGCAGCGGCCGCGGCAGACGCGCCCGGCGTCCGCGGTACGTGCGGGGCCCGAGCACGTCGGCCGCCGCCCCGGAGTCGCCGCCCACCAGACCGCGGCCGGCCGTCACCGTGCGCGACTGGACCGCGGCGGCCGCGTCGACGTCGAGCTCGTCCGGCAGCATCTTCACCACCAGCCACGCCGACGCCAGCCCGGCGGCGACGACCAGCGCGCCGCCCACGAGGACGCCGGCCCGGGTCGCGGGCGACGGTGCCGGGGCGAGGGCGGGCACCGCCAGGGGCGTCGCCGCCCCCAGGGCCGCGACCAGCCCGAGCGCCAGCAGGAGGACGGTGACCCCGGCTGCGGCGCCCCGTCGTCCCGGCGCCTGCGCCGCCGCGCCCACGGCCAGCGGGACCTGCGCCAGCAGCGCGGCCCCCACCCCCGCGCCGAGGAGCGTCGCGGGGTCGGCGGCCCCCGGCCCGCCCGCGAGGCCCGCGGCGCCCGCGGTCGCGGCGAAGGCGCCGACGGCCGCGGCGCCGAGGGTGAGCAGCAGCGCACGGCGGCGGAGGACGTCGCGAGGGCGGAACTGGCCGGACAGCGCGAAGGTCGTCTCCGCGCGGCTCGTCCACAGCGGTCCGCCCGCCCGGGACGCGGCCAGCCCGGCGAGGCCGGCGACCCCGAGCGCCAGCGCCGACCCGGCGACGAGCAGCGCCGCCCGCCCCTCCGCCGCGTCGGGCACCGGTACCGCCGCGGCCGCCTGGGCGAGGGCGCTCCACAGGATCGGGCCGTACACGAGCGCGAGCAGCACCACCCCGTACCCGAGGTAGACGCGGTCGTGCGGGTCCCCGCCGGACTCCGCCGCCCGGACGACCAGCGTCCGGCGACGCAGCGACGCGACCCAGCGCCGCCAGCGCGGGTACGGCACGCGGGCGCCGTCGTCGACGTGCGCGGGCACGCTCACGACGCGCTCACCGTGCCCTCATCGACGCCCCGGGGCCGCGAGCTCGACCTCCCGGCCGCGGCGGGCGAGGTCGGCGCGCAGGTCGGGGTCGTGCGTCGCGACGAGCAGCGCGCGGCCGGCGTCCAGCGCGCCGGAGACGAGGCGCCGCGCCACCGCCCGCCATCGGGCGTCGAGCCGCTGCTCCGGCTCGTCGAGCAGCACGAGGCGAGCGGGCCGGTAGAGCGTCGTCGCGAGGGCGAACATCTGCCCCTCCCCGGACGACAGCTCGCCGGGGAGCTGGTCGCGCACCCGGTCCAGCTCGGCCGCCGCGAGCGCCGTCTCGACGTCGGGGCCCGCATGCCGGCCCGCCCACGCCGACGCGACGAGGCGCAGGTGCTCGGCGACCGTGAGGTCGGGGTACGCGGCCAGGCCGCCCAGCAGCAGCGCGACGTCCTCCCGCCGCCGCAGGCGCGCCTGCCCGGCGGGCAGGCCGAGCACCCGCACGTCGCCCGAGGTCGGCTCGTCCTTGCCCGCGACGAGGCGCAGCAGCGTCGACTTGCCGCTGCCGTTCGGCCCGACGACGGCGGCCGCCTCGCCCGGCCCCAGCGTCAGCGACGTGGGCGCCAGGACCTGGACCGTGCCGCGCGTGCGCGCGGCCGCGCGGACGTCGACGAGCGGCTCGGCGGCCACCCGGCGGCCCTCAGTAGCCGCTGTCGCCGGCGGGCGCGGGCTGGCCGGAGAACCCCGCGAGCACCCCCGCGGTCCCGGACAGGCCCAGCCGCGTAGCGCCGGCGCGGATCATGGCGAGCGCGTCGTCCAGCGTCCGGACCCCGCCCGAGGCCTTGACCCCCAGCGCGCCCCCGACCGTCTGCGCCATGAGCTCCACCGCGTGCACGGACGCGCCGCCCGCAGGGTGGAAGCCCGTCGAGGTCTTCACGAAGTCGGCGCCGGCGTCCTGCGCGGCCCGGCAGACGGCGACGATCTCGGCGTCCGTGAGCGCGGCCGCCTCGATGATGACCTTGAGCAGGTGCTCGGCGGGCACGGCCGCGCGGACCGCGGCGATGTCCGCCCGGACCGCGTCGAACGCGCCCTCCTTGGCCGCGCCGACGTCGATCACCATGTCGACCTCGTCGGCGCCGTCGGCGACGGCGCGGGCCGCCTCGGCCGCCTTCACCGCGCTGACGTGCTTGCCCGACGGGAAGCCGCTCACGGTCGCCACCGCGATCCGGCCGGCCGCGACGCGCGCGGCGTGCGCGACGAACGTCGGCGAGATGCAGACGGAGAACACGCCCAGGCCGACGCCCTCCTCCACCAGGGCCGTGACGTCGGCGGTCGTGGCCTCCGGCTTGAGCAGCGTGTGGTCGACGAACCGCGCGAGCGCGAGGGCGTCGGCGGGCACGTCGGCCTGGCCGGACCGGGCGGCGTCGTTCATCGCTGCGCTCCCTCGACCTGCTGGTACCCCGGCAGGATGACGTCGTCGACCAGCGCGCGGCGCTCGTCGTGGTGCATGAACGCGCTCCACGCGGCGGTCAGGGTGACGTCCGCCAGGTCGTCGATGGTCCAGCCGGCCTCGGTGACGAGCCGCGTCATCTCGTTCGTCATGGACGTGCGGGACATGAGGCGGTTGTCCGTGTTGAGCGTGACCGCGAAGTCCAGCTCCTTGAGGCGCGTGATCGGGTGGTCGGCCACCGACGTCGCCGACGTGGCGCCCGTCTGCAGGTTCGACACGGGCGCCACCTCGAGCGCGATCTGGTGGTCGCGCACCCAGTGCGCGAGGCGCCCCAGCTCGGCGCGCCGCTCGCCGTCGTCGTCGAAGCCCTCGTGGAACGTGATGTCCTCGACGATCCGCACGCCGTGGCCGATCCGGTCGGCCTGGCCGAGGTGCACGGCCTCGGCGATCGACGCGGGCCCGGCCGCCTCCCCCGCGTGGATCGTCGTCGGGAAGTCCTGCTCGGCCAGGTAGCGCCAGATCTCCACGTGCCGCGAGGGCGGGAACCCGTCCTCCGGGCCGGCGATGTCGAAGCCGACCACGCCGCGGTCGCGGTGGGCGACGGCGAGCTCGGCGATCTCCTGCCAGCGGTCGGTGTGCCGCATCGCGGTGACCAGCTGCCCGACGCGGATGATCTGCCCGCGCGACGCCGCCTCGCGGATGCCCTCGTCGATGCCCGCCTGCACGGCCTCGACCGTCTCCGGCAGCGTCAGCCCGCGGGCCAGGTGCTGCTCCGGCGCCCAGCGCTGCTCGGCGTACACGACGCCGTCCGCGGCCAGGTCCAGCACGGCCTCGCGCGCCACGCGGGCCAGGGCGTCGGCCGTCTGCATGACGGCGATGGTGTGGTCGAACGTCTCCAGGTACCGCACCAGCGACCCCGAGTCGGCGGCCTCGACGAACCAGGTGCCGAGCGACCCGGCGTCCGACGCCGGGAGCTCGTGACCCACCTCGGCGGCGAGCTCGAGGACGGTCTGCGGTCGCAGTCCCCCGTCGAGATGGTCGTGCAGGAGCACCTTGGGCAGGTCAGGGATCAGGTCGACGAGGGCTTGCGTCATGGGGCCAACCTACCGGCGATCAGGCGTCGCCGGAGGCCTCGGGATCGTCGAGCCCGGGGACCTCCTGGCTCTGCTCGACGACGTCGGCCTCCGCGGCCTCGCCGTCCAGGTCGGGCCGGGCGTGGCGCGGCTTGTACTCCTCGACGCGGCCACCGGCCTCCGCGGCGTCGCCCGCCTCCGCGTCGTCCGTCAGGGCGTCCTCGACCAGGCTCGTGGTGTCGTCGGGATTCCCGAGCCCGGCGTCCCGCCAGGCGTCGTCCGGGGCGGTGCTCATGGGGCTTGTCCCTTCGCTCGACGGCGGTGCGCTCCCATCGTGGACCCCGGCCCCGTGGCGCGCCAGAGGAGCCGGGACCCCTGTCAGGACGTACGGGAGCAGGCCGTGCGTCTGACACCTCGGTGGCGGTCGGCCCTCAGCCTCGCGCGTCCCGCGGCAGCAGCGCCCACACCACGTGCGGCCAGCCGCCCAGCGCGGCGGTAGCCGGCGGGTCGTTCCCGCGCTCCCGGGCGCCGGCGGCGACGAGCCGCGCGACCGGCACCGCGTGCAGCCGGCCGGCCGACGGCTCGTAGACGGTCGCGACGCCGCCCCGCACGGTCGTGAGGAGGACGACGTGCCGGGGCACCGCCGTCGACACGCCGCCGGCGAGGTCGCCGCCCGAGTACAGCGGGACGGGCACGCCCGCGGCCGCAGCGTCCACCGCGGCGGCCAGCACGCGCGCGCCCGAGCGCCCGCCGACCACGCGATGGGTGTAGCGGACCGGTCCGTACCGGGCCACGCGGGCCGCTCCCCACGGCGGCGTGCCGAGCGCGACGGGCCACGCCGGCAGGCCGCCCGGCCCTCGCGTGGCACGGGCGTGCAGCGTTCGCTGGGACCCGGCGAAGATCTCGGCGGCACCCGGCGGCCGGCGGCTCAGCTCGAGCGCCCGGCGCGGGTCGCTCGCGAGCGCGAGCAGGGCCAGCACCGCCGCGCCGCACGTACGCTCGTCGACCTGCCGGGCCGGGGCGACCACACCGTCCGCGGCGGGGAGCGTCAGCGTGCGCGGGCGCCCCGGGGCGGGCTGCGGACCGCGTCGGCCGAGCGGGTCGAGCACCCGTGCCCGCACCGCCGGGGCGAGCGCGGCGAGCGCCGGGACGAGGTCCTCGGGCACCTCCGGGCGGGCGAACCGTCCGGCGGGCGGCAGCTCCGGCGTCGGCCCCGCGAACGCGCCCAGGAGCGCGAGGACGTCCGTCGCGCGCAGCGCCCGCGCCGCCATCGTCCGGACCCCTCCCGATCGCCCGGCCCGGTCAGCCGATCCGGTCGAGCAGGAGCGGTCGGGCCGCGTCGCCGCCCACCGCGTCGTCGACCGCCCACTGCCCCTCGAGCGCCGCCCGGGCGCGGTCGAACCGCTCCGGGGTGTCGGTGTGCAGCGTGAGAAGCGGCTGGCCTGCGGCGACCTCGTCCCCCGGCTTCGCGTGCAGCTCGACGCCCGCCCCGGCCTGCACCGGGTCCTCCCGGCGCGAGCGCCCCGCGCCGAGGCGCCAGGCCGCGATGCCCACGGCGTACGCGTCGAGCCGGGTGAGGACGCCGGACCGGTCCGCGAGCACGTCCTGCCGCTCGCGGGCGCGCGGCAGCGGCGCGTCGGGGTCGCCGCCCTGCGCCGCGATCATCCGGCGCCAGACCTCCTTGGCGCGGCCGTCGGCCAGCGCCGCGCGCACCTCGGTCTCGGGCACGGGCCGTCCCGCCCCGGCCAGCATCTCGACGGCCAGCGCCACGGTGAGGTCGACGACGTCGGCCGGGCCGCCGCCGTCGAGCACCTCCACCGACTCGCGCACCTCGAGCGCGTTGCCCGCGGTGCGGCCGAGCGGCACGGCCATGTCGGTGAGCAGCGCGACCGTGCGCACGCCCGCGTCGGTGCCGAGGTCGACCATGGTGCGGGCGAGCTCCCGCGCGGAGTCGAGGTCCTTCATGAACGCGCCCGAGCCCACCTTGACGTCGAGGACGAGCGCCCCGGTGCCCTCCGCGATCTTCTTGCTCATGATCGAGCTCGCGATGAGCGGCACCGACTCGACCGTCCCGGTCACGTCGCGCAACGCGTAGAGCTTCTTGTCCGCGGGCGCCAGCCCCGCCCCGGCGGCGCAGATCACCGCGCCCACGTCCTCGAGCTGGTCCATGAGCTCGGCGTTGCTCAGCGCGGCCCGCCAGCCCGGGATCGCCTCGAGCTTGTCGAGCGTGCCGCCCGTGTGCCCGAGGCCGCGGCCCGAGAGCTGCGGCACGGCCACCCCGAACGACGCGACGAGCGGCGCGAGCGGCAGCGTGATCTTGTCCCCCACGCCGCCGGTCGAGTGCTTGTCCGCGGTCGGGCGCGACAAGCCCGAGAAGTCCATCCGCTCGCCGGACGCGATCATCGCGCCCGTCCAGCGCGCGACCTCCGGGCGCGTCATCCCCCGCAGCAGGATCGCCATCGCGAGGGCCGACATCTGCTCCTCGGCGACGGCGCCCCGCGTGTAGGCGTCCACCACCCAGTCGATCTGCGCCGCCTCGAGCGGGTGCCCGTCGCGCTTGGTCCGGATGACGTCGACGGCGTCGAACGGCTCGCTGCCCGACATGCTGCCCGGCACGGTCATGCCTCGCTCCCCTCGCGGTAACGGTCCAGGTCCGGTGCGCCGAACGCGTCGGGCAGCACCGCCGTCATAGGCACGACGCCCCGGACGGACTCCACCAGCAGGTCGGGGCCGCCGTGCTCCCACAGGAGCTGCCGGCACCGCCCGCACGGCATGAGGGTCCGCCCCGCGCCGTCCACGCACGTGAACGCGACGAGGCGGCCGCCACCGCCCGTGACCAGGGCGGACACGAGCGAGCACTCCGCGCAGAGCGTCACCCCGTAGGCGGCGTTCTCCA
This sequence comes from Isoptericola sp. NPDC056618, assembly GCF_042792715.1. NCBI lineage: Bacteria > Bacillati > Actinomycetota > Actinomycetes > Micrococcales > Promicromonosporaceae > Isoptericola > Isoptericola sp. NPDC056618. The sequence goes on along the minus strand of NZ_JBHTVZ010000009.1, from coordinate 18,842 downwards.
CGTTGCAGCCCACCACCACGCGGCCGTCGTCCACGAGCGCCGCCGCCCCGACCGGGAAGCCGGAGTACGGCACGTACGCCCGCTCGACGACGTCCCGCGCCGCGGCGCGCAGCGCCTCCCAGTCGACGGTCGGACCAGTGCTCGTCATCGCTACTCCTTGGTGTAGGGCGTCCCGGACGCGGCGGGCGCGCGGGACCGGCCGACGAGCCCGGCCACCGCCAGCAGCGTCACCACGTACGGGAGCATCAGCATGAACTGGCTCGGGACGGGCGACCCCACGACCGACAGCACGTTCTGCAGGTTCGTCGCGAAGCCGAACAGCAGGCCGGCCAGGGCGGCCCGGAGCGGGTCCCACTTGCCGAAGATGACCGCGGCGAGGGCGATGAAGCCCGCGCCGGCCGTCATCTCGCGGCCGAACTGGTTGATCGACACGACCGTGTAGAACGCGCCGCCGAGCCCGACCACCGCGCCGCCGATCAGCACGGCCCGGTAGCGCGTGCGCAGCACGTCGATGCCCACCGTGTCGGCCGCCTTGGGGTGCTCGCCCACCGCGCGCACCCGCAGGCCCCACTTCGTGCGGAACAGGGCGTACGACACCGCCGGGACCGCGAGGTACATGAGGTAGACGACGATGGTCTGGTTGAACAGCACGGGCCCGATCACGGGGATGCTCTCGAGCCCCGGGACGGGCAGGCGCGGGAACCGGACGGTCGAGTTGAGCGTGTCGGCGTTCGGGACGAGCACCTCGGAGTAGAAGAAGCTCGTCAGGCCGATCACCAGCACGTTGAGCACCACGCCGACGATCACCTGGTTCACCCGGTAGGTGATGGTGAACAGCGCCAGCACCAGGGCCACGAGGGCGCTCGCCAGCACGGCCGCCACCAACCCGGCCCACGGGTTCTTCGTGAGCGACGCGACGATGGCGGCGACGAACGCGCCCGCCAGCAGCTGCCCCTCGATGGCGATGTTGACGACGCCCGCGCGCTCCCCGATGACGCCGCCGAGGGCGCCGTAGACGAGCGGCACCGACAGGCCGATGGCGCCGCCGAGCAGGCCCACCACCGAGATGTCGCGCGGGCTGCCCGCGCCCGCCCAGGCGAGGAACCCGACGAGCAGCGCGGCCGCGAAGACGGCGACCGCCCACACGGGCACCCGCCGCCCCGACCGCGTGCGCACGGCGGCGAACGCCAGCACGGCGAGGCCGACGGCGGCGCAGACCCAGGCCGTCGCCATCGCGGGCACGACGAGGGTCGACAGCACGACGAAGTCGGTGCTGGTCGACAGCGCGAACCGCGCGGAGCCCTCGTGCGGCGCCAGGAGCAGCAGCAGCGCGTACAGGACCAGGACGACCCCGAGGCCGACGACGGCCTTCCAGGTCACCGGTACGGCGGCGCGCGACGCGCTGGCCGGGGCCGCGGCCCCGGGCTGGTCGACGGTCGTGGCGGTCATGCCTGTCCCTCCCCGGCGCCCGGCGCGCCCGCACCGCGGCGGTCACGTCGGCGTTCTCCTCGGCCCTCACGACGACGCGGCGTGCGCTCCGGCTGCGGCAGGCGGAACACCGCCCGCACCAGCGGCGGCGCCGCGATGAACAGCACGATCAGCGACTGCACCACGAGCACGATCTCGATCGGGATGCCCTCGGCCGCCTGCATCGCGGAGCCGCCGGCCTTGAAGCCGCCGAACAGGATGCCCGCGCCGAGCACGCCCCACGGCGAGGACCCGCCCAGCAGCGCCACCGTGATGGCGTCGAAGCCGATGCCCGAGTCGATGTCGGTGCTGAAGCCGGAGGTCACCGTGCCCAGCACCTGCTGCGCCCCGGCGAGGCCGACGAGGCCACCGGCCACCAGCATGACGAGCACCGTGGTGCGCGACACGTCGATGCCGGCCACCCGCGCGGCCTTGGGGTTCTCGCCCACGGCGCGGAAGGCGAAGCCCGTGCTCGACCGGTTGAGCAGCCACCACACCCCGACGACCGCGAGCAGCGCGAGCACGAAGCCCCAGTCGAGGTTGTACTCGCTGCCGAGCAGCGGCGGCAGGACGGCCGAGTCCTGCATCGGCGGCGTCTTCGGGTACGCGGACCCGGGCGCCTGCATGAGCCCCGGCGTCGAGAGCAGGTACGACAGCAGGTAGAGCGCCACGTAGTTGAGCATGATCGTGACGATCACCTCGTGCGCGCCGGTGCGCGCCTTGAGCAGGCCGGCGATGCCCGCCCACAGCGCGCCGGCGGCGACGCCGGCCACGAGGCACACCAGCAGGTGCAGCGGGAACGGGAGCCCGGTCACGGCGAAGCCGATCCAGCCGGCCGCGGTGGCCGCCATGAGCATCTGCCCCTGGCCGCCGATGTTGAACAGCCCGGCGCGGAACGCCAGGGCGACGCCCAGCCCGGCCGCGATGAGCGGCGTGGCGTTGGCGAGCGTCTGCGTCAGCGGCTTGATCCCCTGCGCGAACGTGTCGGCGCTGAAGTTGTACACCGCGCCCTGGAACAGGGCGGAGTACGCGCCGCCCACGGCCTGGCCGACCGCGGCGAGCGTGTCGCCCGGACGTGCGAAGAAGTACGGCGCGGCGGCCTGCACCTTCTCGTCGGTGACGACGATGAGGACCGACCCGGCCAGCACCGCCAGCACGATCGCGCCCAGGGCGACGGCCCAGCCGCCCGACGTCGCGCGGCGCACCGCGTCGCGCCACCGCTGGCCCGACTCCTCGACGGCCGCCGCCTGCTCGCGCGCCGCCTCCTGCTCCAGCTCCTCCGCGAGCCCGGGCTCGGCCGCCGCGTCGACCTGCTCGAGCGCCTCGCCGAGCCGCGACCCGGGGTCGACGTCGGGCCCCTGCCCCTGGTTCTGTGCCGGGTCCTGCGCCCGGTCCTGGGGCGTCTCGCCGCTCACGCCGCGTCTCCTTCTCGATCGGGGCCGCCCTCGGGGGCGACACCGGCCATCATCAGGCCGAGCACGTCGCGCGAGGTGTCCGCCGGCACGATGCCGACGACGCGGCCGCGGTACATCACCATGATCCGGTCGGCGAGGGCCACGGCCTCGTCGAGCTCGGTCGACACGACGACCACCGGGATGCCCGAGTCGCGCGTCTCGACGACGCGCTTGTGGATGAACTCGATCGACCCGACGTCGACGCCGCGGGTCGGCTGCGCGGCCACCAGCAGCCGCAGCTCGCGCGACAGCTCGCGCGCGAGGACGACCTTCTGCTGGTTCCCGCCGGACAGGCGGCCCACGCGCGTCTCGATGCCCTGCGTGCGGACGTCGTACTCCGCGACCTTCTCGCGCGCGAACTCGTCGCGGGCGGCGAGCTGCAGGGCGCCGCGCCGGACGAACGGCGGGCCGTCCGTCCGGTCGAGCACCAGGTTCTCCGCGATCGTGAACTCGCCGACCAGGCCGTCCTCGTTGCGGTCCTCGGGCACGAACCCGACCCCTGCCTGGAGGATCCGGCGCACCGAGCGGCCGACCAGCTCCTTGCCGTCCAGCCGCACGCTGCCGGTGACCTGCTCCTGGAGGCCCACCAGCGCCTCGGTGAGCTCCGTCTGCCCGTTGCCCTGGACGCCTGCCACGACGAGCACCTCGCCGCCGCGCACCGTGAAGCTCACGTCGTCCACCAGCACCTGCCCGTCCGCGCCCGTGACCCGCAGGTCCGTGACGGCGAGCTCGTTGTCGGTGGTGCGGGGCGCGTCCTTGCGCACGGTCAGCTCGACGGCGCGGCCCACCATCAGCGACGCCAGCTCGGCGTCGGTCGCGCCGGGGCTCGCCTCGCCGACCACCTTGCCGTGCCGCACCACCGTGATCCGGTCGGCGACGGCGCGGACCTCGCGCAGCTTGTGCGTGATGAAGACGATCGCGGCGCCCTCGTCGCGCAGCTGCCGCATGATCCCCATGAGCTCGTCGGTCTCCTGGGGGGTGAGCACGGCCGTGGGCTCGTCGAAGACCAGCACGTCGGCGTCGCGCGAGAGCGCCTTGATGATCTCGACCCGCTGCTGCACGCCCACGGGGAGGTCCTCGACCAGGGCGTCGGGGTCCACCTGGAACCCGAACCGGTCCGCGATCTCGGTGACCTTGGAGCGCGCGCTCTCCAGGTCGAGCACGCCGCCGGCCCGCGTCGACTCGTGCCCGAGCATGACGTTCTCGGCCACGGTGAACACCGGGACGAGCATGAAGTGCTGGTGCACCATGCCGATCCCGGCGGCCATCGCGTCGCCGGGACCCTCGAAGGCCTGCGCCTCGTCGTCGAGCAGGATCTCGCCCTCGTCCGCCTGGTACAGGCCGTACAGCACGTTCATCAGGGTGGACTTGCCGGCGCCGTTCTCGCCCAGCAGGCAGTGGATCTCGCCCGGCTCCACCACCAGGTCGATGTGGTCGTTCGCCACGAGGGCGCCGAAGCGTTTCGTGATGCCGCGCAGCTCGAGCCTCATGCTCTGCCTTCCGTCGTCGCGGGTCGTCGGGGGGTCGGGGAGCCCGCCGCGGCCAGCCTCTCACCGGGGCGGCCTCGTCGCCGTCCGCAGGAGATGCCGACCCAGGTCACCCCACAGAGTGCAGACGGTGGCGCGGCCCTGGGGCCGCGCCACCGTCCGTGTGCCGGGACGGCGGTCCGTCACCGGACCGCCGTCGCTGCTACTTGTCCAGGTACGAGGTGACCTCGACCTCGCCCGAGATGATCTGCTCCTGGAGCGCGGTGACCTCGTCCATGAGGGCGGGGTCGACCTTGTCCTCGAAGTTGTGCAGCGGGGCGATGCCCACGCCCTCGTTCTCGAGCGTGCCGATGTACGGCGTCGCGTCGAACTCGCCCTTGGCGGCGGCGCTGACGGCCTCGTAGGTGGAGATGTCCATCCCCTTGAGGATCGACGTCAGCACGTAGTCCTGCGTGGACGGGTCGGACTCGAACAGGTCGGCGTCGACGCCGATGAGCGCGACGTCCTTGCCCGAGTCCTGGATCGCCGCGATCGCGGACTGGTAGATCGGGCCGCCGACCGGCAGGATCACGTCGACGCCCTGGTCGAGGATGTTCTGCGCGGTGGTCTTCGCCGTCTCGTTCGCCTCGAACTTGCCGGTGAAGGAGCCCTTCTCCCCGCCCTCGAAGCCCACGAGCTCGACGTTCTCGCCCTTGGTCTCGTTGTAGTACTCGACGCCCTGCTTGAAACCGTCCATGAAGATGGTCACGGTCGCGATCGGCGCGCCGCCGAAGGTCCCGACCTTGCCGGTCTCGGAGTACCCGGCCGACAGGTAGCCCGCGAGGAACGCGGCCTGCGCCGTGTCGTACAGCAGCGGCTTGACGTTGTCCGCGTCGATCGTCTCGTCGACGAGGATGAACTCGGTGTCCGGGTTCGCCTCGGCGGCCTCCGTGGTCGCGGCGGCCAGGTTGAAGCCGACGGACACGATCGGGGAGCAGCTCTGCCCGACCAGCGACTCCATGTTCGGCTGGTAGTCCGTCTCGGTCTGCGACTGGACGGCGGTGAGCTCGACGCCGAACTCGTCCGCGGCCTTGGTCGCCCCCTCGAAGCTCAGCTGGTTGAAGCTCTTGTCGTCGAACCCACCCTGGTCCGAGACGATGCACGGCTTGAAGCCCTCCACCGCGGCCGCGGCGCTGCTGTCGCCACCGGACTCCTCGGGGGCCTCCGCACAGGCCGCCAGCGCGAGCGCCGCGACGCCGGCGAGGGCCGTGAGCTTGATCGCTCTCTTCACCTGTCGCTCCTGTCGATCGTTCGTCGGGCCAGGATCGTCCGGCCCGTCACCGACGTGAAGCCTAGCCACCGCCACCCCCACCGAGAACCGCAGGCGACGAACCCGCAGGAGTCGTTACCGAAGCGGTATCGACTCCCGAGCGCCGCAACACGCCGGACACTTTCCGGCGTCTCACGGCTGGAGCGCGAAACGTCCCAGCAACCGGGCACCGACGGCGATCGACCGCTCGTCCACGACGAGGTCGCCCTGGTGGATGTCGTAGCGCCGCTCCCCCGGGGTCCCGGTGCCGAGGCGGGCCATCGCGCCCGGCACCTTGGTGAGGTACCAGGCGAAGTCCTCCCCGCCGAGCGACTGCTCGGTGAGCACGACGCCCTCGGGCCCGAGCACCGCCGTCCCCGCCGCCTCGAGCGCGCCCGTCACGGCCGCGTCGTTGTCCACCGGCGGGACGCCGCGCGCGTGCCGCACGGTCACGTCCACCTCGTACGGCGCCACGACCTGCTCCACCGCGTCGTGCAGCACCTGCCCGGCCCGCTCCCACGCGCGCACGTCGAGGCAGCGCAGCGTGCCGGCGACGGTGCCGGTCGCCGGGATCGCGTTGTGCACGTTGCCCGCGTGCACGGCGCCCCACGTGAGGTTCACGCCCGAGCGCGGGTCCAGCCGGCGGCCCAGCACGGCGGGCACCTGCGTGATGACCTGACCCAGGGCGTACACGACGTCGCCCGTCAGGTGCGGGCGGGACGTGTGCCCGCCCGAGGACGACAGGGTGACCGTGACGCTGTCGGAGGCCGAGGTGATCGGCCCGATGCGGGTGCCGACCTGCCCGACGTCCAGCTTGGGCTCGCAGTGCACCGCCGCGATGCGGTCGACGCCGTCGAGCGCGCCCTGGGCGACGACGTCGTGCGCGCCGCCGGGCATGATCTCCTCGGCCGGCTGGAACACGAGCCGGACGCCGCGCTCGAGCAGGCCCTCGTCGTGCAGCGCGGCGAGCGCCAGTCCGGCGCCGAGCACCACGGTGGTGTGCACGTCGTGCCCGCAGGCGTGCGCCACGCCCGGCACCACCGAGCGGAACGGCAGGCCGCACGAGTCGTCGAGGGGCAGCGCGTCGATGTCCGCTCGCAGCGCCACGCGGCCCAGGCCGTCGGGCGACCGGTCGGGGCCGACGTCGCAGACCAGGCCGGTGCCCTCGAGCAGCCTGGGCTCGAGGCCGGCGGCGCGCAGCCGGTCGGCCACGAGCGCCGTGGTGCGGACCTCCTGGCGGCCGAGCTCGGGGTGCGCGTGCACGTCGCGCCGGATCGCGACCAGCTCGTCCTCGAGCGCCGCGACGATCTCGTCCAGCCGCGCCCCGGCCTCGCGGGCGCTCACAGGACGTCCTCCCGTCCGTGGGCGCGCATCGCGTCGACCATGTCCTTCACCTGCTGCGCGCGGGCACGGGTGGTCACGAGGAGCGCGTCGGGGGTGTCGACCACGACGACGTCGTCGATGCCGAGCAGCGCGACCACCCGGTCGCCGCCGGGCACGACGACCGAGCCGGCCGACTGCACCCGCACGACGTCGGCCGGGTCGCCCAGCACCTTGGAGCCGCCCTCGTCGTCCGACGGCAGGAGCGCGGCGAGCGAGTTGAAGTCGCCGACGTCGTCCCAGCCGAACGTGCCGGGGACGACGGCGACGCCGCCCTCGGCCGCGACGGGCTCCGCGACGGCATGGTCGATCGCGATCTTCTCGAGGCCGGGCCACACCCGGGCGACCACGGCCGCACGGTCGGGCGTGTCCCAGGCGGCGGCGATCTCCCGCAGCCCGTCGTGCAGGGCGGGGCGGTGCGTCGCGAGGTGGCCCAGGAGCACGGAGCTGCGGGCCACGAAGATGCCGGCGTTCCAGCGGTACTCGCCGGACGCCACGTACTCGCGGGCCGTCGCGGCGTCGGGCTTCTCCGTGAAGCCGCGCACGTGCAGGGCGCTCGGCGCGCCCTCGACGCCGAGCGGCTCGCCGCTGCGCACGTAGCCGAACGCCACGGACGGGCGCGAGGCGGCGATGCCGATGGTCGCGACGTAGCCGGCGCGCGCGGCCGCGACCGCCTCCCGCACCGCGGCGTCGAACGACGCCGCGCCGGACACCACCTGGTCCGCGGCGAACGAGCCCACGACGACGTCCCCGTGCCGCCGCTCCAGCACGGCCGCGGCCAGCCCGATGGCCGCCATCGAGTCGCGCGGCGAGGGCTCGGCGAGCACGGCGTCCTCGGCCAGCTCGGGCAGCTGCTCTCGTGCGGCCGCGACGTGCGGCTCACCGGTGACGAGCACGACCCCGCCGCCCGCGAGCGGGCGCAGCCGGTCGACCGTGCCCTGCAGCAGCGTGCGGCCCGCGCCGGTGAGGTCGTGCAGGAACTTCGGCGCGCCCGCGCGGGAGAGCGGCCACAGCCGGGTGCCGGCACCCCCGGCGGGGATCACGGCGTAGAACCCGGGGACCGGTGAACGGGAGGGGGGCGCCGCAGTGCTCATCCCCGCAGCATAAGCGTGCTGACGACGCGGCCGTCGGCGACGTCAACCCTGTGGAATAGGTCACGAAAGACACCGGACCGTCCCGGTTTGCCGGACCTCGTGTGCCGCGAGACGACCGGATGTCACTACAGTGACCGTGAACGGAATCCACACAGAATCCGCCAACGGAGGCTCCCCCCGTGCCTACAGCACCTGCTGGCACGCTCTACCGCGGCCGTGAAGGCATGTGGTCCTGGGTCGCGCATCGCGTGACCGGCGTGCTCATCTTCTTCTTCCTCCTCGTGCACATCCTGGACACGGCTCTCGTCCGGGTGTCGCCCGAGGCCTACAACGCCGTCATCGGGACGTACCAGACGCCGATCATGGGACTCGGGGAGGCCGGCCTCGTCGCCGCGATCGTCTTCCACGCGTTCAACGGCATCCGCGTGATCCTCGTCGACTTCTGGGCCAAGGGCCCGAAGTACCAGAGGACGATGCTCTGGGTCGTCGTCGGCCTGTTCGTCGTGACCATGGCCGGCTTCCTGCCGCGGCACCTGATGAACGTCTTCGGAGGTGGGCACTGATGGCCTCGACCCAGACCCCGTCCGCCATCGCGGCCCCGCGGTCCCCCTACGCCCGCCGCAAGACGACCCGCGGCAACTACGAGCTGTACAGCTGGGTCTTCATGCGGGCGTCCGGCGTCGTGCTGGTCGTGCTGATCTTCGGCCACCTCTTCGTCAACCTCATGGTGGGCGAGGGCGTGCACGCGATCGACTTCGCCTTCGTCGGCGGCAAGTGGTCCAGCCCCTTCTGGCAGGTCTGGGACCTGCTGATGCTGTGGCTCGCGATGATCCACGGGACCAACGGCGTGCGGACGATCATCAACGACTACGCCCAGAAGGACTCCACCCGCGGCGTGCTCAAGGTGCTGCTGTACCTGGCGTTCACGATCGTGGTCGTGCTCGGCACCCTCGTGATCTTCACGTTCAACCCCTGCCCGCCGGGCGCCCCGGCCGAGCTCCTGCCGTCGATCTGCTTCTCGAACTAAGGACAGGCACCCCCCGATGCAGACACATCAGTACGACGTCGTCATCGTCGGCGCAGGCGGCGCCGGCATGCGCGCGGCGCTCGAGGCCTCCGGCGAGGCCCGCACCGCGGTGATCTCGAAGCTCTACCCCACCCGCTCCCACACCGGTGCCGCCCAGGGCGGCATGGCGGCAGCCCTCGCCAACGTCGAGGAGGACAACTGGGAGTGGCACACGTTCGACACCGTCAAGGGCGGTGACTACCTGGTCGACCAGGACGCGGCGGAGATCCTCGCGAAGGAGGCCATCGACTCGGTCCTCGACCTGGAGAAGATGGGCCTGCCGTTCAACCGCACGCCCGAGGGCCGCATCGACCAGCGCCGGTTCGGCGGGCACACCCGCGAGCACGGCCAGGCCGCCGTGCGCCGCGCCTGCTACGCCGCGGACCGCACCGGCCACATGATCCTGCAGACGCTGTACCAGAACTGCGTGAAGCAGAACGTCGAGTTCTACAACGAGTTCTACGTGCTGGACCTGCTCACGGACCACGACCTCACCACCGAGCAGATCGAGGACGGGGCCGAGGTCAACGCGACCGGCGTCGTCGCCTACGACCTGGCCAGCGGCGAGATCCACGTGTTCCAGGCGAAGGCGATCATCTTCGCCACCGGCGGCGCGGGCAAGATCTTCAAGACGACGTCGAACGCGCACACCCTCACGGGCGACGGCATGGCGCTGGCGTACCGCCGCGGCCTGCCGCTGGAGGACATGGAGTTCTTCCAGTTCCACCCGACGGGCCTCGCGGGCCTCGGCATCCTCCTGTCGGAGGCGGCGCGCGGCGAGGGCGGCATCCTGCGCAACTCCGACGGCGAGCGCTTCATGGAGCGCTACGCCCCCACCATCAAGGACCTCGCGCCGCGCGACATCGTCGCCCGCTCGATGGCCAACGAGGTGCGCGAGGGCCGCGGCGCCGGCCCGAACAAGGACTACGTGCTGCTCGACCTGACGCACCTGGAGCCCGCGCACATCGACGCGAAGCTCCCGGACATCACCGAGTTCGCCCGCACGTACCTCGGCATCGAGCCGTACACCGAGCCCGTGCCCGTCTACCCGACGGCGCACTACGCGATGGGCGGCGTGCCGACCAACATCCTGGGCGAGGTGCTGCGCGACAGCCACAACGTCGTCAAGGGCCTCTACGCGGCCGGCGAGGTCGCGTGCGTGTCCGTGCACGGCTCGAACCGCCTCGGCACCAACTCGCTGCTCGACATCAACGTCTTCGGCAAGCGCGCCGGCCGCTCCGCCGCCGCGTACGCGAAGTCGGCGGGCCCGCACCGGGAGCTCCCGGAGAACCCGACCGCCCGCGTCGAGGCACAGCTCGCCGAGATGCGCGACCGCCCCGACGGCGAGCGCGTCGCGGACGTCCGCAAGGCGCTGCAGGAGACCATGGACGCGAACGCCCAGGTGTTCCGCACCGGCGACTCCCTCAACGAGGCGCTGGCGGAGATCCGGGACCTGCAGAAGCGGTACCGGAACGTCTCCGTCCAGGACAAGGGCAAGCTGTTCAACACGGACCTGCTCGAGGCGATCGAGCTCGGCTTCCTGCTGGACATCGCCGAGGTGACCGTCGTCGCCGCCCTCAACCGCAAGGAGTCGCGCGGCGGGCACTACCGGGAGGACTACCCGGACCGCGACGACGCGAACTACATGCTGCACACGATGGCGTACCGCCGTCCGACGTCGGCCCCCGACGCCGGCGACGGCCACGTCCCGGGCTACTTCGACCACGTCGAGGACTTCGGGGACTACAAGGTCGTCCTGGGGTCCAAGCCCGTCATCCAGACCCGGTACGAGCCCATGGAGCGGAAGTACTGATGACTGCTGTACTCGAGAACCCCGCCACCGAGCCGAAGGCCGGTGCCGTCCCCAGCTTCGAGGTCACGCTCCGCATCCGGCGGTACAACCCCGAGTCGGAGCACGGCGAGGAGTCGACCTGGGACGACTTCACGGTCCAGGTGCACGGTACGGACCGCGTCCTCGACGCGCTGCACATGATCAAGTGGGAGCAGGACGGGTCGCTGACCTTCCGCCGCTCCTGCGCGCACGGGGTCTGCGGCTCCGACGCCATGCGGATCAACGGCCGCAACCGGCTCGCCTGCAAGACGCTCCTCAAGGACGTCAACCCGGACAAGCCGATCACCGTCGAGCCCATCAAGGGCCTGCCCGTGGTCAAGGATCTCGTCGTGGACATGGAGCCGTTCTTCGCCTCCTACCGCGAGATCATGCCGTTCCTCATCACCTCGGGGAACGAGCCGACGCGTGAGCGCCTGCAGTCCGCCGAGGACCGCGAGCGCTTCGACGACACCACCAAGTGCATCCTGTGCGCCGCGTGCACGTCGTCCTGCCCCGTGTTCTGGACCGACGGCCAGTACTTCGGCCCGGCCGCGATCGTCAACGCGCACCGGTTCATCTTCGACAGCCGCGACGAGGGCGCCACGCAGCGCCTGGAGATCCTCAACGACAAGGAGGGCGTGTGGCGCTGCCGCACGACCTTCAACTGCACCGAGGCCTGCCCGCGCGGCATCGAGGTCACCAAGGCGATCCAGGAGGTCAAGCGCGCGATGATCACGCGCGCGTTCTGACCCCCGGCCCGTTCCTCCGGCCGACCCCGCGGACGCTCGACTCCCGCAGCGCCCAGGAGCCCCGTCGTACCCCGCGGACGACGGGGCTCCACGGCTTTCCGGAGCCCTGCCCGCGGCGCACCACGCGCTCGATCTCCGCGGCGTCCCGCATCGCGGCGACCTCCGCCTCCGCGTGCGCGATCTCGTCCAGCCGGGGCGGGTCGTACACCCACGCGCAGACCAGCAGCAGCACCCGGGCCACGAAGTTCACCAGCACCAGGACCGTCACGAGGCCCGCGAACGCCGCGAGCAGCGCGTTGCGGTCGGCGCCCGCCGCCACCACGGACGTGCCCAGCCAGCGCAGCGCGCCGGCGACGACCCCCGCCGCCAGGCAGCCGACGAAGAAGTCCCGTCGGCGGCGCGGCCTGACCCGGGCCACGACTCGCACGATGAGATAGACGAGCAGCGCGTCGAGCAGCACGCCCACCACGGCCGTGCCGAGCGCGGTGAGCTGGGCGAGCACGTACGAGCTGCCGAACCACGCCTGCATCTGTCGGCTGAACGTCTGCGAGAGGACGCTCGCCCCCGCGGAGGCCACGATCATCGCGCCGAGGATGACGAACCCGAGCAGCTCCCAGATCTTCGACAGCACGGGGCTGACGCCCACCACCGGCTGGTCGAACATCGACCGCACCGAGATGCGCAGGGCGCGCATGAACCCGATCGCGGTCCAGAGGAAGACGACCGAGGCGATCACGCTCGTCCAGGTCAGCGCGGAGTCGAGCACGAGCTCGCTCGGGACGAGGACGCCGTTCGGGTTGTCGGCGGTCTTGATGAGGCCCGGTAGCCAGTCGTTGATCTGCTCGAAGACCTCGTCCTGCAGCTCCTGCCGCCCCGCCAGCACCCGCGAGAACACGGTGAATCCGATCGTCAGTGCCGCGAAGAGCGAGAAGATCGCGGTGTAGGCGATGCCGCCGCACAGGAGGGCGCCGCGGCGGTCGACGTACCAGTACCACGACCGCACGGGCCGCAGGCTCTTGAACCACTGGTACGCGACGAGGGACCGGCTCTTCGCCCGTTCGAGTCGGTCGTTCACACCGCGACCCTAGGGAGCGGGGTGCTCCCCCGCGAGCCGGAACGAGCGTTGCGGTCGCCACACGCCGTCGTCGCCGTGCTCGTACTGCCAGAGCCGGTCCACCTCGAAGACGCCGTCGAAGTCGGCCATCTCGACGAAGGCGCGGTCCAGGTCGGCCTCGGAGACCTCGTGCGCGACGGTGACGTGCGGGTGGTAGTTGAACCGCAGGTCCTGGGCCAGCACGCCCGAGCGGGCGGCGGTCTCGAGCTGCTCGCACTCCGCGATGCCCTCGGCGAGGGCCACGAACACCACGGGCGAGATCGGGCGGAACGTGCCCGCCCCGCGCAGGTGGACCCGGAACGGCTCCGTCTCGGCCGCGACCTTCTCGAGGTGCTCGACCACCGCGTCCAGCACGGACTCGTCGACCACCGTGGGGCCGATCACCGTGATGTGCGGCGGGATCGCGTGGGCCAGCGGGTCGCCCAGCTCGGCGCGGGCCTCCTGGAGCCGCGAGCCGAACGGCTCGGGCACCGCGATGGCGACGCCGATCCGTACCTGGGCCGGGCCGCGGTCGGGGAGGTTCACCGGGCGCCCCGGGGCAGCAGACCGAACCGGTCGTAGACGCGGTCGAGCACCGGGCGCGCGATGTCCCGCGCGCGCTCGGCGCCGTCGGCGAGCACCTTGTCGAGCTGCGCCGGGTCGGACAGGTAGGTCTGCGCCCGCGCCTGGAACGGCTCGAGGAAGGCGACGACGGCGTCGGCCAGGTCGACCTTGAGGTAGCCGTAGCCGCGTCCGTCGTACTCGGCGGCGATCTCGTCGACGCCGCGGCCGGTGACGGCCGAGAAGATCGTGAGCAGGTTCGAGATCCCCGGCTTGGCCGCAGGGTCGTAGCGCACCCCGTACGTCTCGTCGGCGTCCGTGACGGCCGACTTGATCGCCTTGACGGCCTTCTTCGGGTCCTCGAGCAGCCAGACGACGCCCTTGCCGCCCGCGTTCGACTTGCTCATCTTCGCCGTCGGCTCCTGGAGGTCCTGGATCTTCGCCACGGCCTTGACGATGTGCGCCTCGGGGACGACGGCGGTGCCCTCGCCGAAGCGCGCGTTCAGCCGCTCGGCCAGGTCGCGGGTGAGCTCGAGGTGCTGGCGCTGGTCCTCGCCGACCGGCACGAGCGCCGTGTCGTACAGGAGGATGTCCGCGGCCATGAGCACGGGGTAGGTGAACAGGCCCACCGTGGTGCCCTCGGAGCCCTGCTTGGCGGACTTGTCCTTGAACTGGGTCATGCGCCCGGCCTCGCCGAAACCGGTCTGGCAGGACAGGAGCCACGCCAGCTCCGCGTGCTCGGCCACGTGCGACTGCACGAACAGGATCGACCGCTCGGGGTCGATGCCGCCGGCCAGGTACTGGGCGGCGGTGCGGCGGGTGCGCTCGCGCAGCGCCGCCGGGTCCGGGTTCACCGTCAGGGCGTGGAGGTCGACGACGCAGTACAGCGCCTCGTGGCCGTCCTGGAGCGCCACCCACTGGGCGAGGGCGCCCAGGTAGTTCCCGAGGTGCAGCGACCCGTCGGTCGGCTGCATGCCGGAGAAGATGCGGGGCAGTCCCGGCGCGGACGCTCCGCGCTGGAGGGACGGTGAGGTGGCGACGTCGGACATGGCGTCCATTGTGGCAGGTCGGCGGGACCGCTCGGAAACCCGTCCGCACCCGGCCCGACGCGCTGCCCCGGGGGCCGCGCGACCGGTCAGGTGGCCTCGTCGTCGAACGGGGCCGGCACCGCGGCGCGCCGCTCGTCGGAGGCGCTGGTGGCGGCGGCGGCCGCGGTGCCGCCCGCCGCCGCGGCGGCGCGGGGCGCGGGGGCCGGATCGTCGTCGTCGTCCATGAGCGCATCGCGCACGATGCGGCGGGGGTCGTACTGGCGCGGGTCGAGCTTGGACCAGTCGACGTCCTTGAACTCCGGCCCCAGCTCGGTGTCCACGCGCGCCTTGGTGTCCTGCAGCAGGCGCTTGCCGCGCTTCACGAGCGACGCCAGCTGGGCGGCATACCCGGGGAGGCGCTCGGGCCCGATGAGCAGGACGGCGAGCACCACGATGATGAGGAGCTCACCGCCGTTGATGTCGAACACGCGGACAGCCTATTCGCTCTCGCGCTCCTGCAGCACCACCCTGACGTCGCGCTCCTCGCCGTCGGTGCGCACACGCAGCGTCACCGCGTCCCCGGGCTGGCGGGCGCGGATCGCCACGATGAGGGCGTCGCTCACGGTCACGGGCCGGCCGTCGATCTCCAGGATGACGTCGCCGGGGCGGATGCCGGCCCGGTCGGCCGGGCCGTCAGGGGTGACGGCCGGTTGGCCCTGCTGGGGCCCGGACGACACCTGCACCCCCTCCCCGGTGTACGTCGTGTCGAGCAGCGCCCCGATCACCGGGTACGTCGCGTGCCCCGACTCGATGAGCTGCTCGGCGGTGTGCCGCGCCTGCGACGCGGGGATCGCGAAGCCCAGGCCGATGCTGCCGGTGGCGGACATCGCGCCCGGCGGCTGCGCGATCGCCGAGTTGATCCCCACCACCTCGCCGCTCGAGTCGATCAGCGGGCCGCCCGAGTTGCCCGGGTTGATCGCCGCGTCGGTCTGGATCGCGTCGATGAACGCCGTCGCCGCACCTCCCCCGGTCTCGTCCCCCGCCTGCACCGGCCGGTGCAGGGCGCTGACGATGCCGGTCGTCACCGTGGAGTCCAGGCCCAGCGGGGCGCCGACGGCGAGCACGGGGTCGCCGACCACCACGGCGTCGGAGTCCCCGAGGACCAGCGGCTCCAGGCCGTCGGCGTCCACCTTCACCACGGCCAGGTCGTAGTCCGCGGTGCGGCCGACCACCTCGGCGTCGCGCTTGCGGCCGTCGGCGAAGACCACGACCGCCGAGCCCCCCGACGCCGCCGCAGGGGCGACCACGTGGTTGTTCGTGAGGATGTACCCGTCCTCGCGCAGCACGAAGCCCGACCCGCTGGACGCCCCGCTCGCGCCCTGCACCTGGATCGAGACGACGCTCGGCAGCACGTCGGCGGCGAGCGCCGCGACGGAACCGTCCGGGCGGTCCGCGCCGGCGGACGCCCCGGCGGCCGTGCCCTCGTCCGCGTCCCGTCCGCCCGACGTCGGCAGCGCCGCGTCCGCGGGCCTCCCGTCGTCCAGGGCGTCCGACACGCGGTCCCCCGCGAAGCCGCCGACGGCACCCGCGACGAGGGCCAGCACCACGACCGTCGCCGCCCCCGGGCGCCGACGGCGCGCCGGCCGCGCGGGAGCCGCCGTCTCCGGCACTGCGGTCGGCGGCTCGGTCGGCGGCTCGGTCGGCGGCTCGGTCGGCGGCGCGGTCGGCGGCGCGGTGTCGGCCGGCACCGGCCTCGCTGACACCGTGGCAGGGAACAGGCTCGCCGCCGGCGGCGGCACGTACGGGTCGGGCTCCGGCGCCCGGGCCGGTGGCTCGGGCGGCGCGAACAGGTCGTCGGCGGGGCGGGACGATTCGGTCATCGGCGCCAGACGGCTCCTGTCATCGCTCCGGACATGGCGCCGGACATCGCGCCGGTCATGATGGTCCAGCCGCGGGAGATCTCGCGCAGCACGCCCGTGTCGTCCCCCGCGGCGGAGCCCGGGAAGGCCGCCACGAGCTCGGCGAGCGCGTCGGCGTCGACGTCGGTCGCCACGTCGACGACGGTGTCTCCCGACTGCCAGGCGACGTGCCACGGATCGGCGGAGAGCACCCGCACGTCGTGACCACGGACGGCGAGCCCGCCCGTCGACCCGTCGGTGGCTCCGCCGGTGGTCCCGGCGACGGCCGTGCCCAGGTCCGCGAGCCGGCCCTGGCGCAGGCAGGCGACGGCGCTCCCGTCCGGCCCGGACAGGTCCAGCTCGACGGCCGCCGCGTCCGGGCCGCCGTCGCCGGCGCAGCCGTCCGTGCGCAGCGCGGTCACGGCGTACCCGTCGGGCAGCGCGGCGGGCGCGGACCAGCCGTGGTCGGCCAGCCAGGCGAGTGCGTCGGCGGTGGCCGCGCGGCCGGCCGCCACGTCGTGCCCGCCCGGCTCGGCGTCCGCCAGCAGCGTCAGTGCCGCGACCCGCGACGGGTCCGGGCTCACGACGGGGGCCTGCCCCAGCACGAACAGCGCGACGCCGAGCACGCCGACGCCGCCCGCCCCCGCGGCGACCAGCCGCCGGGTCCGGTGCCGCCGTCGGGAGCCCAGGTCGCCGGAGAGGGTCGGCTCCCACGCCCGGGGCCGCTCCCAGTCCGCGGACCGGCCGCGGTCGCGCAGCGGGTCGCCGGTCGCCGACGGGATGGACGCCGACAGCGCGAGCAGGCGGTTCGTGAGCTCCGGGTCGGGCGCGACGTCGCAGGCTGCCGCGAGCGCGCGGTGCGCGGCCCGGGCCGCGTCGAGCTCGGTCGCGCACCGGGGGCAGCCCGCGACGTGCGCGAGCGCCCGCTCGGTCGCCGCGGCGTCGAGCTGGCCGTCGGCCAGGTCGCTCACCCAGGCCCCGAGGTGCCCGGACCCGGCGTACCCCGTCACGACGCCGCCCCGCCGTTCGCGTCCCGCGCGGTCACCTCCGCGCGCCGGTGCTCCAGCGCGTCGCGGAGCTGCGCACGGGCGCGGTGGATGCGGGAGCGGACCGTGCCGAGCTTGATGCCCAGCGTGACGGCGATCTCCTCGTAGCTGAGGCCCTCGATGTCGCACAGGACGACCGCGGCGCGGTACTCCGGGCGCAGCGCGTCGAGCGCGGCCTGCACGTCGTGGTCCAGGTTGGCGTGCTCGAACCCGCGCTCGGGGCGACCGTGGTCCTCGGGGGCCGCCACGCGGGCGGCGTCGTCGCCCATCGCCTCCATGCGGATGCGCTTCTTGCGCCGCACCTGGTCCAGGAACAGGTTCGTCGTGATGCGGTGCAGCCACCCCTCGAACGTGCCGGGGGTGTAGCTGGAGAGCGACCGGAACACGCGCAGGAACGTCTCCTGGGTGAGGTCCTCGGCGTCCTGCCGGTTGCCGCTCAGCCGGTACGCGAGCCGGTACACGCGCGCCGAGTGCTCGCGCACGATCTCGTCCCACGTCGGGGGCGTCCATCCCGTCGCGGACGCGGCGTCCTCGGGCGCGCCGGAGGTCGCCTCGGCGGGGGCCTCGGGCACGTCCTGCACGGGAGCGGGGTCGGTCGTCATCATCACCATCGTCCCACGGCAACGTCCGGGCGCGCCGCGGCGTTCCCGCGTACGATCACCGCAGCACCACCCGCGCCGGCCGTCCGCCGGCGACCCCGCCGTGGAGGACCGCCATCACCACCGACGTCGACGCCCGCAGCGGTCGCACCGCAGCCTGGGCCTACAGCGAGTCCTTCGTCCCCGAGGACGAGGCGCTGCTCCGTGCCCGCGAGCGCGCGGCGGAGCTCGGCTGCGGGGCCGTCTCCCCCGGCACGGGGGCGCTGCTGCAGGTCGTGGCCGCGGCGCTCGGCGCCCGGGCCGTCGTCGAGGTCGGCACGGGCACCGGCGTCGCCGCCCTCTGGCTCCTGCGCGGCATGCCCGCCGACGGCGTGCTCACGACCATCGACGCCGAGCTCGAGCACCAGCGCGCCGCGAAGCGGGCCTTCGCCGAGGCCGGGATCGCGCCGGGCCGCACCCGCGCCATCCCCGGCCGGCCGGCCGACGTCCTGCCCCGGCTGACCGACGGCGCGTACGACCTCGTGCTCGTCGGGGCGGAGCCGCACTCCTATCCCGAGTACGTCGAGGCCAGCCTGCGGCTGCTGCGCCCCGGCGGCGTCCTCGCCGTCGACGGCGCGCTCCACGGCGGGCGCGTGCCCGATCCCGCGCGGCGCGACGAGGTGACCACCGTGGTGCGCGACGTCGGGCGCGCGCTGCGCTCCGACGACCGGGTGCTGTCCGCCCTGGCCCCGTCGGGGGACGGCCTGCTGCTCGCCGTACGGCGCTGAGACACGGCGGGCGCCGGGCGACCTCGTCGCCCGG